>JAIQGK010000003.1:0-300000 GCA_020072645.1 Terriglobia bacterium
GCAACACCGTCACGAACATCTTCTTCCCTGGCTTCACCATTACAACTGGCACCGTCCTCATGGTAGCCTCAACCATGTTCCACCTATCAGCCGCTCCGGCCTCGATCGGAACAACCTCTTGAGACTCCACATCTAACCCAATGCATCTGTGATTGGCGCGATTCGAAAAAATAGAAGAGCAGGAAAATACGGATGAACACAGATCATGCGGACCGCGAGATTGCCAATCGCGGACATTAAGAAAAATGGCGAACGTGGTAAAGTGAGCGCCATGCCCACAATCAAGGTTAATGGCGTCAATCTCTTTTACAAGGAATCCGGCGACGGTCTGGAGACCATTGTCTTCTCCCACGGGCTGCTGATGGACCATTCCATGTTTGAGCCGCAACGCGCCGTGTTTGAAAAGCAGTACCGCGTGATTGCCTATGACCATCGCGCGCAGGGCCAATCCGAAGACATAGGGCGTGGATACGACATGTCCACCATCGCTGACGACGCAGCCCTGCTGATTCGCGCGCTCAAGGCCGCGCCCTGCCACTTCGCCGGTCTCTCCATGGGAGGATTCGCCGGCATGCGCGTGGCCGCGCATCATCCCGAGCTGATTCGCACGCTCACGCTGATGAACACGACGGCGATGCAAGAAAAGCTTTCAAACCGCGTGCGCTACAACCTGCTTGCGCAAATGGTGAAGATCGTTGGTCCGGCGCCGTTTACGCCGATCGCAGTGAAAGAACTCTTTGGCCGCACCACGCGCATGAGTGCGGAGCGCCGTCCCATGCTGGAGCAGTGGACTGGGAAACTGCGCGCCCGTCCGAAAAACATTGCGCCTTCACTGCAGGCGGTGATGAACCGGCGCCAGCTCCGGGCGGAGGAGATGGCCGCAATCCGTTGCCCCACGCTGGTTATCACCGGTGAAGACGACACAGCCCAGCCGCCATCCAATTCAGCAAGCCTGATTGCCGGTATACGCGGCGCCCGCCATGTGAACATTCCCGGCGCGGGCCACAGCAGTTGCCTTGAAACTCCGGACGCAGTGATCATGGCAATGCGGGATTTCTTCCAGGCGGCATAAAGGCCGGGAAGTTGTTTCTTGATTCCTGCCTGTGACGCAATGTCCGTTATCGAACACCGTTATGCCAATAGCGGTCAGTGCTTTTCAATGAAAGCCGCCTTTTCTCCTTGGATAATCAGCTATTTGGCTTGGCTTCTGCCGGCGGTAGACTGATTGCAAGAGAAGAAGACGTTTCCAAGGAGAGCATGCATGAAAATTCTGTCCTTGCTCACGTTTGCCCTGGCGTTGCCCGCGCTCACGGCCAGACCTATATGCACTTATTCCGGCGATGAGCCGGCCATCAGCAGTTCTACAGTTTCAGTCCACACAGTTCAGCGCGGCACCATGCCGTTTCATACGTTGGGCCGGGGAATGATGGCTCGCATTGGCCCCAACGCAAGAGCCAGAGTCCAGATTCTGCTCCCGTTTGCCCGGAACCTGAAGATCGGACACCCAGCATCCATAAAGATCGTTGGGGTATGCGGAGCTTTGACCGGCAAGGTCGCCATGATCGGCGAATTGGGGACGGAGGAACAGGTCCCGATCGAGCTGGTTTTTGACCAGCCTCTGCCCACGGGCGTACGGGTTGGAGACAGCTCTGATGCCGTGATTGAATATGGCAGGATCGAAAACACACTGTTCATGGAAAGGGGCGGCTTCGGCCAAGCCAACACAGATGCGGTTGTGTTTCGCGTGGATCCGGACAGGAAACAGGCCACGCGCGTGAATGTGCGGTTCGGCGCCATCGCTTCAGAAATGATTGAGATCAAGTCAGGGCTGCACGAAGGAGACAAAGTGATCGTCAGCGACATGAGCCGCTGGGTGAACTACGACCGAATACGTCTCGACTAGCAGGCTGACACTCTGCGTGTGGCGCGACAGCGAAGAGCTTCCGCTATAATTTTCAGAAATTTATGGAAAAACGCTCTCGCTTCGCCTTTGCATTTGTGGTCCTAGCTTTGAGTGGCTGGTTGATGCTCTCTGCCCAGCAACATAACACCCCTGCCGGCACGCCAGGGCAGATTAAGGATGAGCTGATCCGCATTGAGCATGAAATTGGCCGCGCCAATCTCCAGTGCGACTATCACTATTTTGAGCGCATCGAAGCGGAAGAATTCATTTTTACCGATGCCACAGGGCGTGTCTCAAACAAAGAACAAGACCTGGCGGGAGAAAAGGATTGTCATAAATCCGATGCCACTTACGATATCGATGAAACGGATGTGCGCCTTTATCCTCTCTCCGCTGTTGTCACAGGCCGCGTGACCATCACCAGAAAAGATAAGGACGGCAAAATCGTGAGGCGGCAGAGCCGTTTTACCGATGTGTTTGTGTGGCGCGATGCAGTCTGGCAGCTCGTAGCGGGCCACTCATCGCGGATCCCCGACGCGGCGGCGCAAAAATAGTGTCGCACAGTCCGTTCCGCGTCAGCCGCATTGGCCAGGAAACTTCCGGCGCTTATAATCTGTACAGCTCTTATGAGACGAGTCTTCCAAGCCGCATCAGCCTGTGCTCTCCTGATTCTTGGGGCCACTCTGCTTTTCGCAGTGCGAGGCCAGCAGCCCGCCCAATCACAGAATCCCGACGATATCCCAGTAACCGACGGAAGCTCTGGCCCATGTTCCATTGAATTCTCCGTTACTGACTCAGACGGCAAGCCAGTGTACGCTGCCCGCATTGATGTCCATCTGGCATACGGTGCGTTTGGCGCTCATAAGCTTGATATGGGGGTTTACACCAACACGCAGGGAAAAGCCAGATTCACCGGGATCCCCGCTAAGGTAAAAAAACCGCCAGTTGAGTTCAACGCCAAAAAAGATGACCTGGTCGGCGTGGCCACCATGGATCCCGCCACGGAATGCCAGGCCAGGCACGATATTGTGATGGCAAAGATAAAGTAATCGGCCCACGCGCAACGAGTGGAGCGAGAACCTAGCGTTGACTGCTCTTACTCTTATTCAAGATCGCAAGGGTTGCGAACAGCGCTGAATTGCGCTTTGAAATGCTGCACTCGCGAACTCTGAAGACCCGCCAACCTCGGGACCGCAAAAGTCGATTATTCCTGTTATCTCTCCGTTTTGTTTCGAGTCAACTTCTGAACCCAGTAATGGCGGTTTTGCTTTGGTATATGCCCGTCGTAGCAATGCGAACAGCGGTGCCAAAAACATCCATCGATGAAAATCGCAATCCTCAACTTTTCTCTTTATGCGCGGGCAGAATTTTTTGATCTTTCAAGCTTGGGGTTTACGCGAGGAATCAAATCCATCCAAAAGCGACCTAATCTCCATTTCGGCAAAGTTTTGGCAATCGGAGTAGAGCTTGCTCAATAATGCAGGATGGGTTGTCATAAGGGATAGGACAGCTCGCTCATATTCTGGAAATAAACTACGAAATGAACGAATTCTTTGTAAGTTCTCGCCTAATCGTAGTCTTCGTTCTGTTTCATCATTCCAGATACTCTTCCAATATTGGCAGGTGTGGCATTGCGCAGGACAACGGGTACCGTCATGAGACAAAAAAGATTCCCACCCGGTTCTTGCAAGCGAAAGAACTTTCAATGAGTCGTCTCGGCGCTTCTCGCCGTTGCACCTTCTACACGCTATCAAAACGTTGCCCGGTACATGGAGGCCGACGCGATAACGGTTCATGCCGTCGAGATGTTCAACACCGTACACGGTATTGGTCAGATCGCAAGAGCAATATGGGCACTCGTTATTGAACCGCGCGCGGACAAGCCTTTCATACTCTTCCCCATCAACTTTAATCGGCCAGTTTTGGCTGATCTTGCGACTCAATTCGTGAAGAAACATGCTGATCAGCTTGTTCGCCACGTCAGACTTGGCCCGCCGAGTAGCAGAACGTAGTTTGAAAACTGGATCTTTCACCCTTCACTTCCGCCGCAAAGTGGGACTTAAACCAAAAGAAAATCGCAGAGAGAAACCACCCTTGGATTCATGTTTTTTGAACACGTAGTTTAACTCCGTGTTCTTTTCCATTCAAATCATCCACACTGGATCCCATGGCGAGGGAAGCGCAGACCGTTAGAGGAGCAATGGCACAGTTGATTCCACCAGACGCAGCAGCAAACGAAGGAACCACCAACGACGACCGAGCGCTTTGGGCAGAAGCGGCCCTGCTCGCCTTTGCGCAGCGTACAGGACTCGCTAAAGAAACAGTTGGCGACAAGGAAGATCGTTTTCTCATCATCTCCGACTTGCTCGCCGACCTGGGCCATTGGTGCGACCGTAATGAGATTGACTTGCCGGAGGCGCTGAAACATGCGGCCCAGCATTATCATGCAGAAACTCACGGAACCGGAAAGCAGTTTAACCCATGAAGCCACGGCAGGGAAAAACCAAAGCGACAGGGCACACGCGCAAGCGCCCCGTGCCCACAGGATGTGTTCGGTATACGGAGATGAAAGGCCGCACAGTGGAACGGATTGATGTTTGTCTTTCATCCGACTACCACTGCGTCTCAATCCGCTTTGAGGACAAGACCGACTTTACGGTGGAAATCGACACGCGCCTGGTCTTGACGGCACTGCATTCAGACTGGAAGGCAGGAAATCAGCGCGTGCTCAAGCGGTGGGCGACCATCCGGGAAGAGTAGTTCTGGGTCGCGTACCCGCAACGATTCTCCATTCCAAAACTGCTGCAAGGACACTCTTTATCCGGCCATTGACATCGCCCCGGAAGCTGTCCTGGAAATCGCCAACAAATGCCGCACCCTCAGGCCTTTTACACAAGCGGCTTGACATCACCCAGATGCGGTTTTGCTTGACGCGAAGGCGAACAAATGGTAAAGTACATTGGCCGGGTTCAACTAGGAATCTTATGTGGTGACGAGGGGATCGGAAACGAACCACAGCCCTCTGCCGATTCTTGGGTAGATTGGGTGACCTTGGGTGGAAATGGGTGGACATAGGGGTAGGGGAGGGGGTGCGCGAAGCGCGCCTATCGTAATCGGAAAGGCAAATACCGACTGCGAGGGGAGTTTCGTTAATTCTGCAAGAAGGGCTGGCAGCCTCAAGACCTTACCATTACTCACACGTCTAAATTGAATCGGCGGCGGCTCGGCTTTAATCCAAATATCAGGTGCTCCCAAGTCAGGTAACATTAAAACATTGATGATGATAAAGAAGTTAGTCATACCAACGACCGCTCTACTGGCGGTGGCAATGCTGGTTGCAGGCTGCGGCAGCGGCGCCAAGGCCGGAACTCCGTCCGGCCCACAGGCTTTTCCGGTTAAAACAATGACGGCGCAGCCAGAAATGGTGCCGATCTCAACCGATTACCTGGCGACGCTGCGATCGCGCAATGCCGCAACGCTCCAGCCGCTGGTAGAAGGCGATATCACCGAGATTTTTGTGAATTCCGGTGACCGGGTTGCCGCTGGCGCGCCAATCCTGGAAATTGATCCGCGCAAGCAGCAGGCGACGGTGAATAACCAGGAAGCGGGGCTGAAATCCAAACAGGCGGTGATGCAGCAGGCGGCGATTGACCTTGACCGCAAGAAAAAGCTTTATGCCGCCGGGGTGCTGGCCAAGGCCGATCTGGACACGGCGCAAAACACTTACGACGCCGCCAAAGCCGACGCCGAAGCGTTGCAGGCGGGAATCCGCGAGCAGCAGGTGCAACTGCATTACTACACGGTGCGCGCTCCGGCGGCGGGTGTGATTGGCGATATCCCTGTCCATGTGGGTGACCACGTAAGCGCCCAGACCGTTCTTACCACGGTGGACAAAGGCGGCGCGCTGGAAGCTTATCTGAACGTTCCGGCAGAAAAATCCGGGGCACTAAAAATCGGTATGCCGGTGGATCTGGTCGATGATCAGGGCAAGCCGCTCACACGCACAAAGATCACCTTTATCTCACCGCACGTTGATACCGACTCACAAACACTGCTGGTAAAAACCCAGGTGCCCAACACCGACATGAAGTTCCGCAACGCGCAGCAGGTGCACGCACGCGTGGTGTGGTCTGAGCGCAAGGCCACGGTGATTCCGATTACCGCCGTGACGCGCCTGAGCGGAAAGCTTTTTGCCTTTGTGGCTGAAGGCAACGGGCAACAGGCCGTGGCGCGGCAGCGCGTGATCCAGGTGGGCGATCTGGTCGGAAACGATTACGTAGTGCTCGACGGCATCAACGCCGGCGACAAAATCATTATCACCAGCGTGCAGATGCTGGCGGACGGCATGCCGGTGGTGCCGCAGTCGTAAATCAGCAACTGGCAATTAGCCAAACAACTCACCGCAAAGGACGCAAAGATCGCAAAGGAAAAAGGGGATTCGGATTTTTCCATTTTTCGCGTCTTTGGTGTGAACGGATTGGGCTAATTGCCAATTGCTAACCTGTTACAGGATTCTTCATGGTCAATTTTTTCATTCGAAGGCCGGTTTTTGCCACGGTATGCTCGCTGCTGATTGTGCTGGGCGGGGCCGTGTGCATTCCCACGCTGCCAATCGCGCAATATCCCAACCTGACGCCACCTGCGGTCAGCGTGAGCGCTTTCTATACCGGCGCAAACTCACAGGCGGTGGAAACCAGCGTGACTACGCTGCTGGAGCAGGCCATCAACGGCGCGGAAGGCATGCGCTATATGAGTTCCACCAGCGGCAATGACGGCACGGCTTCCATCAACGCCACTTTTGACCTTGACCGCAACCTTGACGTGGCCGCCGTGGACGTACAGAACCGCGCGTCGAGCGCGCTGGGACGGCTGCCGATTGAAGTGCAGACGACGGGCGTCAGCATCACCAAAAATACCGGCTCATTTGTGGTGGCTTACGGTTTCTACGCCGACAACAAAGAATACGACAACCTTTTTATCAGCAACTACCTTGACCTTTACGTGCGCGACGCGATTAAGCGCGTGAAGGGCGTAGGCAACGTAATCATCTTTGGCGAGCGCAAGTATTCCATGCGGTTGTGGCTTGATCCGGTGCGTCTGGCCGCTCGCGGCCTTACCGCCAGTGATGTAACAGCAGCTTTGCGCGAGCAAAACGTCCAGGTAGCTGCGGGACAAGTGGGACAGCCGCCTGCCCCGCCGAACCAGTCTTACCAGATCAGCGTGCGCGCCGTGGGACGGTTGAGCGATCCTAAAGAGTTTGAACACATTGTGATCAAGCGCACGACGAATGGATCATTGATCGAATTGCGCGATGTGGGCCGCGCTGAGCTGGGTGCGGAAAGTTATGGCGGCCAGCTGCGTTACAACGGCCAGGACGCAATGGGCCTGGGTGTAATGCAACTCTCCAATGCCAATGCGTTGCAGGTGCGCCGCGACGTGCAGACTGAGATCGAGCAACTGGCCAAGCGATTCCCCAAGGGACTGAAATATCAGGTGGCGTTTGATACCACGCGCGCCGTAGGTGAATCCATTCGCGAAGTGCTGAAGACGCTGGCAGAAGCAATCCTGATCGTAATCGTCGTGATTTTTCTTTTCCTGCAAGGCTGGCGCAGCACGGTGATTCCCGCCATCACGATTCCTGTTTCTCTGGTTGGAACATTTATCTTTGCCAAGTTCTTCGGCTTCTCTATTAATACGCTTACGCTGTTTGGCATCACCCTGGCTACTGGCTTGGTCGTAGACGACGCCATTGTCGTGATCGAAAACGTGGAGCGCCATATAGAAGAAGGAGTGAGCGATCCGCGAGAAGCCACGCGGATTGGCATGCGCGAAGTTACAGGCGCGGTAGTAGCGACGTCGCTTGTGCTGATCGCCGTGTTTGTGCCTGTGTCATTGTTCCCGGGCAGCACCGGCAGGCTCTATCAGCAGTTTGCGCTGACCATCGCTTTCTCCATTGCGATTTCAGCTTTCAACGCGCTCACGCTTTCACCGGCGCTGGCCGCTTTGCTGCTGCGCCCCCGTGAAGGCCGGCAGAATCGATTTTTTTCCGGAATCAACTCTGCTATCCATAAAGGGACCACCGGTTATCAGTCGATACTTCACCGGCTCACCAACTGGCGTGCCGCGGTTGTAGTGGTTTTTATTTTGGGTCTGGCAGCCACGTTCTTTGTCTACCAGAAGGTTCCTACCAGCTTTGTGCCACAGGAAGACCAGGGATACTTTTTTGTGATTGTGCAGGCGCCGCCCGGAGCGTCATTGCAGTACACCACCAAAGTGATGGATCGCGCAGCGGCCATGGTGAGCGCGAACCATGACGTTGAAGGCGTCTTCTCCGTTCCGGGATTCAGCTTTACCGGCAGCGCCGCGAACCAGGGAATTATTTTTGCCAGCCTGAAAGACATTAGCCAACGCGGCGGAAAAGACCACAGCGCTTTTGCGGTGCTGAATACGCTGCGCGGGCAGTTGATGAGCATTCATGAAGCGATAGTAATTGCCTTTGATCCGCCCGCCATTCAGGGCCTGGGTCAGTTTGGCGGCTTTGCTTATGAACTGCAGCAGACCAGTGGCGGCAGCCTGGACGATCTGGAATCCGTGGTGCACCAGATCATCGCCAAGGCGAACACACGGCCGGAGCTGGCGCATCCTTTATTTACCACGTTCACCGCGCGCGATCCTCAATTTGTGGTGCAGATTGACCGTGAAAAAGCCAAGAGCCTCAACGTCCCGTTTTCGCAGATCACTTCCGCGCTCCAGATCTACATGGGATCGCAATACGTGAACGACTTTGATTTCAACAATCGTTCCTACCGCGTGATGGTGCAGGCGGACCAGCAATACCGCTCGCAGCCGCGCGACCTGCGGCAGTTTTACGTGCGGTCAGACGATAATCGCATGATCTCACTGGACAACCTGGTCACGGTGAAAGAAGGGACCAACGCCAGTGTGATCAACCATTACAATCTGTTCCGCAGCGTTGAAATTGATGGCAGCGCCGCTCCCGGGTATAGCTCCGGCCAGGCGATTCAGGCCATGGAAGATATCTCAAAAGAAGTCCTGCATCAGGGTTATTCGTTTGAATGGACTGGAATTTCACTGGAAGAAATACAGTCCGGTGCGCAAACCGTAATGCTCTTTGGCCTGGGCTTGCTGGTGGTGTACCTGACGCTCTCCGCGCAGTATGAGAGCTTTGTGCTGCCGTTTATTATTCTGCTGGCTGTGCCCATGGCGGTGCTGGGCGCGCTGCTGGCACAATCCATGCGCGGCCTGCAAAACGACGTCTACTGCCAGATAGGACTAGTGATGCTGATTGGCCTGGCCAGCAAGAACGCCATCTTGATCGTGGAATTTGCCGAACAGTTGCAGCATCGCGGGCTGAGCCTTGTGGACTCCGCGATTGAAGCTGCGCGGCTGCGGTTGCGGCCCATCCTGATGACCTCAATCGCGTTTATTCTGGGCGTGCTGCCACTGGTCTTTGCCAGCGGCGCGGGCGCAGCAGGGCGGCACTCCGTCGGAACGACAGTGTTTGGAGGAATGATCATCTCCACGTTCCTCAACCTCTTTATTATCCCAGTGCTTTATATTCTGGTGCGCGGATGGCTCCCGATGAAACTCAAGCCTGAACTGGTGGAAACGCAAGAGCTGGTGGAAAAGAGCGCGTAAAGCCCGGAATGGCAACGCTTACCAAGCCCAATCGCCTTGAGTCTAATTTGAGACCACAGGAAACCTGCCGATGAAAACATTCGCTCTGCTGTTTCTGCTTGTTGCCACTTCAGCCGCTACGTTTGCGAGCGCAAAACCGGAAAAGCAAACTATCGCATCTATGGGTGCGGAACGGACTTACTATACGTTTGTGCCGGAAAAACTTACCGCGCCGGCACCATTGCTGTTGCTTCTGCACGGCTCTGGCCGTGACGGAATGTCACAAATCAACGAATGGAAAGACCTGGCGGAGAAAGAAGGCATCATCCTTGTCGCGCCTGACTCGGCAAACTCGCGCGAGTGGAGCATGAACACCGATGGTCCTGAATTTCTTCACGACATCGTGGAAGCGGTCCGCGCAAAGCATTCTGTTGATGGCGCCCGTTTATATATTTTTGGCCATTCCGCCGGCGCGGTTTTTGCTTTGTATATGGGGGGGATGGAGTCCAGATACTTTGCCGCAACGGGAGTCCATGCGGGCGCGATTGCTGAAGACTTCTATCCCACTCTGGATGTCGCGAAGCGCAAGATTCCCATCACCATATGGGTCGGCACGGAAGATCCGTACTTTAAACCGCCGCTGGTAAAAGCCACACAGACTGAGTTGAACAAACACGGCTTTGACGCCAAGGTAATCGAAATCAAAGGGCACGACCACAACTATTACGCGGTATCGAAAGAACTGAATCCACAAATCTGGGATTTTTTACGCAGCAACAAGCTGGATGGAGAAGCGAACTGGCAGGTTTATCAACGTAAATAAAATCGGACGGCTGAAGATTTCTTCAAAACAAGAGAGGCGCTTCAGGTACGCAAAGGAGTGGCCATCAGGGTTTGGACCTTGCCTGCAAGGTCCTTCAGAGAATACGGCTTCTGAAGAAAAAACACGCCTTGCTTGGAAATGCCATTTTGCAGAACGATGTCGTCTGTATATCCGGAAACGTAAAGAAGCCGGGTGTTCGGCCTGAGTTGCAGCAACCGGTCGGCAAATTCGCGACCGCTCATTTTTGGCATCACCACGTCTGTAATGACCAGGTCAATCTGGCCGGCAGCCTTCAAAAGACCCAGCGCTTCCGGACCGCTGCCGGCGCATGTAACGGAATAGCCGAGCGCAGTCAGGAATTCGGCGTTAACGTTTCGCAAATCCATCTCGTCTTCCACCAGCAGGATGCCGCCATTGCCTCTCTTCATTTCCTGCGGACTGGCTTCGCTGGCGCTGGGAGCGTCAGAGACCGCTACCGGCAGCAGAATATTGACCTGTGTCCCTTTTCGGGGACTGGACTCAATTACGATCTCACCGTGGCATTGCTGGACGATGCCATACACGGTGGCAAGTCCGAGTCCGGTGCCGCGTCCGACCTCTTTCGTCGTGTAGAAAGGCTCAAAGGCATGCAAGCGCGTCTCTTCATCCATGCCAATGCCGGTATCGCGAATGCGTATGGCCACGTATTGACCGATCGCGACATTGCCAGAGGAAGTGAGCGCCGGACGTAGCACGTCTTCTGTGGTCACAAATATCTGGCCGCCCGCGGGCATTGCGTCGCGTGAATTGATGACGATGTTGAAGATGATCTGTTCGAAGTGTGTCTTGTCGATCACCACAGTCCCCGTGGCGCGCAGGTCCACTGAGAGTTCAATGTCCTCCCCAATCAGCCGGGGAAGAATGGCGGTAAGCTCCTGAAGAGCTTCTCCGGTTTGCAGCGGTACGGGCCGCACGATTTCCTTGCGGCTGAAGGTGAGCAGTTGCCGGGTAAGGCCGCTGGCGCGTTGCGTGGTATCAATAATCTTGCTGCAATAGCGGCGCAGGCCCTCGGCGCTTTCCAGTTTGGCTTCCAGCAGTTCAGCATAGCCGCCAATCACTCCCAGCAGATTGTTGAAGTCATGCGCAACGCCTCCGGCCAGCCGGCCCAGGGCTTCCATTTTTTGCGCACGGAGGAATTTTGCTTCAAGGGCGCGCTGTTCCGTCTGGTCGAGTTGCATGCCAAAGATGCATTCCTTGTCGCCGATGCGCACCAGAGTAGCGAAGTACAGGGCAATGTGCTCAACTCCGTTTGCATCCCTAAATCTGATTTCCAGGTTTTGCACCGCTCCTTCTGCCCGGAGTCTCCGGTAGAACTCGTCGCGGTGGCTTTGCGAGTTCCAGAGGCCCAATTCAACCCCCGATTTTCCTATGACCTTTTCCGCAGGCAGGCCCAGCATTCGCAGCAAACTCTCATTCACGTTGAGGAAGACGCCATCCAGCGTCACAATGCCGCAACCCACCGGGCTCTGGCGGAAAACGGTGGCAAACCTCTCCTCTGACTGCTTCAGCGCAATCTCGCTCTGCTTTCTTTCGGTTATATCAATGGCCGTGCCTTCAATGAAGCTGTTGCCGTCCGGGCCCTTGACGATGGTGGCGCGTTCGAGTATCCAGAACACCGTGCCATCCTGACGTCGTTGCTTGCATTCGTAGTTCAGCACCTGCCCCTCGCGTCCTAGGTCAATCAGAAATTGCTCGCGCTGCTCCGGTTCGGAATAAAAAAACACCGCTGAACACTCAAGCGCCTGTTCCTTGGACTGGAATCCGTACATCCTGAGAAAGGCGCTGTTGCAATTCAACAACCTGCCTTCTGGACTGGAAACATAGACCGCAGCAAGGTTGTTTTCAAAAAGGACCTGATATTGGAGCGCCACGGTGGAAGCCACGTAAGTCTGGTTCTCAAACAGCGTCAGAATCATTCCAAAAGCCACGAAACATTTTGGCAAGTCCCAGAAAGAACTTCCTGGATCAGGCCCCGTACCGAGCGCAGAAAGAATGGCCGACAAGGGAAAAACGCAGCCCCAGGCCATAAACGCAGCGGAAGTCAGGATGACTCCTGGGGAGAACCTGCGAAAATGGCGGAAGTAGACCAAGCCGGTCACGTAAAAGAACCCAAAGAGGTAAAAATTCATTCCGTGCCGCAAAGTTCCATGCATGGCCTGTTGCGCGGCCCATCCCCCGTAGGGGGCCAGAAGAAGTAACGAATACAGGTATGGGCTCCGCCAGCCGTAGTAGCGTATCGCCTGGATCATGCCGTAACCAATGCTGATGAAGAGCAGGGAAAGGTAAATCCACGGAGTACGAACATGAAGCAGCAAGATGGTGAGATAGAGCACGGCCGCCGCGCTCACGAACAAAACAAACCCAATCCGTCTGCGCCGCCAGATGAAAACTTCAGACACGGAAAGCAGAAAGAACGTCCCGGCAATAATCAGTGTGCAAACCTTGATCCACGACGTGAAAGGCGCCAGGCGGGGAAAGTCTGCGCTGAAAGCAGGAGCGGCAAAATGGACCAGGATCGCGATCCAACCCAGCATCCATAAGCGAGTCCTTTTTTGACGGTCCCGTAAGTAGATCCAGGCAAACAGTGATACCAGGACGCTGATAATGCTAAAGGCAACGAGTGCTTCAAACCGCGAAGACATAAAGCAGCCTGCAACTTCTATCCCAGGTCAGGGCCAAAACCTGGAGATCCTTGAAAAACGCTTTAAAGATGACAGGATGATAAGAATTATCTAATAAAGAACTGCTGGTGAACTCGCCATTGTTGAGAGACAAAATACCACCATTTCTATTTGTGTGCGGATTTATATTTCTATCAAGGCGGCGCGAAACCCCAGGCCCGTGAATACGGTTTGATCTTCGCAACCCTGCAAAAAATTACCGCTTTTTGTCTGGCTTTTCCGCAGGATTCTCATGGACGCGCTCACGAAAGCTGCCGCCCATGGTCTTGGCCAGAAAGATTGCGGAGTCGCCGTATTTATCGCGCAGCCGATCAGAGGCGGATAGAGCGCGCGCCCATTTTTGTTTTTTGTCCCCTTCCAGCAAGTCCATCTGTTCCGGAAGGTCTTCAAAGTTTGATGCCTGCACCCCCAGCAGGCGCACTGCGCGACGCGGCTCCCAGTTGGCATGGAACAGCTTTGCGATGGCCGAAAAAATTTCCATATCCATTTGCGTGGGGCTGTTGAGCGAATGCGCCCGGGTGATGGTGGTGAAATCTGAATAGCGCAGCTTGAGTTGCAGCGTGCGGGCAATAAAGTTCTGTTCGCGCAAGCGGCGGCCCACTTTTTCCGACAAGTGCGCCAGCGTAGGCTCAATCTTGCCGAGTTCGGCTGTGTCGCGATCAAAGGTGTGTTCATGGCTGATGGATTTTGCCTGCCACTCTTCGCCCACGTCGCCTTCAAACCATGCACCCGCATCTTCACCGCGTGCTTTGCCGGCCAGCGTCGGGCCCCATTTGCCGAAATTTTCTTCCAGAACCCGCTCTTCCACCTTGAGCAGATCGCCAATGTAAACAATGCCGATATCATTGAGCCGCGCTTTGGTGACCTTGCCCACGCCCGGAATTTTGCCAACATCCAGCGGCGCAAGAAAACTCTGCTCCTGCCCGGCCAGCACATACAGGACGCCGTTGGGCTTGGCTTTATCTGAACTGATTTTTGCCATGAGCCTTGAGCTGCCAATCCCGATGGAACAATTCAGCCCGGTGCGTTCTTTCATCTGCTGATGCAGCTTATGCGCGGAGAGCAGTGGCGGCCCGTGCAGGCGCTCCGTACCCGTCATGTCCAGATAGGCCTCGTCAATGGAAGCCATCTCCACCGCGGGCGAGAAGTCATGCAGCACTTCCCGCGACTTGTGCGAGTATTCGCGATAAAGATCGGGATGACCATCGACAAAGATGGCGTGCGGACACTGCTTCGCTGCTGTCCGCAGCGGCATGGCCGAATGCACGCCAAACTTGCGCGCTTCATACGACGCGGCCGACACTACGCCTCGCTCATCCCGCTGGCCGCCAACCACCACGGCCTTGCCTTTCAGCGCCGGATTAAACAGCTCTTCCACGGAGACAAAGAAAGCGTCCATATCGACGTGAAAGATGATTCGCCGGACCGTTGAATCTGCAGGTGTCACATTCTTGAAGATACACCAGCCTGGCTGTAACTTTCGTTAAATTTTCACTCGGTGGGCGGAATGGGCGATTTTCGGCCATAGGGAGCTTGGCCATTAACCTCAGGTCAATCACCGCGACAAAATCGAAACTTTGAATCAGCCTTGCGCATCATATGTTGACGGTCTTTTGTTGTGCCCAAGGTGCATTTTGTGGGCCAAAGATTTACTATGTCTGCCCTGTTGGTTTGAGTGACAGGATTCCCCCTATGGCTCACCTGAAATCGGTTTTGACATTTCCGCCCGCGTCGGCCGAAGAGCGCGCCCTGGCGTCGCTCGCCAGCCAGTATGTTTCCGTGCGCCAGCAGACGGACGCGCTCGCTGCCCCACTGACTCCCGAAGATTTAATGGTGCAGTCCTGTCCGGAAGCGAGCCCGGGCAAGTGGCATCTGGCGCATACCAGTTGGTTCTTTGAGACGTTTATTCTTTCCAGCCATCTGCCAGGGTACCGATCTTTCCATCCGCAGTTTCGCGATCTATTTAATTCTTATTACAACGCGGTTGGCCAGCAGCCGGAAAAGGCTCTGCGCAATACCTTCTCGCGTCCTGCGCTGGAAGAAATCCGGAAGTATCGCGCGCACGTGGATGAACACATGCGCAAGCTGCTGCAATCAGGCGCGGTGGCCGCGGAAGCGCAGAAACTTGTAACGTTGGGGCTGAACCATGAGCAACAGCATCAGGAACTGATCGTTACCGATATCAAGCATGGGTTCTGGAGCAACCCACTGCATCCGGCATATCAGACGGCAGTGGCAGCGCCGACTACTGACAGCGCGCCGCAGCAGAAGCCGCAGCTTTATCCTGAAGGGCTGTATGAGATTGGCGCTGAAGGCGAGTCGTTCTATTTCGATAATGAAGGCTCGCGACACAAAGTTTTTCTGCGCCCATTCCGCTTTGCCATGCGCCTCGCAACGTGCGGCGAATATATCTCCTTCATGGAAGACGCCGGCTATTCGCGGCCTGAACTGTGGCTCTCTGACGGCTGGAAGGCCGTGCAGACGCATCGCTGGAAAGCGCCGCTATATTGGGAAAAATCTGGCGGGAAGTGGATCCAGTTCACCTGCTCCGGCATGCGCAACGTGGAAGAAGCCGAGCCGGTCTGCCATGTGAGTTATTACGAAGCCGACGCGTTTGCCCGCTGGGCCGGTGCCCGCCTCCCTACCGAGTTTGAGTGGGAAGTGGCCGCAAGCCGAGTCCCCACCGTCGAGGGCAATCTTTTGGAGAACGGCAGGTTTCATCCCGTAGCGGCTCCTATGTCGCTGGAGAACGGTGTGCCGCTCCAACTCTTTGGCGATGTCTGGGAGTGGACGGCAAGCGCCTATCTTCCATATCCCGGCTATAAGCCCGCTGCCGGCGCGCTGGGTGAATACAACGGCAAATTCATGAGCGGACAGATGGTCCTGCGTGGCGGATCGTGCGCCACGCCGCGCTCGCACATTCGCGCCACGTACCGCAATTTTTTCCCTCCAGAAACACGCTGGCAATTTTCCGGAATAAGGCTGGCTGACGATGGCAGTTAAAAGCCCTGCACTACTTGTTAGTCCTATTGCGGAAGAAGTATTGCGCGGACTGACCGCGCGACCGCGGCGGCTGCCGCCTAAACTTTTCTACGATGCCGCCGGGTCGCACCTGTTCGAGCAAATCACTGAGACTCCAGAGTATTATCCCACGCGCACCGAGCGCGCCATCCTGAAGAAATATGCGGGCGAGATCATTCGCCAGGCTGGGGTCAATATCACTCTGCTGGAACTGGGCGCCGGCAGCGCCAGCAAGACCCAAGTCCTGATTGAAGCGCTGCTGCGCCGCCAGCTGCGCGCGGATTTTTATCCCGTGGATGTTTCGTCTTCGGCCTTGCAGGGCGCTCTGAAAACTTTAAACGGGCATTTTCCACGGCTGCGCGTGAGCCCAATCGTTGCAGACTACACTCATAGAATCCCAGACCTCAGCTCGCTTCCCGGACGCAAGCTGGTGCTCTTCATCGGCTCGACCATCGGCAACTTTGAGCCTGATGAAGCTATGGCGTTCCTCAAGAGCGTGCATAGTTCACTTCAACCGGGCGACGCATTGCTCATCGGCTTTGATCTCATCAAAGACGGAGATGTCCTCCACGCGGCTTATAACGACGCACAGGGCGTGACCGCCGCTTTCAACAAGAACATGCTGGTGCGCATCAATCGCGAACTGGGTGGCAGCTTTGACGTTGATTCTTTTGAGCACGTGGCCCTGTGGAACCGCAGAAAGTCACGCATTGAAATGCACATGGAAAGCCTGTATGAACAAACCGTGTGGGTGCAGGACCTGGGCCGCGGCTTCCACTTTGAAAAAGGCGAGCGCATCCATACTGAGAACAGCTACAAGTTCAATACCGCCTCCATTGCGCGGCTGCTGCGCCGCAGCGGCTTCAAGCTGGAAACGCAATGGACTGACGCGCAACGCTGGTTCTGCGAGGCGCTGGCCAGGGTGTAGCATGCGATAGTCTTGCCGAAGATGGCGGGATTAACACGTTTTTTTCACGCGCGTAGTCCAACCCTCTCGCCTGCGCTCGATGTAGATTGAAACTGGATCAAGCGCCGGTTCAGTGGCTCTTCTGTCCCTGACCATCACCATAAATTCTTAAATTAAGAATCTGCTGCGCTCGGGGTAAGCGCGAAGCGAGGGCCGTTGGCGGACTAGCAAGGTATTACCTGCAATCCCTAATGTCAGCGGGCATGCTATCCTGACATTCTTGGTTCGATTAGAAGAATCTGACGGCATTATGGCGTCAGTGAAAACATGATGCCCTTTCGGAAGATGACCGCAAATGCGAGTATTTGCCTTATCGGATATCCATATTGACTACAGCGAAAACGCCAAGTGGATTCAAAACTTATCCGTGGCTGAATATCAGGATGATGTCCTCATTCTTGCCGGCGATATGAGTGATATCCAGAAGCTGCTTGATTGGGGTCTCAACATTCTCACAAAGCGCTTCAAGAAAGTCTTGTTCGTCCCCGGGAATCACGAATTGTGGGTGAGACGCGAGGACCCTGAAAAGAATTCATTGCAGAAGTTCGACGACATATGTGCAGCGGTTAAATCGGCCGGGGCATCCATGGAGGCATTTCACGAGCGCGGTGTCTCAATCATTCCGCTGCTCGGATGGTACGATTACTCCTTTGGCGAGCCGAGCAAGGAACTTCGAGCCACTTGGATGGACTACCATTCGTGCCGCTGGCCGAATGGCTTTACTGACCAGGATATTGCGGCGCACTTTGCTGCCTTCAATGAAGAACGAAACAGCGTGGCAGGCAACAAGGTCATTACTTACTCGCACTTTTTACCCCGCATTGATCTGATGCCCGAGTTCATTCCGAGCGCGCACAGGGTTTTGTATCCGGTCCTGGGTTCCGTGCAGCTTGAGCGCCAGTTGCGCAGGCTCAACCCAGCCATTCATGTTTACGGCCACAGCCATGTGAATCGCCAGGTGAAGATCGACGGCGTTTCTTACATCAATAATGCTTTTGGCTATCCGGGTGAGACCCGGACGTCGAAGCAATTGATGTGTATTCTTGAATGCTAGTGTGGTGTCTCACAAATACCTTACAAAGAGTTGGCCCGATACGTGCTTTCCAAAAGATTATTCCGCGCAGCCGAGGGCGGCTGCGGTCCACAATGATTTGTTTATTGCATGCATTGTCGAGTTATTTCAGCGACACCACACTAACAGGGGTCGCACGGCAATTCCTTCGCGTTCCCCCAAAATAGACAATCCCGTGTCTGGATTCGAGTTTTCTTCCGGTTCACTTTACCCTCAAATCTACATTCAGCGTAGATCCCTCACCCAAGGTGGCCGTCATCCTGTGCTGCTGCATCTTAAGCATGAGGGGAAGGACGGTCCTGCGTGACACGAAAATCCGAGCTTGAGACCATGTCTGCTGCTGCGCAGCCTGTCTCCAGAAAAGCTGATGCAGAGAAAATCGCGGACAGACCGAAGAAGCGTAAGCGCCTGACAATGCGGACGTTGCTACGTCCCCATGCCGGAGCGCTTGCTCTTGGGTTCCTTGCGGTATTGGGTGAAGCTATTGCGAACCTGCTGCAGCCGTGGCCGCTTAAGATCGTCCTGGATGAGGTATTTAAGAATCACGCTGGCAGATCTGATCTGCCTCACTTCGTCTATACATTCGTGGGAGCCGATAAGTTTGCCACCATCAAGTTTGCCTGCATTGCGGTGATGGCCATCGCTCTTCTTGATGCCATCTCTACCTACGGAGAAAAGTACCTGACCACCAGCGTTGGGCAATGGGTCACATACGATCTGCGGCGCGCAATTTATGCTCACATGCAGCGCCTGTCTCTGGCTTTCCACGATCAGAGCCGGACTGGCGACCTCATCAGCCGAGTTACAACCGACGTGGACGACATCCAGACCTTTATCGCTTCAGGTCTGTTGAGTTCAGTGATCAATGTGCTGACTCTTGTTGGCATGATCGGCGTGATGTTCTGGCTGAACTGGCGTTTTACGTTGATTGCGCTTTCCGTTGCGCCGATTCTCTTTCTGGTGGTTTATAGCTACACGCGCCGCATCAAGAAAGCCGCGCGCAAAGTCAGGAAAAAAGAGAGCGCAGTTTTCTCTGTGGTGGAAGAAGTCTTGTCTTCCATTCGCGTCGTCAAGGCTTTTGCGCGGGAAAGATATGAGCAGGAGAGGCTGGAAGAAGCCAGCCTTGCCGAAGTGGAATCGTCACTGCGTGCCCGCAGCCTGAAAGCAAAACTCACGCCGCTGGTGGATGTGATTGTTGCTGCCGGAACGTGCCTGGTGTTGTGGTTCGGCGCGCGGCTTACGCTTAGCGGCACTTTGTCAGTAGGATCGATGGTGCTCTTTGTGCAATACCTGAGCAAGATGTACAAGCCCATGCAGGAACTTTCCAAGATGACCGACACCTATTCCAAGGCCGCCGTGGGCTATGAGCGCATCCAGGAAATCCTGCAAACCGATAATGAAGTTCACGATCTTCGCGGCGCCAAGGCCGTAAAAAAACTAAAAGGGAAGATTGAGTTTGAGCACGTTTCCTTTGCCTACTTGCCTGACCAGCCCATTATCCAGAACATGAGTTTTTGTATTGCGCCGGGACAGGTCGCGGCTGTGGTTGGCCCCACCGGTGTTGGCAAGACGACAATTTTAAGCCTGGTGCCGCGGTTCTACGATCCCAATGAAGGCGTAATAAAAATTGACGGCATAGACGTGAGAAAGATCAAGCAACAATCGCTCCGGCAGCACATCAGCTATGTCTTGCAGGAGAACGTGCTATTTCACGGGCCGCTGTGGCAGAACATTGCGTATGGCAAGCCGGAAGCGTCGAGGAAAGAGATTGAGCGGGCCGCCGAACAGGCCAATGCCATGGAATTTATTGAAAAACTGTCACAAGGTTTTGACACGATCGTGGGTGAACGCGGCATGACACTTTCCGGCGGACAGCGTCAACGGATCGCGATTGCTCGCGCCATCATCCGCAATACGCCGATCCTGATGCTGGATGAGCCGACGTCAGGGCTGGACGCGGCGTCTGAAAAATTGGTATTTGAGGCGCTGGACCGGCTGATGGAAGGGAAAACCACCATCGTGGTTGCACACCGCCTTTCAACCATTCGCCGCGCTGATGTAATTTTTGTTGTGAATGAAGGCGCCATTGTGGAGCAAGGCGGGCATGAAGAACTGCTCAAAGCACGTGGCCTGTATTCGGAATTACATAAACTTCAGTTCAAGGGCGAGGAAGCCGCCTAGAAAAGTTTTCCATCATAATTGGTTCAGCTCGGCAATGCGGACCTGTACAACTTTGGTGAAGGCTGCTGCTTTGTCTGGCGGATAGCCGCCGGCGCGAAAGGCATCGAGGATTTGGTCCGTGGAGAGATGGGCGAGCAAAGATCCCAGCCACTTTGCGTCAGCCCGCGGCACGTGGTTTCCGACCCATCGCATATGGACTTGGTGAATGTAGCTGGGCAGGACAAGCAGGTGGAGCAGCGGCGGCCGGCGAGGGAAGTTGAAGTCCACATGATCCGGCGCGACCCTGGAGATGAACCTGGCCTTTCTGTATTCCTTCAAATTATTTTTTGACGCGGCTTCGGTCCAGTGCTTGCCGGAAGCGCCGAAAGCTGTGCCCACGTCAGTGACAAGATACTGTTGCTGGCCGTTTTTGTCGGTGAAGATGCCGTTGTTCTCGTCCTTGAGGTCCCAGTTGCTCAATAAAACCATCATTACCCGCAGCCCATTGAACTCGCGTGTGCCGAAAAATGGATTGTGGCGCCAGCTCCAGTTGGCTTCTTTCTTTTCATCACCACGGTGCCGCTGAAGGCGGGCTCCATCAATATGGTCCGGAGAAATCACGTGCCCTTGCCCGCGGTGCAGGTGGCCGGGAAGGCCCTTCACTTCCAGGTCGGCACAGAAATAGTTTTCATTGGTGAAATAGCCTATGGCCCATAGCAGCCGGGTGGCTACTACTTCTGGCTGGGCCTCAATTCCCAGCTTGGCTTTCCACTTTGTCCCATTCGCGTCCTCAACATCGAACTTGGAATTTTGTCCGTGCTTATCTTCTTTCAAGAATTTCAGCGGCAATTGCGGACGATGCTTTTCTCCGCCGGGACCGTTCAACAGGTCTTTTGACTTGATGTCGCCAGGTTCATGCCAGATAGCGTGTGCGACGGACGAACTATCCCCGTTCTCTTTTTGGCCCAACGCGGGCAAAGCTGTGGCGACGACCAGCACGGCGAGTGCAAATAGCCATCGGCGAAAAGACGCGTAACCGCAAGAAGGCATGAGAGTACCCGAAAGTTGGATGCTGATTTCGGGGCGGAGGAACAGCCAAAGCCACGGCCAAAGCCGCAGGCCAGAGCTGCATCTAACTATTCTGGTAGGCGCGCGGCCACCAGGAAGTCTCAATTCACTATGTGGAGACAAAGGAGCACCATTGAAGCTGATCGTTCAGCCGGCGGATGGCGCCGCGCCCCTGCTCAAAGCCATCAAACGGGCCAAGAAAAGTATTGAAATTGTTATTTTCCGCTTCGATCAGACAGAGATCGAGCACGCACTGGAAGATGCCGCCCAGCGAGGCGTTTTTGTCCATGCGCTGATCGCATTTACCAATCGCGGTGGTGAGAAAAATCTGCGCAAGCTGGAAATGCGGTTCCTGGAAAAAGGAATCACGGTCGCGCGGACCGCGGACGACCTGATCCGCTATCACGGCAAAATGATGCTTGTGGACGGCAAGGAACTCTATTTGCTGACCTACAACTTTACCCATCTGGACACGGAGCGGAGCCGCAGCTTTGGCATTGTGACCAGAAACCGCGAACTGGTAAAGGAAGCATCGCGACTTTTTGCCTGTGACACGCAGCGGCAAACTTATAAATCCAGTTCGAAGAAGTTTCTGGTTAGCCCGGTGAATGCGCGGCAGGTCCTAGAGACGTTCCTGAAGGGAGCCAAGAAGGAACTTCTGATTTATGACGTCGACATCGCGGACAAAGAAATCCTGCGCATCTTGCAGGAGCGATTGCAGGTGGGAGTGCAGGTCAAGATCATCGGGCACGTTTCCCGCAACCGGCATCTTTCCGCGCGCGTATTTAAGCGCATGCGGCTGCACACGCGGGTGATCATTCGGGATTGTAAACAGGCATTTCTGGGCAGCCAGAGTATGCGCAAGCTTGAACTGGATGAGCGGCGCGAAATCGGCATGATTGTGAACAACGCCAAGGTCGTCAGTTCCATGGTTACGGTTTTTGAAGATGACTGGAAGGCATCAACGCCGGCGGACCGTCGCGCTGACAAGAAACGCGTGAGTGCGAAGGCGGAACGGACATCGAGGAAAGTCAGCAAGGCTGTGAGAAAAAAGCTTGCCCCGGCCACGGTGGTGCAACAGGTGGTTAAGGTCATCGAGAAGGAAGCAAACGTGGAAGTAGATCGCGACGAAGCGCGCGAAATGGTAAAAGGCGCGCTGGCGAAAGCAGTGAAGAAGACAGCGGCAAAGATCGTGGAAGAAGCGGTAGCGGAGTAGCAGTTCGGCCGGCATATTGAGGTTGCTGCATCTAAGCACTAATAAGGATGATGTTCTTTATGAAGCTTCACGCTTCCACAAGTTGGCTGTCATTGAGCTTGCTCGTGGTTTTCTTGTTCTCGTGCGCGATGGCGCAAGAAGGAAACGACGGCGCGGTCAAGGAGTTCCAGGACCGGATAGGCAACTATCTATCGGCGAAGAAGAAACAAGACATCGTGAAGAAGCCGACTGACTCTCCCGGCAAGCTCGCTGAAGAAAAGCAAAAGACGGCAGAAAAGACCCAGCAGGCACGCCCAGAGGCCCAACGCGGAGATATCTTTACGCCGGCGGTTTCGGCTTATTTCAAAAAGCAGATTGAGAGCACGTTGCGTGGACCCGAGGGCGGCAAAATCCGCGCAAGCCTCCGGCATGCCGAGCCGTTGCCAAACGTGCAACTGCGGGTGAATGCAAAATATCCCAGGAACCTGCCGCTGCAATCGACCCCTCCGACGCTGCTGAAGCACCTGCCGCCACTTCCCAAAGAGCTTCAATACCGGATCGTGGGTTCAACGCTGTTGCTCTATGACATGGCTTCCGGTCTAGTTGTGGACTTTATTCCCGGAGCGGTACCGGCGGCATGAAACAAAGCAGAGTAACGATCTACCGAAACGTGATGATGCTTGTTGCAACGCTGGCATTGGCGCTGGTGGGACACGTGCGAGTGGCC
Source organism: Terriglobia bacterium (assembly GCA_020072645.1). Classification (NCBI taxonomy): domain Bacteria; kingdom Pseudomonadati; phylum Acidobacteriota; class Terriglobia; species Terriglobia bacterium. Next base: position 23,295 of record JAIQGK010000003.1, read on the forward strand.
CAGGCAGATCCAGGAGCAGTAGCATCGCAAGCGGAGTCCGCGGGCAAGCTTGATGTCAGAATTCCGCTGCTGGACAAGTCAGTGCGATTTGCCGTGATCGGAGACAGTGGGACCGGCGCTCGGGCGCAATATGAAGTGGCGCAGATGATGGAAGCCTATCAGCAAGCTACAAAATTCGATTTCGTAATCATGCTGGGTGACAACATTTACGGCAGCCACTCGCCGAGAGACTTTGTTAAAAAATTTGAGCAGCCTTACAAGCCTCTGTTGGATGCGGGGGTGAAGTTTTACGCGTCGCTGGGCAACCACGACGATCCCGACGACGAACGGCTCTACAAGCCCTTCAACATGGGCGGTGAACGTTATTATGCGTTTCGCAAAGGCGAAGCAGCGTTTTTTGCGCTGGACAGCAATTACATGGACCCCAGACAGCTCAGCTGGCTCGACCAGAACCTGAAGAACTCGCAAGGCACATGGAAAATCTGTTTCTTCCACCATCCTTTATATAATGATGGCCGTCACCATGGCGCTGACTCTGATTTGCGCACGCAGGTGCTTCCCCTGTTTGAGCGCTACGGCGTGAATGCTGTGTTCTCAGGCCATGAACACGTCTACCAGAGAATCAAGCCGGAAAATAATATCTACTACTTTGTTCTGGGCAATTCCGGCAAGCTGATGACGCATGACTTTGGCGAAGCCAGAGAGCGGGTGAAAGGCTTTGATTCCGACCAGAGTTTCATGCTGGTGGAGATTGCGGGCGACAAGCTGTACTTCCAGACAATTTCACGCAGCGGTGAAACTATTGATTCCGGCGAGCTGCCGCGAATTCATCCATAGAATTTTTTGGTCAACTAGTTTTCAGGAAGCCAGTGGCCATCGGCTTTTTATTTTGGCGAAGCAGGTTGTTGCGCGGGATTTCCAGTTGGGACGCCTGGCGCCGGAGTTCCCGGCGTGACAGGTTGGGGATAGATCGCACCCGATGACGGTGGATTTCGCAGGATTGGGCCGGCCGTTCTGCCGGTAGGACCAAAAAACTGCTCGTTGAACTCCGGATGTATGTTTCCGGTCACGGCCTTTAGGGTAGCTTCCATATTCTTCTGATGCAGATCGCGCACGATTTCGGCTTTGACATATTCAAGCGGAATGGTATCGCGGCTGCGAAGCTTATAAATATTTACTCCGGACATTTCATTCTCAAGTTTGGTAACTTCACCCGGCTTCAAAGCGAGCAGGTCCTTTTCAATCCCCGCCGGCAGGCCGCCTCTGCGCTTCATCCCAAGATCGGTCTTTGGAGGAGAGGGGAGAGAGAGAGTTTTATAGACTTCATCCTGGAGCTTTTGTGTTTCTTCACCCCGGGCTGCCCGCTCGTGAATGTCATTGGCCATTTGCTGGAATTTCTTTTGGTACTCAGCGCGCGCGGCGGGCGTGCGATTGGTGTTGATTGAAGGAATGATGATGCGCTCAACTTTAAAGGAATCGTATTTGGAAATATTTTCCTTGTAGTAGGCCTCAATCTCTTCCTGCGGCGGGTTGCTGAATTTTTCTTCAAGGGAATGGCGGTAGGTGTCAGCCAACGCCCGGACGCGCGCTATCCTCATCAATTCCTGGAAGCGCGGATCGTTTTCTGCGCCGGCCTTTTCACCTTCACTAGCCAGGGCCAGCAACTGGGCATAACTTTCCGCAAAACTTCGCATTGCGGCTGGATTGGAGATTTGCGCCGCGAGATTCATCCCGGAGAGCATGCTGTTGAACTGCTCTTTGGTGATCACGGTCTGGCAAGAATCAGATTTGGCAGCGCCACTTTTCGCGGAAGCCGTGGTCCTTGGGCAAACACCTTGAATTGTCACGACCGGGGCACCCGGGGCCACGTTATCGGGATTAAAAGACTGTTGCGGTAAAGGAGGTGCGGGCTGCTGGGCGAGGGGTGGACGAGAAAGACCTTGCGCCGGAGGAGCGATCGATGTCTGAGCGAACGCACATGTTCCAGCCAGAAGAGTGGTAATAAGAATTCGGATCATGAATGACGAGACCTTCCTCAGCAACGATAGCAAGAAATTTGGGGGAGATGCGCTATCCTACCATATGTTGTTTTCCGGTGGGGCGACTTCCTTTACATCCCGCATTGGCGTTATAGGGTGATCACCTGATGCGACATCACCACAATGAGTGCTGTTGAGGATGGAGGCACAGCCGCCCATGCGGATTTTCCGCTCAGCCAAACTGCTAAAAGGTGATACAAACATCAGGAAGACCACGGAGGTCGATAATTCACGCATGAAATCTTTATTCTTTCGCGCAATTTTTCCTGCTCTATTGCTTTGCCAACTGGCAGCCGCCCAGCAAAACGTGCGCACCGTATTCCTGGTGCGACACGCGGAGAAGGCTTCTGCCGCCGCAGACGCGCCGCTGAGCGCTGAAGGGGAAAAGCGGGCAGAATGCCTGGCCACCACCCTTAAGGACGCTGGCATAAAACAGATCTATGTGACGGACGTTCTACGCACACAGCAAACAGCGGCGCCACTAGCCAAAGCGCTAAAAATCAAGCCGACAATTCTTCCCGCCAAAGACCCCAACGCACTGATCAAGAACCTGGTTTATACGGGCGGCGGAAACATTCTGGTGGTGGGACACAGTGACACAGTGCCCTTTGTGATCGCCCGCCTTCAGGGTGGCACAGTGGCGCCCATCGGCGAAAATGAATATGACCGACTGTTCGTGATGACTATTGCGGAAGCTGCCGGCATGCCAGCTTCGACTTTGCACTATTGCAGCGCGGGCACTCCGGCCAAGGCCACGCCCACACCGGCGCATCCGGCCAAGAAGAAGGCCCCGGCAAAAAAAATGTACTAAGTTCTTACCACCTGAAACAAAGGCGGGTCTAATGCAGACCCGCCTTTTGTTATGTGTGGCCGCAGTCCTTTGGTAAGGAGGCTTATGAGCCGATCTACATCTTGTCTAGGTTGCACAGTCCAAACTGCCGAAGCCTGATTGCGCGTCGGCAGTCCGGAGCTGGTTAATGGACTCGGATCGTTATAGTTGCCGTCGGATTTGACGTATCGATCCCGTCAAAGCTGACTGTGCCTGTGGGCAGCAACTGCAAGTTGTTCTGGTTGGGCGCGGTGATGTTGACCGTCACTTTCATGACCGTAACCGGGTTTGCCGATTTGGGGCCGCCGAGGCTGGCAATGCTGCAGAGCACCAGGTTTGTGTTGATCAATCCCGGAACAGGTGCATTGCATGTGACGGGATTGCTGCCGCTATTTGGAGTGGCGGTCACTCCAGTAATCGTCAGCAGGCTGTCAATGTTCAGCGCGAGCAGGAGATTGTTTGCCTGAACGCCTGTAGTGTTTTGGACCGTCCAGGTCAGAGTTCCCGCCTGTCCTGGGTTGAGGCTGGTGGGCAGGCCATTGCCTGAAATCGGGACGGAGATTTGCGCCGAGCCGGTTGGCGGAGGCGCTCCAGGAGGCGAAGTAGTGCGGTGCTCCTCCTTGAAAGTGGTGGATGACCCGGCCACATCATTTGCCGTGACGCGCGAGGTGAGCGTGATCTGCGCTTTCTGCATTTGCACAGCCACATCAATGACAACCACCTGGCCAGGAGCCATGTTACCTAGCCCACAAGCCACGTTTGTTACGCCCGTCCCGCCCGCCGTGCAGGTTCCCTGTGGCGGCTCAGTAACAATGATGAATGCTCCGTCCGTGGTGCTGAGAACGTTGTTCACGATCACATTAGTGACCGGGAAGAGCGAGGTATTTGTGACCGTGACTTCATAGGAGACAATCGCCGGTACAGGATTTTGCGAAGGCGGTCCCGAGACCAGGATTTTCATCACCGGGACGTTGGCGGCTGAAGGCGTGATTGGAGCTGAAGGATCCGATTCCAGACCATCTCCTCCAGCACTTGTGGCATGGACGGTGAAGCTGTACGCCGTGCCGTCAGTGAGTCCGGAGACGATGGTATTCACGCTGCTGCTGCTCGGGGCGGCAATGGTTGAACTGATACCCGTGGGAACGCCGTTCACCAGAGCGGTCACCGTATAAGAAGTAATCAGCGTGCCGTTGCTATTGATGGGAGCTGTCCAGGAGACATATGCCTGCGTGTCTCCGGCAATCGCACCGACGCCGGTTGGCGCGGCAGGAATTCCGGCGCCTAGCGGCACCACATTGCTGGGTGCTGATAGCGGACTGGAACCCTGTGCATTGCTGGCGGAAACCTGGAATTGATATGCCACGTTTTGCGCAACATTAATGTTGGCGGATGTGGGCGGGAAGAGACCGCCACCAAGCGGGGCGACCAACACGTCTGGAAGCAGAAGACCGTTGGACGCGAAGTTGTTATGGACGGTATAGCTGGTGATCGGCTGGGCCACCTGCGCGGGACTCCATGCGATAGCTGCAGGTAACGTGCCGCCGCCGGTAGCGATGACATCGAGCGGAGCTCCGGGAGGCGCGGGCGCGGCGGATGTTTGTGTGGTCTGGAACAATCTTCCGGCTCCGGCTGTGCCAAGAGCGCTGGGATCGTCACCAGCGTACACAATGAGGTTCGCAGGATCGGTCCCATCAATTCCTACGGACGTGACATTGGAAAGCGGATTCGCAGACGAGTTGGTGTAGGTGAGAGTAAGGGTCTGACCTGCCGAACCACCCGTGACGTTCCCGACCCACGCGACATCCGTGGGCAAGCCAATATAAAGATTGTTGCCATTGATGGCGGGATAGAACTGGTCGCCAGTCATGGCCGTAGCGCCAACGATAGAGGGAAGGGTGAGCTTGATTGTGCCATTGCTGGAACTGCACGCCGGGTTGGTGCCAACGAGGCAAACCGTATCAGCATTGGGAATTACGAATACAGATTCAGGACTGGCGCCCCAAAGATCGTGTCCCATCCATGCAATGCCCGCGCCCACGCGATTATTGGGGATGGTGGCAACGTTCTGCATGAACTGGCTGCACGTTCCAAAGTTCGTAGATGTAACGGCACCTGGATTGTTGAACTTAAATATCAGCGCAGCCTTGGCCAGGCCGACCCAGAGATTACCTTCAGGATCGAGAGCGGCGGAGTTAGGAAAGAGCTGAGAGCCGGGCAAAGCGCAACCGGTCTGTCCTGCGGGAAAGATGCTGCCGGATGGACTGCCGCCCAGACTGAAGAGCGATGTTTGATCCAACGATCCATTGCCGTTGTCTCCGGCGGGAAGATAGCTGATTCTAAAAATACCTTGAGAGACGCGCTGATTGTCGACGAAGTAAAGCAGGTTGTTGCCCGGGTCAAGGGCCATGGCTCCGCCCAGAATGGCAAAACCCGAGAGGCAGGTTGCAGGATTGATGGCATAAGGCCCCGGAGAATCGAGATCGGGATCCATGCGGCAGAGGCCCGCGGTGGCGTCGCCTACCCAAAGGTGGCGGATTGGTTGATTTGTGACCGGGCTCAGAGCTGTGCCATAAAGCACCTGAGCGCCCGTGGGAGCGGTGATTGAACTCTGTGCAGGTGTGCCGGCAAACTGGATTGTGCTGGTAGTTGGGGTGATCGTTGATTGGGCGTTTGCTGAAAAAGTTGCAAACGCGAAGAAAACTGCAAGGCAAAACAAAACTGCCGTGGACTTTCCGCGCAAAACAGATTTGCTTGCCGCCAATGTAACAGCCGTAATATAGGGTCTCACTTTTTAGCCTTCCCGTCCCGGAACCCTTGGATCCCGGGATCTTTTGCTGACATTCAAAAAGAAGGCATCATCCAAACTGCCCGGCACCATTTACATCCGGAAGTGCCGTAAAACTCATTAGTGTTGCGAATCACGGCGTCAGATCTTTACGCCTTTCACCTCATCAATTCTGGTTTCAAAAACGGCGAATATTTTTAACGCTTGCACAATTGGTAACAGAGTTTCCCAAGTTGGACTTTCATTCTTCAATCAAGAGAGGAATGAACGTGGTCAGTAGCGGTTGGCAATAAAGTCTTTTTCAGGCGCAAAAAAAGCGGGCCCATGGATGAGCCCGTATTTTTTGCGCGAATAATACTAAAGCAAAAACCTTTCTTTTCTGGTATCGCAGAACTGCCGGGACGTTGTTCACCTCCCGGCAGCCCGCGTTTGTTCTATCTCACGGTGATGACCACAGTTTTCGAGTTAGGTAACGTATCGGTGCCTCCCGGTCCGAAAGTGACCGTGCCAATCACGTTGAACACCGCTTTGGACGTGCCCGCTGCCGGAGTCACGTTCTGAGTGACGATCATGGTTTGCGGTGGTTTGGCGCCGCCTTTGGTGGATCCGCCAAGGGCCGCGGTTGGATTTGTCGCGGTTGCGGTGACGGAGCAAACGAACTGCGTCCCGTTGACGCCATTCACGGTTGCCGCTGTACCAGCCGCACAAACAGCAGAGCCTCCGTTGTTTACCGTCACACTCGGCGGATTTGGCGAATTGATGATTAACCCGTTTGGAGTGAAGAGGGTGAACACAACATTTGGAGCGGGTGTGAAGCTTGTGTTGGAGATGGTCCAGGTGATGTTACCTGCCTGGCCCACGTTAGGATTTGGAGCCTGTGCGTTGCCCGCCACTGAGACAGCCGTCGATATAGTTGAAACTGTCGGCAATGGCACGGTGGTTGCTTCGCTGGTAGTTGCGTTTGCCAGCAGCGTACCGGCCTGGTCAGTTCCGCTTGCGACCACAGTGTTGAGGATGGCCTGGTTCTGGACTTGCACGGTCACGGTCATGGTTGCCGAAGATCCGGCATTCAGGACTCCCTGATTGCAGCTAACGCTTATCACGCCAGAGCCCCCTGCAGTGCACGTACCCTGACTGGTTTGAGCCACCAGAATGTTAGACAGCGGCAAACCGGTAATGGTTCCGGAACCGCTGGTAGCCGCGGCACCTGCCTGAGCATATGTCAGCGTGGTGGCGGTTGGAACATCCTGGATCGTAAATGTTCCGTTGAACGATGCATCGGTAACTCCAGCAATGGTTATGCTCTGTCCGATGTTCAATCCGTGCGGGCTGCTCGTAGTGATTGTGACGATGCCCGTAGCCACATTGCGCGATGCGCCGCCAGCAACGATCGTGGCGGGAATCGGGGACAAGGTGTGAGTTACTGACACGTTAGCAGGGAAGTTCGACGTGGCAGTAATCGGATTGGAAACAGTGATCGTATAAGTGGCCTGCGACGGCACGCTAGAAACCGACGAGGGACCGCTCATCGTTACGTTTAGAACCGGCACATGAGTTGCTGACGGAGTGACGGCATTCGAAGGCGCGGAAGGCAAGCTCGGACCAGCAAGGTTGATGGCCTGGACCGTAAATGTGTAGCTCACGCCGTTGGTAAGACCGCCGACCAATGCCGTGCCGATATTTCCGGTTGCTGGTGGCGGAATGCTGGCCAGAATTCCACCAGGACTCGACGTCACCAGATAACTAGTGATGGGCGCGCCTTGTGGAGGCGGTGAGACTGTGAATGATACGGATGCCTGTGTGTCACCAGGAATGGCCGATACGCCCGTGGGAGCCGCAGGAATTGCGATGCCCGGAGGAGTAACCGGAGCGCTCGGAGCCGAATCCGGGCTGGTGCCTGAGGCATTTGTGGCGCTGACGGTGAAGGTATACGTGGTGCCATTTGTCAGGCCGCCGATAAAAACAGAGGTGGGCGGGAAGAGAGAGCCAGCGGCCGGAACAACAGCTTGTGAACCAGCTGCAACGCCGCCAATCAAGGTGTTCACGGTATAGCTGGTGACCGGCTGATTCGATTGTGCCGGACTCCAATTTACCGTGACGGCATTATTGCTGGCGACTCCAAAAACGTTGAGCGGAGCGCCGGGAGCAGCCGTGGCGGGAGGAGTCGGACAATTGAGCACGTAAGGTGCAGGCGCCGGCGCAGGGACCGGACCAGGGATGCCCTGGCAAGTCTGGAACCACATGCCTTGCCCGAGCAAACCCGCGCCGCCGTAATCGTCAGCGCTATAAAGCACAATGTTGGCGGGATCACTGGCATCCACACCCAGGCCATTGATGTTTGCAATTGCCTGGCTGGGGCCGCCCACGGGATTGAACGTGCCGTAAAAAGTCGTATCGAGAGTCGTTGCCGCCATGCCAGCGTCGGCAGCCGAGGCGTTTCCTAACCATGCAGTGTTGAAAGGACCACCCGCGGGAGAGAGCGAGAAATACACGTTGTTGCCGTTGACGGCGGGATAATACTGGTCGCTCATGGTGGCCGTGGGAGCCGCGCCAATTGGTCCGGCCAACACATTGATCACGTCCGTTGGGGCAAGGCACAATCCGTGCGGAGGAACGGCGCAGGTGGTGTCGGCATTTTTTACAAAGAAAGGCGACGTGCCGTCCGCGCCCCACAAATCATGGCCAACAAAAGCCAGGCCATTGGATATTTTGTTGACCGTGGCAACAGGCGTGATGAACTGGTCGCAAGTGCCGAAGCCGGTTTCAGACGCGGTGCCCGGCTGGTTGAAACGAACGATCGAGCCGCTCTTCTTGAAGCCGACCCAGAGATCGCCGAGAGGACTAAGAGTCGCCGCAGCCGGCAGACCGGGATTTCCAGGAAGTGGGCAACCTGTAGTGCCTCCGCCGAAGCGCGCGCCGGTAGTGTTGCCTGCCATTACAAATACACTGGAGAAATCCAGAAAGCCATGGCCGCTGTCACCGGTGGCGATATAGCCAATTCGCATGATGCCCTGTGACGCGCGCTGCTCATCTACGAAATAGAGATAATTCGTTGCGACCGTAGGATTCGCGGGATCAAGGAAATGCGGCGTGGGATCAAACGCCATGGGGCCGCCGGTAATGGACGCGCCATTAATCTTGAACGGGCAAGTTTGCAGGTTCATTGCGTATGGTCCGGGCGAATCCAGGTCCGGATCCACACGGCAGATCCCTGAAGTAGCATCCGCCACCCACAGGTGGCGTTCCGGTTGGCCGGTAGCGGGACTGAGCGCCGTCCCCGTTAAAATAATGCCGCCCAAAGGTGCGGTGACCGCGGCATCGGTGGTGCCCTGCGGGTTAGGTACGCCAAGATATTGAACTGTTGTAGTGGGTGGCGTGACGATGGTTTGGGCTTTCGCCGTGACAATGGCGAGCATCAGAATTGTTACCAGACAGAACAAATTGCGCGCTGAGAGTGTTTGAACGCAGTTTTTGCCCTGGGCAGCTGTAGTCCGTGTGGAGGAGCTCATTTTTTTCGCCTTTTTGTCCCGGAGCTTAGCCCCAGGATCTTCCTTGCTTTTTTATGATGGCAAGGTTTCATCCGTGCAAAACAACGACTGCCGCATTGCGAGCTACTCCCTCGAGAGTGCGGACAGTTGCGATCTTCACCAAGCCCAGCTTCGCAAACATCGGAAGAGCGAGCTGTGCCCATTAAAAAGGCGAAGATTCGCCAATTAGTGTCCTCAGTTTTAGGCCTTAGGAATTAGACCGACATTGGAGAATCATTAAAGTTTTTAATCTGGAGAAAATTTGCAGTGTTTGCGCGTGTTTGCCAGCGTGCGGTGTCAGAATTTTTCCTATTTGTCTGGAATAAGGCAGCCGAATATTCCTGGCAGCCTTTGCTCAAGGATTTATCTGATGTCGGGGCAATTAGGTATGAGGAGCGTAAAAAAGGGATCGACCCTAGGCCGTCCCTTTTCTGCTCTTGCGTTGTTGGTTGAGATTGACTCGCCGGGATTTTGAAGAATTCCAGGGCCGACTGAACGATCAGCCAGCCCTGGATTTTTTTCGTTTACTGCAAGGTCAGCGTTCCATTGATCAACGTCACCGCGTAGTTCCCAAGCGCGGGGCTCGGGTCCGCTGCGGGGATGATTGGGTACTGTCCAGCCGGGCTGGTGGCATCTGCCGTAGTGCTGTAGGACGCCGTGATTACGTCTGAATTCTTCAGGCCGGTAATCGTCCCTGTGAAGGCTGGGAACGGTCCGCCGACCGGCGCCGTAGCGTCATTGGCCTGGATGGTCAGTGGCGCTGGGCTTACGGTAAGCGTTCCATTGGTTGAAGTCACTACGTAGTTCGCCAGCTTATTCGTGGGATCAGCCAGAGCGGGCACGATTGGATACGTTCCCACAGGGCTGGTTGGATCAGCCGCGCTGCTGAAGCTGGCAGTGATGTTATCGCCGTTCTTAATGCCCGTCAGAGTGCCGGTGAATGCAGGGTTGGGATCGCCATACAAGCGGGAAGCATCGGCGGCAACTACGCTCAGCGGCGCCGGAGCAACCGTGAGTACGCCATTGTTGAGAGTGACCGAGTAGTTGCTCAGCTGATTGTTCGGATCAGTCAGGGTCGGAATGATTGCATAGTTTCCGACCGGGCTGGTTGGATCGGCAGCCGCCGAGAAGATGGCGCCAATGGTGTCACCATTCTTCAAGCCGGTGATGGTGCCGGTAAATGCAGGATTCGGATCGCCATACAGGCGGCTGGCGTTGGCTGCGGTCACAACCAGCGGAGCCGGGCTAATGGTGAGCGTGCCATTGTTGATTACGACCGTGTAGTTCGCCAAGGTGCCGGTCGCGTTATCCGAGACTGCGGGCACGATTGGATACGTTCCAACCGGGCTCGCCGAGGTGGCGCTGGTGCTGTAGGTTGCGGTGATGTTATCGCCATTCTTGATTCCGGAGATCGTCCCGCTGAGAGCTGGAACTGGATCACCGAAAACCATGCTGGCGTTAGCTGCGGTGACGGTCAGCGTGGCCGGAGTCACCGTCAGCGTGGCGTTGGTGATGGTCACGCTGTAGTTGCCCAGCTTGCTGGTTGGATCAAGCAGGGAAGCCGTGATCGGATAGGTTCCTGGTGCGCTGGTGGCGGTGGCCGTGGTGCTGTAAACCGCGGTGATGTTGTCACCGTTCTTCACGCCAGTGAGCGTCCCGCTCAGATTGTTTGGATCACCATAAGCGCGGGTTGAGTTTGCAGCAACCAGGCTCAACGGCGCAGGAGTTACAGTCAGTGTGCCGTTGGTCGAGGTTACGGTGTAGTTGCCGAGCTTGTTGGTAGGATCAACCAGCGTGGGCACGATTGGATACGTTCCCACGGCGGTCGTCGGATCGGCGCTGGAGTAAGTTGCGGTGATGTTGTCACCGTTCTTGATTCCAGTGATGGTTCCGCTCAGGTTGCTTGGATCGCCATACAAACGAGTCGCGTCAGCTGCCGCGACCGTCAGCGGCGCTGGCGTAATCGTCAGCGTTCCATTATTCGACGTGACAGTGTAGTTGCCGAGCTTGTTCGTGGGATCAACCAGAGCAGGCACGATTGGATACGTTCCCACTGCGGCTGTGGCATCTACGCTGGAGTAAGTCGCGGTGATGTTATCGCCGTTCTTAATTCCAGTGAGCGTGCCGGTGAAGACCGGGTTCGGATCGCCATAAACGCGCGTGGCGTTGGCGGCTGAAACCGTCAGCGGAGCCGGGTTGATGGTCAGATTGCCATTGACGAGTGTGACAGTGTAGTTGGCCAGAGCGCCGCTGGCGTTATCCGACGGCGTGGGCACAATGGGATAGGTTCCCACTGGGCTGGCCGAGGTTGCCGTGGTGCTGTAAGTGGCCGTGATGTTGTCGCCGTTTTTGATTCCAATGATCGTGCCGCTGAAAGCCGGCAGAGGATCGCCGTAGATCATGCTGGCGTTGGCCGCAGTTACAGTCAACGGAGCAGGTGTAATCGTCAGTGTGCCATTGACGCTCGTCACGGTGTAATTGGCCAGGGCTCCTGTAGCGTTGTCAGACAGCGTGGGCACGATGGGATAAGTGCCCACGTTGCTGGTAGAGGTCGCCGTGGTGCTGTAAGTGGCGGTGATGTTGTTGCCGTTCCTGATCCCGCTGATCGTGCCGCTCAGCGCCGGAACCGGATCACCGAACACCATGCTGGCGTTGGCCGCGGTTACGGTCAGCGGGGCCGGGTTGATGGTGAGCGCGCCGTTGTTGAGCGCGACCGTATAGTTCACCAGGGCGCCCGTACCGTTGTCAGACACTGCAGGCACGATGGGATAAGTGCCCACGTTGCTGGTTGAGGTCGCCGTGGTGCTGTAGCTGGCCGTAATGTTCTCACCGTTCTTGATTCCGGTGACAGTGCCGCTCAGGGCCGGAACTGGATCGCCGAAGATCATGCTGGCGTTGGCCGCGGTTACGGTCAACACAGCCGGATTAACGGTGAGCGTACCGTTGTTGAGCGTGACAGTGTAGTTCGCCAGCGCGCCGGTACCGTTGTCAGACGCCGTGGGCACGATGGCATACGTTCCCACAGGACTGGTGGCGATGGCGGTGGCGCTATACGTTGCGGTGATGTTGTCGCCGTTCTGGATGCCAGTGATGGTACCGGTGAACGCCGGGTTCGGGTCTCCATACGCTCTGCTGGCATTGGCCGCAGTGATGATCAACAGCGCGGGATTGACGGTCAGGCTGCCGCTGCCGCTGGCGGCCTGGTTGTTTGCGTCGCCGGCAAAGCTGGCAGTCACGGCCCCAGGATGCGAGCCTGCCCCGATCGTGCCGAGGCTGGTGGTGAGTGAAGCAACGCCGGAGGCGTTCGTTACTGCGCTACCCACAGGCGTGCCGTTCAGCGTGAAGCTGAGCGTCTTGCCGGACAGAGGACCGCTGGTTGCGCTCAAGGTCGCCGAGAACGTGGTGCTGCCGCCGTAAGTGCCGGTGGCCGCTGCCACCGCTATCGTGGTGGTAGAAGGCTGGGCCACAGTGACGCTGACGCTGGCCGAGTTGTTGGCGGCATTCGGATCAACCGCGGAGCTGCTGCTGATGCTCGCGCTGTTGCTGGCGATGGTGCCGTCAGGAATCGACAGGCTGGTGGAAGTCACCAGAGTCACAGTTTGCGTCTCGCCGCTTTGCAGCAGGTAGAACATTGCCGCACCAGTGTTGCCGATGCAGGCGCCGTTGCCCGTCGCCGAGCAGGATACAACGCTGAAGCCTGAAGGCAGAGCGTCAGTGACGGTCGCCGCCGCCGGATCAGCTCCGTTGTTGGTAACTGAGATGGTGAAGGTCACGTTCTGGCCGGCTACCACGTTGGGCGACGAAGCCGAAATCGCGACGCTCAGATCTGCGTTGCTGGCCATGCGCGGCGGATAGGCAACCAGGTCCTGGACCTGGCCTGCGCCGCTGATGGCTGTGTCATTCAGTTGTGAGAGCGAGCCCGCGCCACTGATGCTGAACACGGCCACGCCGAAGGTATCGTCAGCCACAAAGAGCAGGCTGCCGGAACGATCAGTCGCCATGCCCACAGGAGCGTGCAGCGAACCGAAGCTGCCGAGGCTGGTGAGGCTGCCCGCGGCCACGCTGAACGAAGTCAGGCTGGCGCTGCCCTGGTTACTGGCAAACAAGAAGCCATCGTTCGGGCTGAGTAGAACAACGTTGGAGTTAACCGCACCGATGCTGAACGGGCTGCCGGTTATGGCCGAGAGAGCACCATTGCCACCCACGGTCCAGGCATCCGCCAGGGAAGCCGTTGCGCTGGCTTCTGCACCGAACAGCAGGCCGCTGGTGGAACTGAAGTCCAGACCCGCAAGCGTTCCGGTTCCGGCCTCTGCGAACGGTGAGCCTGCGACTGCAGTCAGAGAACCATCAGGATTGATGGTGTAGACCGAGGCGCTGGTCTGGTTCGAGACGGCCAGGAACTGTCCGTTGGCTGAAATCTTCATGCCGGCGTTCGGCACAACCGGGTTTGCAGCGGTGGAGAGCGAAGCAAGTACGCCACCCGCGCCAATGCTGAACGTCTTGATCTGGCCGTTGCTGGATGCCATCAGGAAGCGTCCGTCAGGGGTTGCGCTCAGCGAAATTCCGCTGCACGCATCAAGAGTAAGGCCGGAGGCAACCGGCGCTCCCGCAGCCGTCAACGCACCGCTTGTGGGATCGATGGAGAATGCGCTGATGGTCTGGTCACCGCCGTTGGAGACAAACAGCAGGTTGTTACCCGCGCTCAGAGCCAGACGGCTCACAGAAGAGCAAGCTGCATTCGCACCCAGACCGCCAGTTGCTACCGGCGAACCGGCCAGCGCCGTCAGCGTGCCGTTAGCGGCCACCGAGTAGCCATTGATGCTGTTGCCGGTTGCTGCCTGGTTGTTGACGAACACGAAGTTGGCCGTTGGGGCTGCGTTCACCGTCAACGTGCCGTTATTTGAAGTTACGGTGTAGTTGCCGAGCTTGCCTGCGGGATCAACCAGAGCAGGCGTGATCGGATACGTGCCCACCGGACTGGTAGCGGTTGCGGTGGTCGAGTACGTCGCCGTAATCGAGTCGCTATTCTTGATTCCCGTAATCACACCGGTGAAGAGCGGATTCGGCGTGCCAAACAGGCGGCTTGCGTTGTCAGCCGTTACCGTCAGCGGAGCAGGATTGATTGTGAGGACTCCGTTGCTGGAAGTGACGGTGTAGTTGCCAAGTTTGTTCGTCGGATCAAGCAGAGTCGGGACGATTGGATACGTTCCGACTGGGCTGGCCGAAGTTGCCGTAGTGCTGAACGTGGCGGTGATGCTATCACCGTTCTTGATGCCCACAATGCTGCCAGTCAACAGCGGCAGAGGATCACCGTAGATCATGCTGGCGTTCGCGGCAGCCACGTTCAGAGGCGCCGGGTTGATGGTCAGCACGCCATTGTTAATCACAACGGTGTAGTTGGCCAGGGCGCCAGTGCCGTTGTCAGACAGCACAGGCACGATGGCGTAAGTTCCGATCGGGCTGGCAGAAGTGGCAACCGTGGTGTAAGTCGCGGTGATGTTGTCGCCATTCTGGATGCCGGTAATTGTTCCGGTCAGCAGCGGCAATGGATCGCCATAAATCATGCTGGCATTGGCCGCCGTCACCGTTAGAACGGATTGGGTAATTGTCAGCGTACCGTTGTTGCTGGTTACGGTGTAGTTGCCCAGCTTGCCGGTTGGATCAACCAGCGCGGGTACGATGGGATAAGTTCCCGCCGGGCTGGCAGAAGTCGCCGTGGTGCTATAGGTCGCGGTGATGTTATCGCCGTTCTTGATTCCGGTGATCGTGCCAGTCAGGGCCGGAACCGGTCCACCGAAAGCCATGGTTGCGTTAGCGGCCGTAACCGTCAGGGGGGCCGGGTTGATGGTGAGCGTTCCATTGTTCAACGTGACTATGTAGTTGCCCAGCTTGTTGGTCGGGTCAACCAGGCCAACCGTGATGGCATAGGTTCCAACCGGGCTGGTCTGGATTGCCGTGGTCGAATAAACCGCAGTTATGTTGTCGCCATTCTTGATGCCAGTGATCGTGCCGGTAAACGTTGGGTTCGGGTCACCGTACAGGCGGTTGGCGTTGGCTGCGGTTGCCGTCAGTGAAGCCGGCGAAATCGTCAGAGTTCCGCTTACGAATGTGAACGTGTAATTCGAGGCCGCGAGAGTACCCTGAGCGCAGGTGATTGCGTACGAGCCAATCGGGCTGGTCGGATCAGCAAGGGTAGTGCAATTCGGACTGCCGGTGAGGACCGCCGCGGTCTCACCATTTACAAAGCCGGCGATGGAGAAAGCAAACACAGGATTCGGATCGCCATAGACCCTGGTGGCGTTGCTTGCCGTCACCGTCAGCAGTACAGGATTGACCGTCAGATCTGCACTGCCGCTGGCAGGTTTGTTGTTCGGGTCGCCGGCGAAGCTGGCAGTTATGCCGCCGGTGTAGGTTCCGGCGTTGATGCCAACCAGGCTGGCAGGAATTGTCGCCAGGCCGAACGTATCAGTCACAGCGCTGCCTACCTGGGTCCCGTTCAGCGAGAAGACTATCGTCTTCCCGGCGATTGGGTTGTTAGTCGAGTTCGTCAACGTAGCCGATAGCGTCGTGCTTCCGCCGTAGGCCCCGCTGGCTGCCGAAACTGTGAGGACCGTAGTAATCGGCTGGGCCACGGTGACGCTGACGCTGGCTGAGTTGTTTGCGGCATTCGCATCAACCGCTGAGCTGTTGCTGATGCTCGCGCTGTTGCTGGCGATGGTGCCGTCAGGAATTGACAGGCTGGTGGAAGTCACCAGGGTCACAGTTTGCGTCTCGCCGCTTTGCAGCAGGTAGAAGGTTGCCGCACCAGTGTTGCCGATGCAGGCGCCGTTGCCGGTGGCTGTGCAGGACACAACGCTGAAGCCTGAAGGCAGAGCGTCAGTGACAGTGGCCGATGCCGGATCAGCTCCGTTGTTGGTTACCGTAATAGTGAAGCTTACGTTCTGGCCGGCCACCACGTTGGGCGAGGAAGCCGAAATGGCGACGCTCAGATCTGCGTTGCTGGCCATGCGCGGCGGATAGGCAACCAGGTCCTGGACCTGGCCTGCGCCGGTAATGGCTGTGTCATTCAGTTGTGAGAGCGAGCCCGCGCCATTGATGCTGAACACGGCGACGCCGAAGGTATCGTCAGCCACATAGAGCAGGCTGCCGGAACGATCGGTCGCCATGCCCACAGGGGCGTGCAGAGCACCGAAGCTGGAGACGCCGGTCAGAGCGCCACCCAGGCCTACGCCGTAGGAGCTGACGCTTGCGCTGCCGGTGTTGCTGGCAAACAGGAAGCTGTCGTTCGGGCTGAGCAGAACCACGTTGGAGTTAATCGCCGTGGTGCTGAACGGGCTGCCGGCCACTGCCGAAAGTGCTCCGCTCGTGCCTACAGTCCAGGCATCCGCGAAAGCGCCGGTTGCGCTGGCTTCGGCTCCGTACAGCAATCCGCTGGTGGAGCTGAAGTCAAGACCGGCCAAGGTAGCCGTGCCAGTCTCCGCGAACGGCGAGCCCGCGACCGCGGTCAGAGAACCATCGCCATTGATGGTGTAGACCGAAACGCTGGTCTGGTTCGAGACTGCCAGGAACTGTCCGTTGGCCGAAATCTTCATGCCGGCATTCGGGAGAACTGGGTTTGCGGCGGTGGAGAGCGCAGTCAATATGCCACCCGCGCCGATGCTGAAGGTCTTGATCTGGCCATTGCTGGAAGCCATCAGGAACTGTCCATCAGGCGTGGCGCTCAGCGAAATTCCGCTGCACGCATCCAGCGTGAGGCCGGAAGCGAACGGAGATCCGGCTGCCGCCGTCAACGCGCCGCTTGTCGGATCGATCGCGAATGCGCTGATGGTCTGGTCGCCGCCGTTTGAGACAAAGAGCAGGTTGTTGCCGGCGCTCAGAGCCAGACGGTTCACAGAAGAGCAGGCTGCGTTCGCACCCAGACCGCCAGTTGCTACCGGCGAACCGGCCAGCGCGGTCAGCGTGCCATCAGCGGCCACCGAGTAGCCGTTGATGTTGTTTGTAGTCGCTCCCTGGTTGTTGACGAACACGAAGTTGGCCGTCGGGGCCGCATTCACCGTCAGGGTGCCGTTGTTCGAAGTTACCGTGTAGTTGCCGAGCTTCCCTGCGGGGTCAACCAGTGCAGGAGTGATCGGATACGTTCCCACCGGGCTGGTTGCGGTAGCCGTAGTGGAATAAGTGGCCGTGATCGGGTCGGCGTTCTTGATTCCAGCAATCACGCCACTCAGTGGCGGATTGACCGTGCCAAACAGCTTGCTGGCGTTATCGGCCGTCACCGTCAGCGGTGCCGGATTGATGGTCAGGATTCCGTTGACCGAGATGACGGTGTAGTTGCCCAGCACATTGTTCGGATCAATCAGAGTCGGGACGATTGGATACGTTCCGACCGGGCTGGCCGAGGTTGCCGTGGTGCTGAAGGTTGCCGTGATGTTGTCGCCGTTCTTAATGCCTACAATGCTGCCTGTCAACACCGGCAGCGGATCGCCATAGATCATGCTGGCGTTGGCGGCCGTTACAGTCAGAGGCGCCCCGGTGATGGTAAGAACGCCGTTATTAATTACGACAATGTAGTTCGCCAGAGCGCCCGTACCGTTGTCAGAAACAGTGGCCGTGATGGGATATGTTCCCACCGGGCTGGCCGAGGTTGCCGTGGTGCTGTAAGTGGCCGTGATGTTGTTGCCGTTCACGATGCCGGCGATGGTTCCGGTAAAGACCGGGAGCGGATCGCCATAGATCATGCTGGCATTGTTCACCGTCACTGTGAGAATTGCCTGGGTCACAGTGAGAGTTCCATTGATGAGCGTCACCGAATAATTGGAAAGGACGCCGGTGCCGTTGTCGGAGACCGCGGGCACGATGGGATAAGTTCCTGCCGGGCTCGTAACAGTGGCCGTGGTGCTATAAGTGGCCGTGATGTTATCGGCATTTTTGATGCCGACAATCGAGCCGGTCAGGACTGGTATTGGACCACCGTAAGGCATGGTGGCGTTAGCCGCTGTTACTGTCAGCGGAGCCGGGCTAATAACAAGTGACCCGTTGTTCGTCGTGACGACATAGTTCACCAGCGTGCCGGTGCCGTTGTCCGTCAGCGTCGGAATAATCGGATACGTTCCGATGGGGCTGGCCGGCGTGGCGGTAGTTGTATAGATGGCGGTGATGTTGTCGCCATTCTTGATTCCAGCAATGGTCCCGCTGAAAGGCGGATTCGGATCGCCATAGAGACGCGCCGCGTTATTGGCCGTCACCACCAGGGCCGCGGGCGTAATCGTCAGCGTGCCGTTATTGATTGTGACTGCGTAATTCGTCAGGGTCCCAGTGCCGTTGTCAGACAGGGTCGCAGTGATCGGGTATGTTCCTACGAAGCTGGTGATCGTGGCCGTGGTGCTGTAAGTTGCCGTGATGTTGTCGCCGTTCTTGATTCCGGTGATCGTGCCGGTGAAGACCGGGTTGGGATCGCCATAGGGGCGCGATACGCTGTCCACGTTCACGGTCAAGGGCGCCGGATTTACCGTGAGAGTGCCGTCCACGAATACGAACACGTAATTCTGCGCGGAAAGAGTTCCAACAGTGCACGTGATTGGATAGGTTCCAACCGGGCTTGCCGGGGTGGCGGCGCTGGTGCAATCCGCTGTTCCGCTTACCACTGAGATATCGTCGCCGTTAACAAAACCGGTGATGGTGTAAGTGAAAGGCGGATTTGGATCGCCATACAGCCTGGACTGATTGTCCGCCGTGACGGTCAACTGCGCCTTGGTTACGATCAAGTCGCCCAGAGCGCTGCTGGCGGCAAAGCTCGCATCGCCACCAAAAGTTACGGTGAAAGCTTGTGGGTGCGTGCCGACTGTGGTGAAGCCGAGCGGGACCAGAACCGTGGCTACGCCGTTGGCGTCCGTTACCGCGTTGTAGTTGCTGTTGTTCTGGTTGAAGTTGAATCCAATTGTTTCGTTCGGAACCGGTGTGCCGCTGCTGGTTTTCAGCGTTGCAGTCACAGTGGCATTGCCGCCGTAAGGGCCGGTGGCAGTCGGGACAGTTAGCGTGGTCCCGCTTTGCGTGCCAATCGTGATGGGTGCGCTGGCGGTGTTGTCATTCGGATTCGGGTCCACCGTGGATTTGTTACTGATATTTGCTGTGTTGATAACGACGGTCCCGTTGGTCAAAGTGCCTTTGGTCGTCGCGTTCAGCAGGACGGTACGCGTTTCATTGAAGCCCAGGTTCGGGAACGTAATTAACTGGGCCTGCGTGGCAGGGACACTCACGCTGCCGCCGCCGCTGATTGCGTTGGCCGCGGTCTGGTTATAAGTAAATGTCGTGGGAGAAGGAACTGACTTCACCACGAATGCTCCATTAAACGTGGTGTTCGCTACGCCGCTGATGGTGGCTGTCTGTCCGGCAAAAATCTGATGCGGCGCCGTGGTGGTGATGGTGACCACATTGCTGGCACGATTTGCGCCTGTGCCGGCGACGATCACCGGATGCGGAGCGAAGTTAAAGAAGCCGCAAGTGCCCGGGCCAGTGGTTACAAGGCAGGTTGCAAGATTGGTGCTTCCACCGCCCGCCTTATCTGAAGAAGGCACATTGTTGGGCGCGATGGCACTTCCACCACCGCTTAAAGCGTCCGGCAGGCCCGGCTGCTGATAGGTAAATTTGTTGGACGCAATTTGCGTGACGGCAACTCCGGGGTCCGGTACGTTGAAACTTGGGTTACCCACGTTGGCAATCGTCAGGGTCTCGCCCGCCGGGAGCTGGAATATCTGCGTGGTTGTGATTGTTACGGTGCCATTCAAACGCTGCGCGCCGTTGGTGGGAGCGATCACAAGTGTCGGCCGCGGGAACGACGAGGTTGTAAGCGACTGCTGGTAGGTAAAGGTGTTGGCGGTGGTCGTTAAAACCTGATACACGCCGTTGAATGTGGGATCTGTCAGGAAGAAGCCGGACTGGATCGGGTTCGGCGTGGTGGGCGCGGGCACTGAGCTGATGGTAACGTTTTCACCGGGCTGTAACAGATGGGGGACGGTGGTTGTGATCGTGACAGTGCTGGGGCCCGTAACGCTGTTTTGACGCGATGCGCCTGCTGGATTCACGATGGGCGAACTTCCGCCGGCGCTGAGCGTGGGCGGGAACGTGTCTGACACCACAGCCGATGAAATTGTGGTGCTGCTGTTGTTGGTGATGTTCAGCGTATATTGGACCGGGGCGCCCGCCTGAACGGCGCCGGGAACCACCGACATCGTGAGCGTAAGGTCCGCCGTGGTGCAACTGCGCGCCGGATACGCCACCAGATCCTGAATTTCACCGGGGCGATTGATGGCAACGTCACTCAATCCCATCAGCACGCCGCCATTGCCGATCCTGAATACCGCGACTCCAAAAGCGTCGTCCGCTACATAAAGGAAGGTGCCGGTAGCATCGGTGGCCATTCCCGCGGGCGTGTGTACCTGGGTGGTTGTGCCGAATTTTCCAACATTCACCAGGCTGCCATCAGGATTCACCGTGAAAGAGTTGATGCTGTTGGTGAACTGATTGCTTTGGAAAAGCAAACTATTGTCCGGACTATATAAGACCAGGTTGGAATTGTTTCCTGAAGAAGTGAACGGCGTTCCCGGCACTGGTGTAAGAACTCCCAGTGTGGGGCTGCCCAGCGCGTTATCTATGGTCCACCCGTCCGCAAGGGCGGGACTGCCGGTGGCTTCACCGGCGTAGAGACGATCCGCGGCGCAACTGAAATCCAAACCGGAAAGACTTCCTGAACCTGTCTTGGCAAATGGTGAACCCGTGACCTGCGTCAATACCCCGGCGTTGATGGTAAACATCGATACGCTGGTTTGATTTGAGATTGCCAGGAACTGGCCGTTGGGAGAAACCACCATGCCGGCGTTGGGCGAGCAGCAGTTCGGCGTAAGAGGCGTCGCCAATGGAGTCAGCGTACCACCGGCGTTGATGGTGAAAGTTTCAATCTGGCCATTGCTTGAAGCAAACAGGAAATTGCCGTCCGGCGTTGCCGCCAATGAAATGCCCTGGCATGAATCCAGCGTGAGCAGCGTGGGAAATGGCGAACCGGCAACGCGGGTGAGTATTCCGGTTGCGGGATTGATCTGGAACGAGGTGATAGTGCGGTCGCCCGTGTTGGCCACAAACACCAGGTTGTTGATCTGGCTGAGGGTGATCCGGTTGAGTCCGTAGCACACCACATTCGCGCCCACTCCGCCGGTGGCAAAGGGCGAGCCGCTCAATTGCGTGAGCGCACCCGTGGCGGAGACTGAATAGCCAGAGACCGAGTTGGCGGCCGTCTGGTTATTCACATAGACATAATTCCCCTGGGCCTGCGCGGCCAGAGGAGACAGGACCGCCATTAGCATCACTAACATGGCTAAAAGCCGGAGCAATCCGGCAGGCTTGGTTCCTGTATTGATTCGCGTGGAAATTTGGGCGCGCATGGGTGTTGCCTCCAAAGGGGGTGCTTAGAACTGAATAAATGTCTGGACCGAATTGCCTTGAGCATCGCTGTACGTAACGCTCATGGCCGGACTGCTGCCTTTTTGCCAGGACTCGTACAAGGCCCGGGGCACGCGGAATGATCCGTTTACCTGCGTGCTCTTGCCGGCGACAAGAGAAAGTCCCGCCAGTTGCCCATAAACAATGCGGCCGGCCTGCGGCTCATGCAGTGCAATGGTGGCGTTGCCGATGCTGGAGGAAGTATTGTTGGCGACGTTCAGCATGATCGTGAGCTGTACGTCTTTTCCCGCGGCTGCGGCTGCGCCCAGTGTGTAGGTACCGCTGAAATCACTGGCGGGCGCGGCAAACGCGCTCAACGCGAGCGCAAGCAATAGAACAGCGGAAATTCGCAGGGATGTGCGTGCGGAAATCATGGGGACTCCTCCATTGGCTTCAGCCGTGGCTGAAGCCAGACAAAATGAAAGCCTTGTTTGAAACTGCTTTAGGGATGGGAGCCCGGAAGGGACTTTCCTCTTATCCCGATACTTCGTGTTGCGATACTCGTAAAGCGATACTTAATATCCGTGGCATTAAGGGCGGCTTGGAGACGGATTAAATTTTCAAATGTTGGTGATTTAGCTCGTCAAATACTGCCAAAGCCTTTTCTGCCGTCGCATTGCAAGTCAACGCGCGCTTGCCGCATTGCATTGCATGACATTCCTGTTTTGTGGAGCAACAGAGATATCGCCGCAAAATAAAACAACTCAACAAAAAAGCGGGTGTCGAGACCGGAAGGGAATGCCGCTATCTCTATCCCCGTAAAAAATTCAGACTGCAGTGCGTGGATCCAGCCCGGAAGGAGCCGGAACCTGAAGTTCGTACTACCAGACATGGCAAGAATAGGCAGGCGGAATTAGGCTGCCGTTAAGGACAAATTAAAAATTCAAAAGATTGATCGCAGTGCGAGAGAAGGGAAACCGGTGCGTCGATGGGCGAGGGAATAATATGCGTGGTTCGCTCTTTTTTCGTTGCTTCCACTTCACGCGGAGTGTATAAAGCAAGTCGGGACGCTCCCGGTGGATAAGACCGGGTAACGTCCCTAACCAAAGCACCTAGCGACGAGGCGACAATGGCTACTATTGATGTTACTCAAAAGTCCCAGATTTATCACACCCTCTCAGAACTCAACACAGCGTTTGCGGCGATTGTGGGCCACTGCGACACATTGCAGCAGACCGGATTATTCAATTCAAAAGCGGCAAAGCGGTTCGCCAGTTTCACGCAGGAGCTGCAGGCGGAAATGAACCAGGAATTTCTGGAAGACCTGCACCAGCTTGAGCTGGACGACTGGAGCCGCTACGGCAAAGTCCGCCAGAAGTGGGAAAAGCATCTCAGGGACCCTGACGACGTTTTTATTCATGCGGAAGAACGCAGGAAAGAACTGGCCAAGCAGCGCAAGGAACACTAGCGCACAAGGGATTCAGACGAGATAACCCGCCGAAAACGGCGGGTTGTTTATTTAGCGCAGCGTGGTTCGAGCGCAATAAAGATGCCGGAAATCGCCGGTTGAGTTTACTGCGCTTTCTCCGGGCACCAGTCTTCATCTTCAGTATGAACGGGCCGCTTGGTGGCGCGGGCCTGGACGTCACGCAGAAAACACTCGAGTTCGATCAGCGACTTGGGATACGTGGGGCGTTGTGTGTTCAGCATGGGATAGAAATTCTTAATCGCGATCGTCTGCCGGTCAGAACCATGCCGGAAATTAAGTTGCGCTTCCCAGTCAAAATCCACGACTCGAATCTGTGAAGGGATCTCAGCCGGCACGGTGCGCATTTCTTTGCTGTTCAGCAAGGCCGTCAATCGATGCAACTGCGCAGGCGTGAGCCTGATGTTAAAAGTGCCCGTTTTGCGATCGTTGCCGGACTCGCTGTACCGCACGCGTCCGTCCGCAAATATTTCAAAGTCCTCTGTGTGAGCGAACCCGATGATGGGCCCCTTGATGTCATTGTGTACTACCAACATTGCCTTTGGTGTGTCTTTAGCGAATGACAGCAAGCCAGATAAAAATATGACAGCCAGAAAAATGAATCGCATAAGCAGCAGTTTACCTCCTCGGGATTGCAATAAAAAAGGCTGGCGATCTTCCGCCAGCCTGTTGGTTAAGGTTGAAGTTACGGAACGATGAAAACGTGTCCCTGTCCGTGCTGCCCGGTTGTAGGCGGCACGAGCTGGCTTTTTTGCAGCGTCTGATCGGGAACGACCAACGTTGGATCGTCAGCAATTGCCAGTGTCGCTCTGGAATCGGTCAGGCTGTTGAACGCCAGCGCTGTTACCGGTCCAAATGGCACGTTCAGGCTCCGCAGCGGATCAAGAGCGCCTTCAGCCACCCAGTCAATCATGGTGGTGCAGATAGATCCGTACTGGGTTACCTCAGGCGGCTGGGCCAAACCGCCGCTTACCGCGCTGTCCGGCGGAAGTCCCATGCTGCCCATGTAAAGGCCAGGAGCGGTCCCGGGATCAGCCGGTACGATGGCTGACAGCTTTACGCCGAGCGGCGGCAGGCAACGTTCACGATCGCCAACCGGGCCGACGGCAAAAGCTGCAGGATTAATGAAGACCTGCGGGCTGGTCGCAAGTTGCGGATCAGGGCTTTGCAAACGCGAGATGGGTTTATTCACTTCGCGCGCTCCGCCCCTCTGTGTGCTGGGTGAGGCTGCCTGAATCACGGTGACTTGGCTGCCTTTGACGAGTTGCCCAGCGGGGTTGGCCGGTGGTCCAAGTTCGGCCAGATAGAGATCATTCCCCATGAAGGCCATGCTGAGGACTCCAACACCCTTGCTGAGTCCACCTACCGGGATGGTTGCAGTTGGTGCCGTTGCCGGAAACTGGATTTTATTGATTGACCCGACGTTGTAGTAGCCGATGTAAACGGCTCCATCGTTGAACGGGCCGGTCGGAATGGCCACTGCTGAAGGCACGCCTCTGCCGGAATTCAGCACGCCAGTTTGTGACACCGTACCGCCGGTGCCATCTGGGATAAAGACGAGCCGCGCGATGCTGCCGGTCTGACCGCAAGGCAGAATCACGCAACCCGAAGAATCCGGGACATAGACGTTCTGGTGGCCGAGTGCATCGGGCGCAGAGGCCGCTGGCTGTCCGGGTACAAAGCTGCCCGGTTTGAAGCAATGGGTCATGGATGCCGCGCCGGTGATCGGGTTCTGATCGATGCGGCAGAAGCCATGGTCTTCGTCAGAGACCCACCAGTTGGTCTGCAACCAGAGCAAGCCTCGCGCATGGGTGACTCCGCTCAGGAGCAGGACCGAGCGCCTTGCTGCGTCGTTGCTGGGAGCGCTAGTAGGCGGATTGTCATTGCCAATCTGGCTGTTGACGCATGGCGGCGGGTTGGGTGGCGTGTTAATTGGGCTAAGCGGACTGCAAGGCTCCTGAACCATCGCGGAGAAGGCCGGGTACAGCCACGCTCTGCCGGTCTTAGGCAGAATTCCAGCCAGGGCCGGAGGCGGAGCTTCAATGATCGGGTCAGTGGTGACGGTCATGTCCTCAATAAAGGCCGGAGTACCGTCAGAGTTGGGCGAGGAAGTGAGCGTTGTTGGAGTTGCGGTCTGAATAAAGTTAATGCCGAACACCAGACTGTATTCCTGAGGAAGCGGGCTGGGCGCGCAGGGCGGGCCGACCTTAGGTACTGCGCAAGGAAAACCGCCCTGGTTCCAGACCTGCATATTATCCGCGCTGAAAGTGTCATAGCGGATGATGCGGTTGCCGTTGCCCCAATACAGCCAACGTCCATTGGGAATGGAGGAAATGAACTGGTCAGAAGCCAATCCCTGCTGGGTCTGCAATTTGCCGAACTCCAGAATGGCCTGGCAGGCAGGCAGCGTGTACTTGCACTTGTCGGCATTCTGAATCCGGTTGATAAAGCCGGCTTGCGTCAGCCACAGATCGTTGCCAACAAAGGCGATGCTGAGAACCGTATTTCCGTCGAATGAGGTTCCCACGCGCTCCACTGTGTTTCCGGCAGGGGTAAAGTTCGGAGTCAGCGGATTGTTGACGCGCCAAATGTCGCCGCTGCCCTGGAAGCAGAAATACAGCTTGCCATCGGGTCCCATTCTTACGTCGCGTACAAAGCGAGCGCCATTCACCGGCGCGCCATTGGTGAACCGCGATTTTGCGCCGTCGTAAATGCTGATCTGCGCCTTTGCATTGATAACGGTTCTGCCCGGTTCAGTGGGGGAGGGCATGAATTCAAGGCGGGTAATTTCTTTAATTCCAGCAACGAAAACATAACCGTTGGTGGGAACGCCCTGATTGTTGAGGATACCGCGAGTTTCTACCTGGTAATCCACCGGAGCGAACGTTCCCGGCAGGTAGCAGGTGCTGAGGTTCAGAATACCGTTGGAAGGTCCGGTGGCCGGCCCGGCATATGGGCCAGTGTTATCCAGGCGGCAAAAGCCCGAAGCTTCATCCGCCACCCACCAGTCGTGTAATGGAGCTCCACCGGCAACTGGGTTGGGCACTGTGGCTAGAATCAACCCACTGGGACGGAACATGTTTTGGTTGGCTATTTGCACGCCCGGTCCTGCAAACGCGCTGGATACACACATTAGGGTAACCAGAGCCAGCATCAGGCTGCGTTTCCATGAGCGAGTTAGCAAGGTCTGTTTGCTGTCCTTGCTTGCGGCCCGCATAAAGTTCGAGTTCATTTTGGTTCCTCTCTTCGATGAATGCTTCTTGTTGCCGATCCCGCTTCTTCGAGCCCGATGCGGGGGAAGTACTTTCTGCTTGGGGCTGCCGGACCTAAGTCCGGCAGCCCCGGGTTCGGTTACCGCAGGAACGTGATGCCACCCTGAGCAAATCCACCAGCGTCCGAAGTGATGGTCACTTGGTTCGGCGGCGGTATGTTGCTGAAGCGGATTGAGAACACGCCCTGTGCGAATGGGATGATTGGTCCCATCACGCCTTGCCACTGGAGTCCGGTGGCGGGGTTGATGATGTCCAAAGTGCACGTCAGCGTGACGTTCGGCGTAAAGTCGCTAACGTTCACAATCAGACGGCCCTTGGTGCGGCGATAGACAATGTTGCTGATCACGATCGTGTCAGTGGCCGGACGGACAATTACGGTTACGAGTGCAGGCGCGCTAACCAGATTCGGGGCTACGCTGCTGGTTGCCGTCACCTGGAAGACGAAGGTTTGTGCTGGCGTGAGCTCCGGCACTGTACCCGCGGTGAAGATCACCGGTGAGCCTGTCGTCGACGAGAGTGAAGCGTCGGGAGGCAGAGCCGCCGGGGATACTAAGGTCCAATTGAAGGTGGCGTTGCATGGTGCACCCGGCGCTAGTGCAGGATCAACACAGGTTGCGCTGAGGGTTACCGGTGCGCCGCTGGCAACGGTGATGGTTGTTCCCGTCACAGGGCCTGGAGGCACAATCGGTCCACCGGGAAGTTGAACGTCAGGGTTCGGACCAGAAGCCGTTGCATTGACAACAGGCGCCGTACCGGGCGGAGCAATTATCACCGGCACGATCAGAGTTGCCAGAGCAGAGGGTGGGACGCTGCTGCCGTTGCTGCCATTGTCCCCGACCAGAAGCGAGAACGTCAGGTTCTGCGCTGCTGCTATTGTCGGGACCACAAAGGTCGGCTGCGCGGCATTTACGTCGCTGATGGTTACGATTGGATCGCCAGGATTGATGACCTGGGCCCAGGTAAATGGACCGGTTGGCGGATTGCTGCCGGTACCGTCAAGCGTGACTGTAACTCCAGCGAATGGCGGATTCGGGTTAGAGGTGAACTTCGGCACGGCGAGCGTTGTAATCGCGCCAGGCACGCAGGTCAGCGGAGGCAACGTATTTTCCGGGAACGGATTCAATTGCCCCATCACCTGATTGGGGTAGAACGGCAACGGCTGTTGGCCCAACTGGATCTGGCTGCTGTCGAAAACGTCACTCACCATCGGCAATTGGCCCATGCCGTTATCCAGCCACAGGATGTCAGCAAAGTTGGACCTCGGCTGACGGGTGCCCGGCACCTGGTTTTCAGGGAAGATAAACTCGCTGCTGGGCAATTGGTATTCGGAATAGGTCAGACCATTCTTGTTCTTACCCGGAACGCTGCCGCTAATGCGTGATCCAACGTTCTGCACGGCGGGCAGGAAGTTGCCGCCCTGCGGGAAGCGCATGCGCCAGCGGCCTTTCAATCCGATGCCCGGAGGTCCCGGCTCAACCGGGAAGTTTGCCGCCCATGCTGGCTCGCGGAATGTCAGGTTGCCGTTGCAGTCCTGATCAATCGCTGAGACGTCAACCTGGCGTCCAACGTCCGTGGTGAAGCCTTCCACCCTGGTGCGCACGCCGGCTTCCTGCGGGAAAAAGGCTGGATCCACTCCGCCGGTGCCCTGGATGACTACTTCTTCGTGAATGTAGGCTGGATCAGATCCGGGCCACGTATAAGCGCCCACTGTCAGGGCTTCAACGTCGGTTGCCGTAATGAAAGGTCCCTGGTCATCCATCTCCAGCGTGCCAATGATGTTGACGAAATCACCTACTTCGAAAGGCACTTCCAGGTAGGGGTCCTGCGGAAACGGGTTCTCTACCGTCGGCGCAGCGCCCGGCAGGTTCATGGTGAAGATGGGTTGCAATACGGTCCCGCTGATGGCGTCACGAGGACGGTTTATTTCAGGGCACTGCGGATCGTCATTCCCCCCAAGATATGGATCAGGAATGCCCGGAGTACCCAGCTCGCCGTTATAAGCGCCGGGGGCCGTGACTGGTATGCACATCGGATAGCCGATCTGCGAGTTTACGGTAGGGTTGTTCTGGTCAACGGCGAAACGGGGATCAGCCGACTTTCCAATGCTGTAGCGGCCTTTCGTCAGCACGATCGGATTCCCAGAGCCATCCAGAAGCGGCGTGCCATCCGGATTCGGTACCGTGAACGTGATGGGCGGATCATTGATTTGAACCCGCATTCCATTCACGACCATGACGCCGTTCGCGTAATCGAGTTTCTCGATATAGCCCTGCGTGAAGTTCGCCGGGTCTTGAGAGAAGTAAACAATGCCGGCGATGTATTGTCCGTTGACAATGTTTCCCTGGATGCTGGCTTGATACGTTCCGGGGAAGCGCACCGTGTCGGCCATCGCCAGTCCCGTTTGAAAAACCGGGTCGGTCTGGTGCGTGTTCGGGTTCAACTCAAATGCTTCTTCCCAGGTCAAGAGCGTGTTGGGGAAGATGACCACGGTGCTCTGCGGAATGCGGATGACGTTATTGTTTACCTCAACCCAGCCGCCCGTAATCTTGCACTGCGCCGGCAGTGGGGGGTTGTCCGGCGTGGGTGCAGGATTATCATCCTTGTTGCACAGCCCCGGAGTTGCGTCCAGTGAAGCGTACTGGATGAACCCGGTGATTTGAAAGCCGGTTGGCTCATTGCCTTCACGCGGCGGTTGTATCGGCGTCGGCGCCGGGACCGCAGCCGGCGTCGGCCACGGAATTGGGTTCAGGCTCTGGGCTTGTGCTTTCGTGCCCAGACCCATAATCAGCAGCAGCAGTACAACTCCCGCCACTTTGAATCTTTTGGTTAGTTGCTCAAATCCCCGCATTTTGAAGCTCCTTCCGTCGGTGTACTGCAATTTCGTACTGCTCTGCCTTGCTGATGTGTTGTCTAGATCTTGCTGCCCTGACCACGCCGGAGGCTGGGTCGAGGCTCTGTCCATTGCGAACCTAGTTGGAGCCGGCATTTTGGCCTCCCAACAGGTTCTCCAGGAATGTGGGAAGAGGCTTGCCGCCTTTGGCTCCCACTGCCGGAATTTCCATAAGCTGGTCTGTCGCACGGTCCGGATGTTTCGGGTCGGGCGTAATCGGATAGCCGTTCGCGCTGTGCGGATGACCGTTTGGCGTGAACAACTGCGGATGATCGAACGGGGCCGCTTGCGCGACGGTCCGTGGGTCCGTAAGGCCGTTGCGCAGGAAATCAACCAGGTCGATCTTTTCCTGTGCGGTCAGGCCCAGCAACTCGATGTCCGGGTCCATGTACTTGACTTCTTCAACTGTGTTGAAGTCGCCACCGCGGTTGTAGAACTCCACTACCTGCTCCAGCGTGAGCTGGCTGCCGTTGTGGAAATACGGCGCCGTAAGGGCAACGTTGCGAAGCTGCGGGGCCTTGAAGAACCCGCCGCGCGCAATGTCGTCGCTGCAATTCATCGGTGAGGGAGCGATTCCGTCACCGCGGCGTCCAGGCACCAGAGCCATTTCATAGCCGCCGTCGCAAGCGTGCTGACGCATGAGTTCTGCTTGTGATAGTGGAAGTCCGGCTACCGGATCGGTCCCTGCCAGGCCGCCATCTTCCGCCGCCGGCCGTACACCAATGTGGTAATAACCCGTGTCATAAACGCGAGCGCTGTCGTCTTCCATGATCATCCGTTCCACCGGGAAGCCGGTCACGGTTCCTACGGAAGCGTTGGACAACTCAGGTCCGCCGTGGCAAACCACGCAGCCTGCTTTACCCTGGAAGAGGTGCAAGCCGCGAAGCTGTCCTTCAGTCAACGGAACGGCTCCCACGGAGTAGTTAATCTGGACTGGGACTTGGGAGACCGGCGGGTCGGAGAAGAAGATATTCAACGTGCCGCTGGCGTAATCAATGGTGGCCCCATTGACTCCGCCGCCCATCACGCGTCCCTGGCCATCGTCAAACGCGTAAGTATCCTGGTCGCTGGCATCCAGAGTCGGGTTCAAGCCAATGACTGAGAGTGTGTAAGGCGTAATGCCGGGCTGCAACTGAATGGTGTACTGGTTCTTCAGGTTGTCGCCAATCAGCGTGTATGTTTGCTGCTGCTCCAGGTATTTATCGAATGGCGTCTGGTCGGCCACCAGAGTGCTTTCATACATCTGGACCGCTACGCCCCAGAACAGCGAGAAGTTGTATTCCATCAGGCTGTAATCGCTGGTGCCGGCTGGGCAGGTCTCTAAGTTTGCCGGATCAACCGTGCCAGTCATGGTTCCGTCGGCGGCTTCACAAATGTGCTGCGAGAACTGCCACCATTCCGGCTGGAACGCTTTTTGCACCAGCGCTGAATAGCTGGTCTTCAGTCCTTTGTCGGGGGATTTTGAAAAAACGCCCAGGACGCTGTCGGTCGGATCAACCAGCTGGTTTGCCAAAGGCACGCGAGCGAGCAATTTCTTGCCGACCTGGTGGAAGTTGCGGTTGTCAGCCGACATTTCTGTCGAGCTCAAAATCGGGCCCAGCGATTGCGAGCACAGGGCCGAATTCACCATGTTGACTTGCGTCGGTCCCAGCTTGCCGTCGATCGCATCTACTACCAGCAGGTGGTTTGCTTTATCGCGGGTGCCGAATGGATTCGCGCCGTTGCAAACGTTCTGCGCGCGCCCATCCCAGAAATTGCGGAAATTGAAGACTGCATCCACAGCGCTGGGTGTATTGCGGCCGGTTACCCTGCGGGTGTTGATTCGCTGCGTCGGGTCCGCTTCACTCGGGTAAGAGAAAACCGGATCAACCACTGGAGTGGTGGATTCTACGCTGGTGGCGTTGCCGCTGGCTCCGCTATTTTGCTTCTTGCTGCCTGATTGGCTGTTGTTGCTGGTGTTCGTGCCCTTGTTCGAACTGTTCGTGGGCCCGGGCTTGCGGCCCGGCAAGCCTGGCCTGCCATTTCCGAAAGTTAACCCGTTGTCGTTGCCATCGTCCGTGGTTCTGTGCCCATCAACCTGGCCGGAATTGCCGTCGCCAAGGGCATGCTCACCCGTCTGAGTCACCGTGATCGTGTCATTGGTCAACCCAAACTGCCCTTGCGAACCGGAAACGTCGTTGACGTCGGAAGTTACGCTGAAGCGGTCGTTAACGTCGGCCACTTTGCGAAACGGATAGTCTCCGTCGTGGTAGCCGCCAAATCCCGCGTCAGCAGAGCCTGCTTTGTAGTGGTAGTTCGGTCCCAGTGAACCGTTGAAAGGAACGCCGAGCTGGAAGGTGCTATCGCCGCCCGCCTGGCCTGGATTTACTTCGTTATTGGCGCGGCTGTCTGCTCCTGCATTGAAGTGGCAGCTGGCGCAGGCCTGAATGTCATCGCTGCCGGCCTGCATGTCCCAGAACAGCGCTTTGCCCAGCTCAATGGCCGCTGTTTTGTCGGCAAGGATTCCTTCCATGCCGAATACCGGGGGAATGGGAACGGTTGAGAGTGGCGCGAGAGGCCGTAATGGAACTCTTACTGAACCAGTACCGCTCTGCGCTCGAACGTGGCCGTAGTAGCCCACCGTAAAAACGAGTGCAACTACACATACGAAGACGCGCAGGAACCAGAGAGTCCCGGAAGACGGTTTCATCGTTTTTCTCCTAAATCGCTAGTGCCGCCGGATCACACGAGTCCTGTCCGGAGTGCATTGCAATGCACATTCTGGGGGGTGGTGATTAAGGTTTCATTGGGGGTGTATTAAAACTTTTAATAACGAGGCCAGACTTTGAGGCAGACAGTGGATGTTACCTAAGTGATATCTTATGAGCAGTTTAGGCGGTTCTTTCCTCTCGTCTCTAGCTTGGACGAAGAGGTCGTAATAGGGGCGAATATTAATCGGCAGGACATGTACCATTCCAATGTGCCGCTATGAACCTATGCCCGATTTTTTATTCGGTCGGGTGTGCTAAGGGCCGACTTGCCCCTGATCATGGCACCCTGACGGCCTAATTGCTTCCCGGTCCCGATCCGGAACGGGAATGTATTGGTTGGGCGGACAAGTTTGGCAGGAGGAAAGGCAAGCCGCTGCTTAAACCTTATATAAAGGTGTGCCATTAAGAACCGGAGCGAACGGTCAATAAGCAGTCCACTCTTAAGTTCGGAACAATGTTTTGGGCTCGGCGATCACGCTCGACAAGTGGATGACTGCTTTTGGATGTTGGTCAAGTGCAAAGTGGCCGATAAACGCTCACCTAACTTGCGTCTCACGCCCTCATTGCTAAAATTGCGCTCACATGTATGCTACTTTGATCGCATTTATTTTGGGCTTCCTAGCACGAGGAAAAAACTCTGATCGCGATAACGTCAATAATGAATCCAGCGACGGCCAAAGCAAATCCCTGCCAAACGGGCCTATCGCCGTAGTGAGCATCCCACCACCTAAAACCGACGAGAGCGAGCCAAGGACAAAAAGGAGCAGTTCCGCAAAACGATAAAGTTTTATACGGAAGTGATTGGGGTCATTATTCTGGCGTTCTACACTTGTTTCACCTACAGAGCTATGCGCGCCAACGTCGATGCCGCTAATGCTTCCAAAGCAAGTGCCGATGCGGCCAACAAAGCCGCCGACACATCTCTCAAGCAACTTGAGCTGAGTGAGCGTCCCTGGATCAAAATTGTCGATGTTCAACCGAGAGGGAACTTCCCAGTAGTGGGTGATATCGGTTTCATTAAAGCTCTCCCTAACTCTCAGGGAATCGAAGCGAATGCCACCATTCAGTTCAAGTTGTCTTTTACAAATGTTGGCCACTCCGTCGCTGATGTGAGTCAAAGTGAAGAATTTTTCATGCCACAATTCAGCAATAGCGAATATTGGAATCGAGTAGCTGCTGAAGAAGACCGATTCTGTAGCTCCCCTGACATGAAGGCCGTAACTTCGCAAAAGGTAGTTGTGTTCCCCGGTGAACCCCGGCCGTTTGATTTGAATATTGGCATTACTGCCCCTATACGGCCAGAGAATATCAACCACCTGTCCGAGGGTACCGGAATATTTCCGGCACTGATTGTTTGTGTTAACTATCACCAGAAAGGACTGCCGAGCATTTATCAAACCCGAGCGGTCTATGAGATTTCCCGGGCTGACACTCACAGCCGCATCTTTGGTTTTGGGAAGTGCAACCTTCAGCCATTCAAGAATGCTCCCTCCACTTTTACTTTCTGTGAGGGGAGTGTTCCGGCCAGACTCCTTAAGTTTGATCGAAACACAATGGGAGATGACGCCTACTAACCCGTCACAGTTATCTGGCGACAAAACCCGCCTTTCAGCGGGTTCAGGTTTGATGTTGGAACGATCTTCAGCAAGGATTTTGTGGCATAGGCACTCTTGCCTGTGCTGTCGGGGGCAGCTTCATAGACTTTTCTGTATCCAAACAAAAATGGGGCTGTCAAAAGGCAGCCCCTCATCGATCCAAAAATTCTGTGATAAACGAAATGTCTTCGCTTCTATCTTGCGCTCTGGCCTTTCTTGAGCAAACTGCGGGAAGCTTCGAGCGCCGGACGACCGACGCTGAAATAGGAGAGACCTGCTTCAGCCATTTCCGCTTGCGAGAAAACGTTGCGGCCATCCAACACAATGGGAGAGCGCAGGAGGTTCTTGATGCGGACCAGGTCAAGGTTCGCAAATTCCTTCCATTCCGTCAGGATCAGCAGCGCGTCGGCGCCTTCCATGGCTGCGTAAGCATCGGCGGCATATTTAATTCTGCTGCCCAGGATCTGCCGTGCCCGGTCCATGGCGGCTGGATCAAAAGCAGTTATCTGGCACTTTTCTTCAAGTAATTGCTCGATCACATTGATTGCCGGTGATTCGCGCACATCATCTGTGCCATCCTTAAAAGCCAACCCAAGCACGGCCAGTTTCTTGCCTTTGATCGTCCGCAATGCGCTCCGGACTTTGCCGATAAACCGTACACGCTGCCCGTCGTTGATTCTTTTGATTTCGTCGAGCAACGGAAATTCGAATCCGAATTCGTGCGTCACCGCGCGGAATGCCGCAACGTCCTTGGGGAAACATGAACCGCCATAGCCAATGCCGGCCCGCAGGAATTCCGGACCAATGCGGCTGTCACTGCCGATCCCCTTTGAGACTTCTTCAATGTTTGCTCCCACAGATTCACAAAAGCTTGCCACCGCGTTGATGAATGAGATCTTCAATGCCAGATACGCATTGGACGCATGCTTGATCAGCTCTGCGCTGCGTGGGGAAGTCTCAATGTACATCGGGATGGCGCGTGCCGGCTCCGGTTTGGGGACCGCGCTCGCCAGTTGAGCGTAGGAACCGTCAACCAGCGGGGCATAAATCTCCCGCATGATTGCCGCTGCCCGTTCGCTGCCGGATCCCACAACGATTCTGTCGGGATACAGAAAATCCGTAACGGCAGTGCCTTCACGCAGAAATTCAGGATTTGAAACCACGTCAAATTCTGCTTTCGCGTGGCCTTTGGGGCTGAGCGCGTTATGCACCCGCTCGCTGGTGTAGACCGGGACCGTACTCTTTTCCACGATGACCTTGTACCCATTCATCGCGGTGGCAAGCGATTGAACAACCGCTTCAACACACGACAGATCAACGGCGCCATTTTCAGCGGAGGGAGTTCCCACCGCAATAAAAATGACAACGGAATTTCGCGCCGCTGACTGAAGGTCGGTGGAAAATGAAAGGCGGTTGCCGCGATGCCTGCTTAACAGCTCTTGTAAATAGTCTTCATGGATCAGGGTTTCGCCGGCATTCAAGGCTGCAATCTTAGCTGAATCACTGTCAACGCAAATTACCTTGTGACCCAACTCCGCTAGGCATGTTGCTGCAACCAGACCCACGTAGCCCGAACCGATTACAGAGATTTGCATGTTCTTGCTTTTCTCCAAGCAAAACAAATCCCGCTACCAGTTACTTGGGATTATTTGTCGTGTCAGTATCTATTCTTAAAGGCGTGATCGTCAATCAGAACTGCTGGCTTTGTAGTACCTGCTCTGATCCGGATCGTGTGCGGCAATTTGAGTTGGTCACAACTTGGCAACTCAAACGCCCAAAAACCCTTGACTATCAGTGCAAGCGGAAGACCATTTCGTGCGGCGCTAAGACCGCGCTAAAACAACGCTAAAAACAACGCTAGATACGCGTTACATGCCTGTTGCTTTTCCACCCACATGTGTGGGGCACTGCTTCAAACCGACACACCAAGGGTACTGAACCAAATCTGGTGCAGTCACCTCTCTCGTCAATGGAGAATGCTGCTGCGGAGGTTTATAATCTGGATTCGTAACCTGTTTGCCTCATGGCTAACTTGCTCTGCCGATTTAAGGTAAGCTGAGTGGTTATACAAATGCAGTAGTGTTGAAACAGCATTTGGCTCTTGGCAGGGAAGAGGCGCTTTTTTTAAAGCTTCTCTCAGAGTGAAACGGTGTTCTCTCTACCTAGGGCGGCAACAGTTTGGTTTTGTTCTGCAACTTTATATGATGGAAGACGTTTAAGACGTTTGGAAGGGGATTGGACGTAAATTGGAAGTTCTAAAATCTGGTCCGCTGAAAATTGTGGGGAATTGGATCGCTAGGCCCGCTTGGATGTATGCAAGGGAGGCTGGCGGATGCCGCTAAGCGAGGCCGAAAGAGAAGTTCTCAGAAGTGAAGCCAATGGGACCCAACTGTCTGCGCCCAGCCCAGGCTGGCTGCGGTGGACAGATGCGCTTTACCATCTCTGGCTCCAGCGCCGCCAGATCTTTCGATGGGTGCTCCTCGGCTTTGTCCTGTCCCTGATCGTCGCCTGGCGTTATCCCAAATATGAAAGCACTGCCCAGATCATGCCCCCGGATAGCGGCGGTTCTGGGCTAGCTTCACTTGTTCCCGCTCTTTCAAAATCGCCTGGCCTTATTGGCATGGCGGGCGACCTCATGGGGATGAAAAGCACGAGCGCCATTTTCGCCAGAGTGCTGGAAAGCCGCACCGTTCAGGACAACCTGATCAACCGTTTTGATCTGCGCAAGAGGTACGACAAGTCCTACATGGAAGATGCACGAAAGAAACTTTCGTCTCGCACCGCGATTAGTGAAGATAAAAAGAGCGGCGTGATTGCCATCTCCGTGCGCGACCATGACGCCGCATTGGCCGCTGAACTTGCCAATGCCTATGTAGAGGAACTCGGTTCGGTCATGGCCAAGGTTTCCACCTCAGCAGCGCGCCGCGAACGCATTTTTATCGAGGGCCGGCTGGCCGATGAAAACAGCAATCTGCAGGATGCGGAGCGGCAATTCAGCCAATTTGCCAGTACCAACATGGCATTGGATGTGCCGGAACAGACCAAAGTCACAGTCGAGGCCGCAGCCAGGCTTCAGGGTGAGTTGATCGCGGCAAAGGCGCAACTGGAAGGACTGAAGCAGACTTACACGGAAGAGAATATTCGCGTAAAGAGCGTGCAGGCCCATGTGAATGAACTGGAACGCGCATTGGCCAAGCTCAATTCGGGCCGCGCGTCGGGCGTCCAGGATCCCACCAGTCCCTACCCTTCAGTCAAGAACCTGCCATTGCTGGGAGTGAAGTGGGCCGATCTTTATCGTCAAACTAAGATTCGCGAAACGGTAGTCGAATTGCTTACACAGCAATATGAAATGGCCAGAATCCAGGAAGCCAAGGAAATCCCGTCCGTCAAAATATTGGATCCCGCTTCAACCCCGGAGAGAAGAGAACCTTCATGGAAGGTCATTATTCCTCTGGGAACATTGCTGAGCGCGTTGCTGGCTTGCCTGGGTTACGTCATCAAAAACTGGTGGGACCGCTGGGACCAGGATGATCCAAGGCGCATATTGATTTCCCAGGTGCTTCGCGTTGGCCGTAGAAATTCAAGCTCCGTGAGCAGCATCCCGCGCCATCGTGCAGGACGGCCGGACGAGATTTCGCAGGCATGAGCACAGACACAGTCAGGAGGCTACGGTGTCTACACAAGAGGTAATAAAGGAACAAGGTAATCTCTTGGAAGTGTCGCACTTTGCAGGGACCCAGATTCATCGTGCTCTGGCACATGAAAAAGGGACCGGGCTCGGTGCGGCCGTTGCCATGTTGGAGGCCCTGATCGTAATCGTTTCCGGTTACGCGGCTTATTCAGGCCGTGACTTTCTGGGCGATCTCGTTGGAGTCTCGCCCGTGGATGTCACCACTCCGCCTCTTCGTCTGTTTGTATTCCTGCTTACCTATGCCTGCCTCACTGTGATCTGCAACGCCGCCCAAAACCTTTATTCTGATGCTGCAATTCGTTCAGCCAGGGGCGCACGCGTAAGAATCCTGAAGGGTTTCATGGTGTCTTCCATGATTTCCATCATGATAGTGTTCATCGCGGGCGAACAAGCTGTTCCGCGGTTGATTGTCGCCAGCACGCCGCTTTTCAGTCTGGCGGGCGTTCTTTGCCTGCGCTACGTGATGGAGCGCTATAACCTGAAGCGGATTGAGCGCGGCATTGGCAATCAGCACATCCTTATTGTTGGCAGCGGAGAAGTGGGACAAGCGTTCCGCTCTTATTTACAAAGCCACACTCAGTTGGGCAAAACATTCTGCGGATTTGTAGATTGGGAACCCGGCACACGGCCTTTCTGCCTGGGCACGCCCGATGATCTGCCGCGCATCCTCACTGAAAACTTTATCGACGAAATTTATTTCACTCCATCCATCAGCCGTGACTTGGTTGTTCGGATCGTTCTGGAGGCTCGCCGCCAGCGCATTGGCGTTAAGGTTGTCCCTGATCTCTACGGAGGCCTAGCCATCGGCGCCGGCATGAATTACATCGGCTCCGTTCCAGTGTTGGAACTCAATCGCCAGCCAATACCTGCTCTTGGCCTTTTTGTGAAGCGCCTGATGGACCTGTTTATCAGCATCGTTACCTTGACAGTTACTTCTCCTTTGTTGCTGTTGACTGCCATTGCAGTCAAGATCGACTCGCCAGGGCCAATCCTCTATAAAGCATGGCGTGTGGGCCGCAAAGGACGTAAATTCCGGTGCTATAAATTCCGTACTATGTGTGCCGATGCCGATGCACAAAAGAATGGCCTGATGCATATGAATGAGCGCAACGGCGCTACCTTCAAGATCGTGGACGATCCTCGCATCACCCGCCTCGGCCGCTTCCTCCGTAAGTACAGCATTGACGAGCTTCCACAACTCTTTAACGTCTTCAAGGGCGATATGAGCGTGGTGGGGCCGCGTCCGCATCCTGAAGATGATTTCAAGCGCTATGATCTGGAACACTTCCGCCGGCTCGACGTCACGCCCGGACTTACTGGTCTTTGGCAGGTGACCGCCCGCCATGATCCATCTTTCGAAAAAAATGTCATGCTTGATCTGGAGTACATTGAAAACTGGAACGTGTTTTTGGACCTGAAAATTCTTTGCAAGACCGTTCCTGTCGTCTTTCGAGGCTCTGGTCACTGATCATCCGGGCCAATCAGATTTCTCTCCGGAACCGTGCCTGCGCCGGCGCGTGCAAAGCGCTCTTACTCACTTACAATAGGAAGGCTCAAGTCCAGGAAACAGGAAGAAACCTGTCTTGTGCATATGAGCCGCGTTTAACATGGGCCTGATGATGGAGAAGCAGCATGGCGCTTAAGCGGGCAGTGATCACTGGCGTGACGGGCCAGGATGGTTCCTATCTCGCGGAGCTTCTTCTGCAAAAGGGCTATGAAGTCCACGGAATCAGGCGCCGTTCGTCTTCATTCAACACCGGTAGAATCGACCATCTGGTCCAGGACCCGCACACTGAAGGCTGCCGTTTTTTTCTCCATTATGGTGACATGACTGATTTCAGCAGTCTGAAGCGCACCATACAACTGGTCGAGCCCGATGAAATTTATAACCTCGCGGCCCAAAGCCACGTAGCTGTATCGTTTGAGCAGCCTGAATACACCGTGGCGTCAGACGCGCTGGGCCCGTTGCGCATGCTGGAAGCGGTCCGCAGTCTCGGCCTGCAGCGCAAAACGCGGTTCTACCAGGCCTCAACGTCAGAAATGTTCGGCAAAGCGCAGGAAGTTCCCCAGAGTGAGACCACGGCCTTTTATCCGCGATCGCCGTACGGCGTTGCCAAACTTTATGCTCACTGGATTACTGCCACCTATCGCGAAACGTATGGCATCTACGCCTGCAGCGGGATTCTTTTTAACCATGAGTCGCCGGTGCGCGGCGAAACCTTTGTTACGCGCAAGATCGTCCGCGCTCTTACGCGCATCCAGTTGGGCGCTCAGGACTGCCTCTATCTCGGCAACCTTGAGGCCAGGCGGGATTGGGGCCACGCCCGCGATTACGTGGAAGCGATGTGGCTGATGCTGCAACAGGACCGTCCTGAAGACTACGTGATCGCCACGGGCAAGCAGCATTCGGTTCGTGACTTTGTTTGTGCCGTGGCGCAAAAGCTTGGGATGGGGCTTCGCTGGGAAGGGAAAGGCCAGGATGGAGCAGCCTTTGACGTTACGACAGGCGAGCGTATCGTGGCGATTGATCCCCGCTATTTTCGACCGGCCGAAGTTGAAAACCTTTTAGGGAATGCCGCCAAGGCCAGAGAAAAACTTGGATGGACTCCGCGCACCACGTTTGACGAACTGGTGACCGAAATGGTGCGGGAAGAATTGGAGATTGCAAAGATGGAAACCTCTGGAAAGAGACAAAGGCCCGCGCGCTTGCTTCTCTAGCGCGAAGCAGACAAAGAATGAAGACCATCCCACAAGATATATCTTTAGCCTCGGAGAACCTTGATCCGGAAGTCGTATCTTTCGATACCGCGGTGCCGAGCGGGCGCTCTCTTGCCGGAAATACTCTGTGGAACCTCTTCGGCAATTGCTTTCCAGTAGTCGTGGCGGTGGTGTGTTTGCCCGTGCTCAAACGCGGTTTGGGTACGGAACGCCTGGGAATCATCAGCCTGGCATGGGTCGTGATCGGATATTTTAGTTTGTTCGATCTCGGACTTTCACGGGCGCTGACCAAACTGGTGGCTGAACGACTTGGCCAGCGCCGTCAAGCTGAAATCCCGTCCTTGATCTGGACCTCACTTTTCCTCATGACGGGAGTGGGACTGGTCGGATCAATCCTGACCCTCTTCCTTACGCCGCTTCTCGTTGAGCGATTGCTAAAAGTCCCAGCTTCGCTTTCTCATGAAGCGCTGGGCTCGTTTTATTGGCTTGGCGCGGCGGTTCCGATAGTGGTGATTACTGCCGGGCTCCGCGGAGTGCTTGAGGCTGTGCAGCATTTCCGTTTGGCAACCGCCATCCGTGTTCCCATGGGGATCTTCAGTTATCTGGGACCGGTTGCCCTTCTGCCCTTCACCCATAGCCTGATTCCAATTATTGCGGTACTTGTAGCGGCAAGAATTGTTGCCTGTGCCGCCCATCTGTGGGCTTGTTTTCACGTCATGCCCACTTTGCGGAGCGGCTTTGGCTTTGACGCTCCTTCTGCCAAGCCGTTGTTCCTTTTTGGCGGCTGGATGACGGTAAGCAACGTGTTGGGCCCGGTCATGGTTACCTTTGACCGGTTCCTGATCGGTAGCGTTATTTCAATCGCCGCAGTGGCCTATTACTCCATCCCGTATGAAGTGGTGACCAAACTGTGGCTGATTTCCACGGCGCTTGTCGGGGTTTTGTTTCCCGTATTTTCCGCGACAAATTCCGGCGATCGCGCCCGCCTGGCTTTCCTTTATGAAAGCGGAGTCAAATACATTTTTGTTGTGCTGCTTCCGGTCACGCTACTTCTGGTGATTTTTGCGCCTGAAGGGCTGGCGCTTTGGCTGGGCAGCGATTTCGCCCACAACAGCGCATCGGTAGCGCGACTGCTGGCCGTGGCGGTTTTTATGAACTGCATGGCCCATGTGCCGTTTGCGCATTTGCAAGGCGTAGGGCGGCCTGACCTCACCGCCAAATTCCATCTGATGGAGCTTCCCGTCTATGTAGTGCTGCTGTTCTTCCTGGCTCGATCATGGGGTATTACTGGCGTAGCAGTCGCGTGGGTCCTGCGGGTGATGATCGACACGTTTCTTCTTTTCTGGTTTTCTTCTCGATTGTTGCCTGAGTGCCGTTTTATTGTTACCCGATTGCCGCTGATGATCGCCGGAGCGCTGGCGCTGAATCTAGGTGTGGCATTGATTGCAGGCATGGCGATCAAAATTATTGTCGTTTGTGCGGTATTGTTTGTTGCTGTGCCGGCGTTGTGGTTATGGATGTTTACCCCGGCGCAACGTGCGCCTTTCATTTATCTGCTGCAGCGCCTGAAACGATAAAATGCTGGTACACAGAGGTTTCACCGTTCAGTGGGAATCACATTTCCCTTCACCGAACAATCTTTGCGCCACTAGATTGCGGTGATGATGAATGTTGCCTGATCACCTTCACCGGAAGCATTTAGCGCTTTTGATTCGGCAGCATATTTCTTCATTGTTTTAGCGTCAAAGTATTTCGATAAATTCCGTTGTCCTTCAATCAGAGGTATGTTCCTGCGATAAAGCTCGCTGCCCCAAAACTGGAATGCACCGGAGTCACTCTTCATATCCCTGACATTTAAGCCTGCGAGTTGCGCCGCCCTCCTCATACTGGCTGGTGTATGGATGCACATATGCCGCGGGGCGTCGAGTTGTACCCAGTCAACACCGTAATGGCGCCACGCCCAAGAAGCTACTGGAACCTGAATCATGGACAGCCCTTTGGGGGAAAGCTTGTTCCTTACTTCTATCAGCGTGCCGAGTTGATCTTCAATGTGCTCAAAAGAATGATGAAACATAATCCGATCCCAGGTGCCTTCAAGTTCGGAAAGCGTGATCTTGCGGCAGTATGGGGTTTCTTGTGAGGTGAATGGGTCAATACACAGCGCATGATGGAAACCAGCTTGCCGTAATTCCTTCGCTAGCTTGCCACTGCCCCCACCCACGTCGAGAATTTTCATGCCCGGTGTCATGTCGAGCTTGTATATCAAGTCCACGGTAGGCATCGGAAGGACAGAATGGATAAGCCGGCGCAGCCCAAGACGACCGAGAGACAGACCGAATGATTTTAATTTTTTAGTAAGTCCGTTCGTTGTAGCAAAGCTGTAATAATCTTTCGGGTAGTGATCTGAGAGATTGTGCGCGGGATTAGCGAGAAGAAGAACGCCACAGCCGGAGCACTCAAGATAGGTGAATTTCTGGCGCAGGCCAAACATCATTTCTCGGACTT
This sequence comes from Terriglobia bacterium, assembly GCA_020072645.1. NCBI lineage: Bacteria > Pseudomonadati > Acidobacteriota > Terriglobia > Terriglobia bacterium. The sequence continues at coordinate 65,811 of JAIQGK010000003.1, forward strand.
GATGTTCAATGTGTGATGAAGACTCGCAAAAGGGGCAATTCATCTGTTTTCAATTCTATGCCAAAGCCGATAATGAAAAAATCAAAAGAGAAAACGCCGATCATACTGCGTATGGCATGACATCTCAAATCGAGCGAATCAACTGGATCACAACGTTACAGCACCACGTCCATTTCTCCAAAAACATATCATGCTTGTGACGGTTATTGATTAATTCGAGTGCGAAAAAATCCAAGGCAGCGATTTATAATGGAAAATAAAACCTACTAATGCAATAAGAGTCGGCGGTCCGCATGTCAGGCTGTCAGATATAATGAATGCCAACTCGTGACGCCCCCAACGATGAGATTGAAGCTTTTCACCGCACAAGATTCCATCAATAAGAAAATCTTTCGCGCCGCCTTTGCCGTTGCGCTCGCCACCGTCGTGGTCAAGGCCGTCACTGCCGCAAAAGACCTTGCCGTCGCCCATTCCTTTGGCCGCAGTGACAATCTAGACGCATTTCTGTTTGCATTCATGTTGCCCGCATTCGCGATCAATCTGATTGTAGCCGCGGTATCTGCCGCCCTGATTCCCGTTCTGGTGGAAACGCGGCAGAAAGAAGGCGAGGCCTCTGCCCGGCAATTGCTTTCAGGCGTCATGCTTCTTACAGGCGCGGCCCTGGTCGCCGTGGCCATCGCGCTCGTTCTGTTGGCTCCTCTCTACCTGCCTTATCTGGCTCATAGCTTCGTGCCTGACAAGCAGGAGCTCACCCACCGGTTTCTTTACCTTCTAGCGCCTTGGCTGGTCCTGAGCGGGCTTGCCACCTTCCTGACCACGGTGTTGAATGCCATTGAAAAATTCGCGCTCCCTGCGCTTATCCCCATTCTCACGCCCTTGGCGGTCTTTTTTTGCATTGTTTTCTGGCGGAGTCCCGGCTCCGGCTTTGCCCTGGCTTTAGGCACCGTTGCCGGTAGCTTTGTGGAAGCTGCGTTGCTTTATTACTTCGCCAGAAAACATCAGATCATGGGAGCCATGCGATGGTATGGATTTGCCCCGCGCGTGCGGCTGGTTTTGTCTCAAACTGGCCCCATGATGGCCGGTTGCCTGCTCATGGGAGCCACGCCTGTGGTGGACCAGGTTATGGCTGCAAAATTAGGCCCCGGCAGCGTGTCAGCCTTAAGCTATGGCAACAAAATTCCCTTCGGCTTGCTCGCCATTGGGGCCACGGCGTTAAGCACCGCAGCATTGCCCTACTTCTCCAGAATGGCCGCTTCCGGCGATTGGGAGGGTTGCCGCCATACGCTGAAGCGTTATACCTTGCTCATTCTCTCGGTCAGCGTTCCGTGTACAGTTGCGTTGATGTTATCTTCCCATTTTCTGGTTCGGACGCTTTTCCAGCGCGGCGCTTTTACCAGTCTGGATACTGCTGTAGTCAGCACGGTTCAGGCCTGTTACGCCATTCAGATTCCGTTCTACATAGGCAGCATGCTTTTTGTCCGCTTTATCTCATCCGTCCGCCGCAATGACGTGCTGATGTATGCATCCGCGATCAATCTGGTTCTGGACGTGGTTCTCAATCTTGCACTCATGCGCGTGTGGAATGTTGCTGGAATTGCCGTGTCCACCTCAATTGTTTACGTTGTCTCATTCTTGATTGTTTCTATCTGGTCGATCAGATACCTGAGCCGGGAACGGTTGTCCAGGGTTCCTGTGGCACATGTAAAAGCCACACATTAATCGTATGCGTTTAACTCTGGTAATTGCGTCACTCGGTCGCGGCGGGGCGGAAAGAACCGCGTCCGTGCTCGCCAGCGCTTGGGCGGAGCGCGGCTTCAACGTTACGATGATTACGCTGGAACGAGAGGATGTCCCTGCTTATCCGCTCCATCCCGCAATCGTCCTTCGCCAGCTAAGACTGAGAGATGGCATGGCAAGGCACCTGCTTCATGGAGGGATCCGGAATCTTAGAATCGTTCGCGCGCTCCGTCACGGCATCCGCGACTCAGAACCAGATCTCGTTATCGGTTTCATGGATATTTCTAATGTTCTTACCCTACTTGCTGCTCACGGCCTTGATATCCCGGTGATTGTTACTGAACACGTTCATCCCGCCTACCATCCCATCGGCTGGCACTGGCAAATGCTGCGGCGGCTTGTATATCGCCGTGCTGATGCACTCGTCTGCGTGAGCCGGCCGTTGTTGGACTGGTTCCAAAGCAAGATCCGCGCAAGGGGTTTTGTTGTTCCCAATCCCGTCGATCCGGGGCCTTTGCTTGTGCCTGCCGGCGAGAGTCACAATGGAGATGAAACCGGGCACTTGATTGTTGGCATGGGGCGTTTGGTCGAGCAGAAAGGGTTTGATCTCCTGCTTGAAGCCTTTTCTCGTGTCGCGGCCCGGCATTCCAGTTGGTCGCTCAAGATCCTGGGAGATGGCCCACTGAGAGATCAGTTAGAGGCGCAGGCCCAAAAGCTTAATCTCACAAACCGAGTTGAGTTCACAGGCGCATTGGCCGATCCGTTCTGCGTGCTGCGGGCCGCTGATTTGTTTGTGTTCCCGTCGCGATTTGAAGGCTTTGGCAACGCTCTATGTGAAGCAATGGCGTGCGGTGTGCCCGCAATCAGCTTCGATTGCCCATCAGGGCCTTCAGAGATCGTCCGCAACGGCGTGGATGGCTTGCTGGTTCCTGCTGAAGATGTTACCGCATTGGCTGCTGCTATGGATCATCTGATGAGTGACCCTCACAAACGGGCTCGGCTTGCGGCGCGCGCCCCGGAGGTGACTGAGCGCTTTGGCTTGACGCGCGTTCTGAGCTTGTGGGACCAAGTCTTCACGGAAATCGTGCGGAGAGTGTCCAACGCGGAGAAACGGCGGCCATGATACAGCTCTGTGAACGCAAGTCCTTCACAGAATCGGGCCAGCAGACAAAAATGCGGGCTGGACTTTCTGGTCCTGCCCGCATATGACACTAAGCGACTGCTGAACTACAGTTTTGGGAACGGTGTAGGTGTGCCATTCGCGCCGTTGTCATGCAGCCGATTATCGCTAAAAGTAAACATACCCCCGGTGGTTTTGTTAAAGGCCGTGCCGGTGTTATAGGCAAAAGTTGTGTCTCCAATAACAATGGAGCCGGCGGTTGAAGTTGCGCCGTTGCCACCGTTAAGGACTTCACTGTGGTCGATGCCGATGATGGAATCAGGACCGGTAGTAGAATCGGCTTTGATTCCATCGGACGCGGCGGCTGAAATCATGGAGTTGTTGATCTCAATGGAACTATGGCTCGCCGCTTCAACGCCAATATTGTCGAGGGCGATTTCCGAGAAGTCGACGCCGACTTTCACTGAAGGCGCAACAGCATTCGTTGCCCGGATTCCTACTCCTCCATTCTGCTTGAAAACCGAATGGAACACGTGCACCGTGGCCTGGGTGGCCTGATTCAGTGCAATGTCCAGGCCATTGGTCGTGAAGCCAAAAATGTAACAGTTTTCAACGTTCAGGTCTTTGCCGGAAAGGAAGCGGATGCCGTTGATGCCGGTGCCGATGCCGTTGATTCTGAGGTTGCGCAGAATCACAACGTCACTTGGGCCGGCCTGGACCACGATGCCGTTGGTGCCGCTGACCAGGACTGAAGCCACCTGGCCCCCGCCACCGTCAATGGTAATTGCCTTGGTAATGGTAACCGCTCCATATCCGGCGGGATCCAAAGCGTCAATCTCACCGCCAGCAGCGGTTTTGGAAATTGCGCCGGCAAAGGTCTTGCAAGGGGCGGTGCGACTGCAGGGGTTCGCGTCGTCCCCCACGCCGGAAACCCAGGTACGGCTGGCCTGGCCATACATCACGCTTGTTCCCATCAGCGTAATTGCCAGCAGATTGAGTAATGTGATTTTCCTCATTTAGTGATTCTCTCCTTTCAATTTCAGGAAGCTTAAGTAACACGGCCCGGCGAGTTCGCTGACGATCGAGATTCCAGGCGACGGGCTCCGATAAGATAAGCTTGGTCTGTTATCTTGCCTGTGTGTAGTGTTGATGGTTGAGACACCGTATCATGGAACGGGGCGAAAAGTTTTCGGAAAGTGGAAAAAATTGCAGCCTGTCCCGATGAGGTTCCTCACTCTATTTTTCAAGTCGTTTTCGTGGCGATTGCTTTAGAACCAGGTAGCGCCGGCGGGGATATGGCGTTAAATAAACCGGGGGTGTGCTTGGCTGTTCCAGTTCCGAACACTAAGAGGGGACCACGGCCCGCACAGATTTTTGGAATACCATTGCATTAACGCATCAGGAAAAAATTGCAATAGTCTGGGATGCAGCCATGCGGGTCCATCCCAGGCTCTTCTATGATCTGCAGAGTCGAAAAATTGGCCCGGAAATATTCCAGAAGGGCCGCACTGTTTGGAAATAATTCGGCATATTCGACAAACAGCTTAAACCCGGGTGACCGCTCCAGAGTGTGCTGCATGCCCATAAGGGCCATTAGCTCCGCTCCTTCGATATCCATCTTGCAAACTGCGAGCGGCGGAAGATTTAGAGAATCGATGGGCCGGCCTTGAACGTTACCAGAGAGAACGCCCTTCCGCACGATGTTTGATTCCCCCATTCTGTGCAGGGTGCGATAAAGCGGGACAGTTTTCTCAACATCAGTGGCCGCCATCTCCAGGATCGTCACCCTATCTTCGAATCCATTCAGCCTAACGTTATGGCGAAGCAACGCCGCGTTAAGCGGGTCGGCCTCTATGGCGAACACTTTTGCGCCGCGCTTCGCGGCCAGCATTGTGTACAGGCCTATATTGGCGCCGACATCAAGAACTACGCAATCCGTTGTTATGGACGCGCAAAAAGCCGCTATCTCTTCTTTCTCAAAAAAATCAGGATAATGCCAAAGATAAAGTCCCACGTTGTCCCTGGGGTCTAGATCAAGAACCAGATCGCCGTCAAACGGGGCCCTCATCAGAAACGCCTCGGGAAGAAACCTTTGATAAAAACTGCGGAGCTTGTAAAAGCCTCTAATACGCGGCAGGAGAGTCGTGATCCGTCCGACTCTGAGCAGAAGAGTCCAGCCTGCGTGAGCTATTGAGCTTGTGATCTTCTTTGTCGCAGAGCTGGGTTCTTGTTTTTCTGGAGAAATTGTTAACATGCGCGGTGAAAAATTTGCTGGAATCGAACATTTATATCACGACCAATCTTCCAGCAGAAGAAGCAACTCGGCTATCCTAACACCAGCAGCGCTATATAATAGATGGCGAGCAATGTGGGGAAAACTCAGAGTCAGATCCCTGAGGAAAACAGTCCCGAATGGCGAAATGTTCACAGCCTGAAGAAACTTATGCACTGCTGGTTCCTGGCTGGGTCGGGGCAAACCCGTTGTTCACCACCCCGACGTACCAAGTTACGCTGTAAGAATTACATCAAAGACCGGGGAATGTCTCCTTGGTATGACGCCGTGGATCGGGCAGGGGGATTATCCTTTTGAGTTCGCGTCCCCATCCGCTTTGACCTCTTTCTATGAGGAACGTGGCTCAGGTTGCGGTATAGCGAAGTTCGAGTCGGTAACAATTGCAATGACTACCTTTTCAGTCGAAGCTGAGGAATGGTTTTTGAGTGACAGAGACAGCCTCCACAACAAAAGCTACTGTCGCCGGCAAGATCGGACCAGGCTCTGAACCGCGCCGGTTTGCCTTCGGCAAAAATTGGCAGCGCTTCTTGTCGTTTTTGGATGACGAAAGAATTGCTGAGGCCGAGAAATCCCTCTGTGAAATGTTGGCTGTTGAGAACTTGCATGGCAAATCATTCATCGATATAGGCAGTGGCAGCGGCCTTTTTTCGCTCGCTGCAATCCGGCTCGGAGCAAGCCGGGTATATTCCTTTGATTATGACCCACAGAGTGTGGCTTGCACACGTGAACTCAGGCAGCGCTATTACCCTGACGCCCGAAACTGGGTTGTAGAGCAAGGTAGCGTGCTGGACCAGAGTTACCTGGCCCAGTTGGGGCTTTTTGACGTGGTCTATTCCTGGGGCGTGCTTCACCATACGGGAAATATGTGGCAGGCTCTGGAGAACGTGAGCGCCAGGGTCCGTCCGGGCGGCAGGCTTTTTATTGCCATTTACAACGATGAAGGCCGCCGCTCGAAAGCCTGGAGGTCAGTCAAGCAGCGTTATTCCGCCAGTCTTGCATGGCGAGTGCCAATCATCGCCGGGTTCGGCTCTTACATCCTTATGAAAGGCTTTATTAAGGACGTTTTTCTATTGCGGAAGAACCCAATGCGCCGATTTCGCGAATATAAGAAGTCCAGGGGAATGTCGTACTTTGTCGATATTCTCGATTGGCTTGGAGGCTATCCTTTTGAAGTTGCGAAAGCCGAATCAATTTGCGATTTCTTTCATCGCCGTGGATTCGAGCTCATTACACTTAAAACCCCGATTCAGCCCAAAGGCAACAACGAATTTGTCTTCGCCAAGCTCGAGAAAGCCTCTCCTGAATGACCGCCATCCGTAAAAGAGTTCTGTTCCTGGTCCCCGCGTTCGTTGGAGGAATCGGCGGCGCAGAGCGCGTGATCCTCACCCTTCTTCGCCATCTGGACCACAACCGGCTGGAATGCCACCTGGGCCTGGTACAGGCAGGAAGCGTCTCTCTTGAGGACCTCCCTTCCGAAGTGGTTGTCCACCACATGCGCGTCGCGCGAATGCGCTATTGCTTGCCCAGTATCGTCAGGCTGGCATGGGAAATAAAACCGCAGACCATTCTGTCAACCGTTTCTCACCTCAACGTGATGTCGATTCTTGCTCGACCGGTCTTTCCAGGGAATGTTCGTCTCCTGATCAGGGAAGCCACTACGCCGAGCGCATATCTGATAAAAGATACGGAACATCCGCGCCTATGGGACTTCTTCTATCGTCATTTATACCGCCATGCCGATAAAATTATCTGTCTCTCCGATGCGATGCAGCGTGATTTGGCCGGGCGTTTTGGTGTACCCCCGGGAAAGATGGTCCGCATCTATAACCCGGTGGATGTAGGAATGATCCAGAGATCGGCCCACGCCGCTCGCAATCCGTATCGCACCCCTGGTCCAAATCTGGTGGCCGCCGGCCGTTTGCGCAAGGAAAAAGGCTTTGATCTCCTGCTCGATGCGATGCCGATTGTCTTCCAGAAATTTCCCGGCGCGCAGCTCACCATTCTGGGTGAAGGCCCTGACGAGTCGCGGTTGAAAGATCAGGCGCGAAAGCTCGGCTTGTTTGAAACGATTGATTTTCGGGGATTTGTGCAAAACCCGTGGGTGTTCATGGCCAATGCAGATCTTTTTATTCTGCCGTCGCGCGCGGAAGGCCTGCCAAATTCGCTGCTGGAGGCGCTTGCTTTGGGAACTCCGGTGGTGGCAAGCGATTGCGTGGGCGCGATGCGTGAACTTCAATCCGTCGATCCGCGCATTGTGCTCTTTCAAACGGAGAATCGGTCCGCTATGGCTGAAGCCATTGTGTCAGCTCTGAGCAGGCCCAAAAAGACTGACGTTCGCCGTCGAGAGCCTTCCGATCCAATCGAACAATTTGTCCCCTCGCGAGTGGCCGAGCAGTATAGCCAACTCCTTTAAGCCCGTGCTTTCGATAATGGAGATGAAGCAATGCCCGCAGGAATTGCTATGTGTTATCTAACGGGTCAAATATTTTGGTAGGATTTCTATGCAGGCCGGGAATAGCCGGGGAAAGCACACATGTGTGGAATAGCCGGATTCTGGCTTAAAAAACCGCTTGCTGAAGATCCGATTGCACTCCTCAATCGGATGGGAAACACGCTGGCCCATCGCGGCCCGGATGATTCCGGTGTTTTCTACGATAACAAAGCGGGCATCGGCCTTGCTTTCCGAAGACTTTCCATCATCGATCTTTCTGCTGAAGGGCATCAGCCGATGGCCTCTTCTTCCGGCCGCTATAGCATAATCTTCAATGGCGAGGTTTACAACTACGAAGAGGTTCGGGCGGAATTCGGCTCGCATGAATGGCGAGGGCATTCCGATACGGAAGTCATGCTGGCGGCCATCGAACGCTGGGGGCTGGAAGCAGCGGTGCGGCGCTTTGTGGGCATGTTTGCCTTCGCCTTGTACGACAGCTTCGAACAACGGCTTCATCTGGTCCGGGACCGCGTCGGAATCAAGCCGCTTTACTACGGGCATATTGACGGAAGTTTCGTTTTCGCTTCCGAACTGAAGGCTCTTAAGATTTTTCCGGGATTTCAGCTTCAGATCGACCGCGACTCCCTGGCTGCTTACATGCGCTGCGCCTACGTTCCTGCCCCCCACTCCATTTACCGCGGTATTCACCAGCTTCCGGGCGGCAATATTCTGACGCTGAGCGCCGCCGAAGCATCTCCGGTGGTTACTCCCTTTTGGTCGGCTGCGGATGTCGCGCGCGAAGGTGTCAAATCGAGGATCGAGGGAAGCGACGAAGAGATTTTGGAGGGGCTGCATACGACGTTAGCAGATGCAGTTCGACTTCGTATGATTGCCGACGTCCCGCTGGGGGCATTTCTTTCCGGCGGAATAGACTCTTCTTTGGTAGTTGCTCTCATGCAGTCGCAGAGTAGCCGTCCGGTCAAGACCTTCACGCTCGGTTTTCACGAAGATGCATTCAATGAGGCCGATCATGCCCGCAAGATTGCGCAACATCTCGGCACAGATCACACCGAGCTTTTTGTGACAGCCAAGGACGCGCTGGACTTGGTGCCTCTGCTGCCATCCATGTATGACGAGCCCTTTGCCGATTCTTCGCAGATCCCAACGCATCTGGTGTCAAAGCTGGCCCGGCAGAAAGTGACGGTTGCTCTTTCCGGTGACGGCGGCGACGAGCTGTTTTGCGGATACTTCCGTTACACCTTTGTGAATTCGCTCTGGAACATTCTCAAAAGAATTCCCAGACCAGCCGCCATCGGGCTGGCCAGGCTGATTCGCACAGTTCCGCCTGGCATGATCGATAAATGGCTGGGATTGTTTCTATTGCGGGGAAGGCTCAGTATCTCGCCCGGCCACAAGCTGTACCGTCTCGCCGACCACCTTGCTGCCCAGGACCCTGCTGAAATCTATCTTCGTGCCGTCTCCATGTGGCCGGAACCAGCAGACTTGGTTCTGGGTTCCAACGAATACCCGGAATTGCTGCAGGCGATCCACAACTTCAGCACAATGCCGACCGCGCCGGAGATGGCGATGTTAACGGACCTTACCAATTATCTGCCTGATGACATCCTCACCAAGGTGGATCGTGCCAGCATGGCAGTGAGTCTTGAAGCCCGTGTGCCATTGCTTGACCACCGTGTCATTGAGCTTGCCTGGCGCTTGCCGCTAAATTTCAAGATTCGCGCCGGCAAAACAAAATGGGCGCTCCGGCAGGTGCTGAATCGTTATGTTCCAGCCAGCCTGATAGAGAGGCCGAAGATGGGTTTTACCATGCCCGTTGATTTCTGGCTGCGTGGACCTCTGCGCAGCTGGGCGGAAGATCTTCTCGCACCGGGGACTCTGGGCCGGCATGGCCTGTTCTCAGTGCCACCCATCCGCGCAAAGTGGGAGGAGCACGTTTCAGGCGCCCGCAACTGGCAATATTTATTGTGGCCCGTCCTGATGTTCCAGGCATGGATCGCCCAGACTGCCTCTGTCGCGGGCAGCCAGTCTGACCATGACACAATTCTTTCCCAGCGCGGCGCGCCTTCGCCGACATGAAAATCTTAATGCTCCATAACCGATACCTGGTCCCGGGCGGTGAAGACCAGTCGAGCGCCGCTGAAACTGCGCTGCTCCGCGATCATGGGCATGAAGTAGAGCTTCTGGAAGAAGACAATCGCCGCATAGAACAATTAGGCCAGGCGAGAACAGCAATGCGAACGGTGTGGTCGCGGGAATCATATAGCCGCATCAATGAATTGCTGAGGGCCCGCGCTTTCGACATTCTGCACGTGCAGAACTTTTTTCCTCTGTGGTCTCCGTCAGTCTATTACGCAGCTTCCCGCCACCACGTTCCTGTGGTGCAGACACTGCATAACTACAGGCTTATGTGTGTTAACTCGCTCTTTTTTCGCGACCAACACCTCTGCCAGGAATGTCTGGGACGATTCCTGCCATGGCACGGCGTGGTACATGCCTGCTATCGCAACAGCCGTGCTGCCAGCGCAGTCGTCGCCGGAATGGTGGGAGTCCACAAGCTGGCCGGTACGTGGCGCAAGCGTGTCGCCGCGTACATTGCTGTGTCTGAATTTGCGCGAGAGATTTATATCTCCGGTGGGTTGCCTTCCGAAAAAATCACTGTGAAACCTAACTTCATCCATCCAAGTCCGTTGCCGGGAAATGGAGGGGGCGGCTACGCACTGTATGTGGGTAGGCTAAGCCCGGAAAAGGGAATTGCGACGATGCTAAGCGCGTGGAAGGGAGCACAGGAAGCTGTTCCGCTAAAAGTTGTCGGTGAAGGCCCGCTGGCCGAGCGTGTTATCGCCACTGCACGAGAATCTAAACGCGTTGAATATCTTGGGGCAAAATCGCTGCCTGAAGTCCTGGACCTGATGCGGAACGCAGAGTTTCTCATCTTTCCTTCTGAGTGGTATGAAACCATGGGCCGCACCATTATGGAGGCGTTCGCGGTTGGAACTCCCGTTGTGGCAACTCATATCGGCCCGCCTGCCACCATGATTGTTTCCGGAGAAACGGGATTTCATTTCACCCCGGGTAATGTTGCTGAGTTGGGCCAACGGGTGGAATGGTGCTCAAGAAATCTCGACGAGGTGCGCACGATGCGCTCCAGGGCCAGACAAGCCTTTGACAACAATTACACCGGCGCTGCCAATGCCAAAATGTTGCTGGCAATTTATAAGAGAGCGCGGGAAACGGCAGCGCGCGCTTATTCAGGATGATCAGGTTGTGATCTAAGATCGGGGAATTTAAGATCAGCGACGCTCCGAGCGACCGATGCAATCGAGTGGCTGAATGAAGGTTGCCGCCACCCTGTATGTCTATGCTATTCTCGTCCCAGCATCGTCTCCAACAACATTAACCAAGAGTATCCGGTCACTATCTTAGACAATGGCCCAGGCAAGTTTTTACCGTGCTGACAAAGCGATGAAGGATTCAGCCGTCAATTCTGTGGCAGGTCACGTTGCGCCGGCTCATCCGATGAGGCCCGCATGAGCGTAGCCGTGATCACCGGATCGGCAGGTTTGATTGGCTCAGAGGCCGTCCGCTATTTTGCGGCAAAGGGAATGCATGTCGTAGGCATTGACAATGACATGCGCAAATATTTCTTTGGTCCGGAAGCTTCCACGGAGTGGATGCGCAAGCACCTTGAAGCCTCTGTTCCTGACTACCGGCATTTCAATATCGATATTCGCGACCATGCGGCCATTCTTGAACTGTTCAAGCGTTTCGGTAAAGAAATTTCTCTGGTCGTCCATACCGCCGCTCAGCCCTCGCATGATTGGGCGGCACGCGAGCCGCTCACAGATTTTTCTGTGAATGCCACCGGCACGCTGAACCTGCTGGAAGCCACCCGTCAATTCTGCCCGGAAGCGCCCTTCATTTTTACTTCCACGAACAAAGTTTATGGCGATTCTCCCAATGCTCTTCCACTGGTGGAACAGCAGTCGCGCTGGGAACTGGATAAAAGCCACAAGTTTGCCGAGCACGGAATTACCGAAGAGCAGTCGGTAGACCATTCGTTGCATAGCATCTTCGGAGCGTCCAAGGTAGCTGCCGACGTGATGGTGCAGGAATATGGCCAGTATTTTGGTCTGAAGACCGCATGTTTTCGCGCCGGTTGTCTTACCGGTCCCAACCATTCAGGCGCGCAATTGCATGGATTTCTAGCCTACCTGATGAAATGCAATGTCACCGGGACTCGCTATACCGTGTTTGGCTACAAAGGCAAGCAGGTACGCGACAACCTGCATAGCGCTGACCTGGTGCGGGCCTTCGACAGGTTTTTTCAGTCGCCCAGATCAGGCGTTGTCTATAACATCGGCGGCAGCCGATTTTCCAACTGTTCCATGCTGGAAGCTATTTCCATGTGCCAGCAAATCTCGGGCCGGGAAATGAACTGGCAGTACGGTGGCGAGAATCGAAAGGGAGACCACATCTGGTGGATCAGCGACATCAGGAAATTCCAGTCGCACTATCCCGGGTACGCATTGCAGTTTGACAGCATGGCAATATTGCGTGAGATCCATGACCGGAACCACGAGCGGTGGAAGGACTCTTCTCGAGTTGTCCACGCATGAGTGCTGTGGCAAAGAGAAACATCCTTGGGGTTCTGATTGACGACGCAGATGCGAAAACCGCCACTGACATGGTGATTGGCGCCGCCCATCGTGGCGGCCCTTTTAGTGTCTCCGCGATTGCCGTACATGGAGTCATGGAAGGTGTGCTCGACCCAACACACCTTTATCGCTTGAACAGTCTTGAACTGGTGGTGGCAGACGGTCAACCGGTGCGTTGGGCACTGAATCATCTCCACTCGGCCGGCCTGCGTGAACGCGTCTACGGCCCTAACCTGATGTTGTCAGTTCTTGGCCGCGCGGAGCAGGAAAAACTTGCAGTTTACCTCTACGGAAGCTCAGCGGATGTTCTTTCTCTTCTAACTGCCAACCTGCAACGGAGATTCCCCGGACTTATTATTGCCGGAACAAGTCCTTCAACCTTCGGGAAAATTACCGCTGAAGATGCCGACCGTATTGGCGAGAAGATCAGGCAGTCAGGCGCGCGCATCGTCTTTGTTGGTCTGGGCTGCCCACGCCAGGAGGTATGGGCGTATGAATTCAGACACCGCGTGAAGCTACCTATTCTCGCGGTCGGCGCTGCTTTTCCATTTGCTGCTGGAACGTTGCGACAAGCGCCACAATGGATGCAAGACCGCGGACTGGAATGGTTGTTCCGCTTGAGCACTGAGCCTCGGCGGCTGTGGCGCAGATATCTTTTGCTCAGTCCGGCATATCTATTTCTCATCGCCTGCCAATGGCTGGGCTTTCATTTTCACGCCACCGGAAAGCCACCGGCCAGTGAGGTTCTTTACGGTTGATTTTTGGGCTGTTTTTTCCCTTAGATCATCAGCAATTTGCTGAAGACAAGGCCAAAAGAAGCTCAGTAGTGTGCATCACATCTCGGGGGTGGCTACCCGGGAGCTAATCCCCGCCTGCGGTGATATTGTGGTAATGTTAAGTCATTCATCGCGCCTTTTATTTGAATGAAAATTGGTTCTTCAACCGCGTCCATTCCTAATCCGACGCCTCTTTTGTTTCTTATAACGGCCACCGCTCTTCTGGTCTGGCCAGACGCATCCGGCGTTACTGCGTTTGTGGTGGCGGCTGCCGTACTTGTCCCCATCGCCGTGTTCTGGACGTCATACAGCACCGTCGGCGCCATCATTGCTTTGATCATAGGGTCAGCCGCTCCCCGCCTGTATGTCGAAATTGCCGGTCTTAAAGCAAGGCCTGAGCATGTGATCTGCGGGGTCTTGTGCATCAGCATCCTGTTTCTCAGGAAGAAGCGCAGCCAGCCGGTCCGATGGACCTGGCCTGACTACCTGCTGATGGCTTATGCTGCGCTCAACCTTTTTAGTTCTCTGTTTATGTCAATTGAACCCCGGCAAACCATCAAATGGGCCTTGCAACAAGTTCTTGTTATTTTTGCGTACTTTTTTCTTCGTGTTCTGATAGAAAACCGGGCCGGTTTGCATAAGGCGTTCATGGCATTGCTGGCGGTTGGTGCTGCCACTGTGGTTTACGGAATCATTTGTTTCTATTCCAATCTTCTTTTTGGGACCGAATTTGGAATGACCATCGGTCAATATGGCGACACCCCGGCGCCTTATGGTCTGCAATACGAAGCCAATCTTCTTGGGTCTTATAGTGGCGCTTTATGCGTAATGATGCTGGTGATATATCTCTATGACCATCGTCGTAGATTTCTGGTGGGATTCGCGATTGCGCTGGCAGGAATGGCGATCAGTCTTTCCCGCGGCGCTCTGGGCGCAACATTCATTGGCTTATCGGCGGTTGCGATTTTCATCTTTAAAAAGCGCCTTTTGACCAGGGAGTTGGGGTTTAATCTTGCCACGGCCACATTGTGCGCGCTTCTCGTCGTGCTACCAGCGGTGGTTCCACAATACACTGAGCGTTTCAATACCATGGATATCGGCGAACCTGCGGTGGATCCCAACACGCTTACTCGCATCGTGCAGGTGAGCTCAGCTTTTGACGAAGTGTTGAAACATCCCTTTATGGGCGGGGGCACCTCCAGTTTTCAACTGGCTTTCGATTGGCAGGCTCTGGGAGAAGAATGGGAAGACCAGGGCTGGATTGGCAATACGGAAATGCGCGTTCTTCACGACACAGGGATTGTAGGTCTGGCAGTATTTGTCTCATTTCTTGTAGTGTTGTACCGTCGGTCCCGGAAAGTACTCAAATCGGAGTCGAATCCAGAACTGGTTGCTCTGTTGGCGTCGGCTCTGGTTTATTGTGTTTCATTTCAAGCTACTGAGGGCACAATGCTGGCTTTTTCCTGGGTCCACCTTGGGCTCATAGGTTGCGCGGTATCAATTTGTTTCGCCTCGGGAAAGGCATATGGGAAAGAGGCGCTGCAAGGTGCTTCCGGTTAACTGGCGGAGACCAGACAAATCGGAGAATACATTTCATGATCTGAAATAATGATTTGCGCTGTGCTGGCAGAAGCGCTTGCGCATTTTGTTTAGGCTTAGAATCTATTGTCCGTATGAGTCAGCTTACAGATGTTGTTATTCAGGAGAACCATCAGAAATGAGACAATTGCCGCGATCTATATCGCCGGGGCCGAGATTTCACTGAGATGAACGACGCGGCAAAATCGAATCCAGTCTATGGACGCAAGCTGCGGCTTGCCATCTTCGGCGGCAGGGGCATACCTTCGACCTATAGCGGCACGGAGACATTTTTTATAGAGCTGGCGCCACGGCTGGTGGAACGCGGGCACGATGTAATTGTGTATTGCCGCAAGGCGCTTTTCAATGAACGGCCGCCGGTGTACAAGGGCGTCCGCCTGATTTACACGCCGAGCATTGAAACCAAAAACTTTGGGACATTCACGCACACGCTGGCCTGCATACTGGACGTGCAGCGGCGCAATGTGGATGCAATGCTGATTACCAATGTGGCCAACGCGTTTCATTGTGCTATCCCCAGGATATTGCGCCAGAACTGCGCCCTGAATGTGGATGGAATCGAGTGGAAGCGCGGAAAGTGGGGACGCCTGGGCAAGGCCTACTTTTACTGGAATGCGCGGCTGTCAGGAAAGATACTTCCCAAGGGCATCATCACGGACGCGTATGCCATGCGGAAGCTTTATCTCGATGAATTCAAAACGCCTTCTGCGTGCATCGCGTACGGCGGCAACATTGAGACGTCATCCAATCCGGAAATCGTTCGTCAATATGGGCTGGAGCCGGGCAATTATTATCTGATTGCCAGCCGGCTGGTGCCGGAAAACAACGCTGCGTTGATTGTGGAAGGCTTCAAAAAATCCCCGACCAAACGCCTGCTTGCCATTGCCGGCGATGCAAATTATCGCAGCGGATTTATTGACGACCTTAAGAACAATGCCGATGAACGGGTGCGGTTCCTGGGGCACGTTGACAGCATTGAGCACATCAAAGAGCTCCACTGCAACTCATATGCGTACATCCATGGCCACATGATGGGTGGAACAAACCCGGCGCTCCTCAAGGCCCTTGGCTTCGGCAATTGTATTCTGGCGCATGACAACCCATTCAATGCTGAAGTATTGGCCGGGCACGGACTCTTGTTTAAGGATGCCGCGGAGCTGGCTGCGAAGATCCAGCTGATTGAAGACGATCCCGGCCTTGCCGAAGATTACCGCCGTCGCGCTCCGGATCGGATCCGCACTTTCTACAACTGGGAACGCATTGTGGACCAATATGAAGAGCTGTTCTACCAGCTTGCCGCCGGCGAAGATCCAACACAGGTCCACTCCAGCGTACGTGAAGCTGAAGCTCAAATGGCGGTCCGCTAGAAAACTGTCCCCGCCGCATCCAGGAATGGCAGGTAAGGCGGGTGTTACCAGAGTGTTTGCCCCTGCGTGCCTAAGCAAGATGACGTCTAAGGTGCAGATCTGCCCCGCACGGCTTGCGCCGATGATTGTGGATGAAATAACCTAAAAGCAGCGGTTCACAACGAGGGAGGCTTATGCGGATTCTGGTAGCGGGCGGCGCGGGATATGTTGGTTCAGCACTCATCCCCAAGCTGCTGGAGCGTGGCTATGACGTCGATGTAGTTGACCTCTTTTGGTTTGGAAATTCGCTTCCACCGGAAGTCCGCATCATTAATCGCGACCTGTTCGATCTTCAGATCGGCGATCTGAAGAACTACGAGCAGGTGATATTCCTTGCCGGCCTTTCCAATGATCCCATGGCCGAATTTTCACCCAGCAAGAATTTCATTTTTAACGCGGCCGCCCCGGCTTATCTCTGCTACATCGCCAAGCAGGCCAAGGTGAGGCGCTATATTTATGCCAGTTCCTGCTCTGTATATGGCTACACGGAAAACGAATTGTTCGATGAAGACCGCCCCGTGTCTTCGTCATATCCTTATGGAATTTCCAAGCTTCAGGGCGAGCAGGCGGTCATGCAGCTCATCGACAATGATTTCTCCGTAATCGCGCTGCGCAAGGGTACGGTCTCCGGTTACAGCCCGCGCATGAGGTTCGATCTCATTATCAACACGATGTTCAAGTGTGCGATGAAGGATGGCGTCATTCGGGTGAACAATCCTGCAACCTGGCGCCCGATCTTGAGTATTGAGGATGCGGCCATGGCATACATTCGCGCCATTGAAGCGAACCAATCTCTTTCAGGGATTTTCAATATTGCGTCAGGAAACCATACCGTGGGAGAAGTGGCCGATCTGGTAAAAGGCACCATTCATGAAGAGACCGGAAGCAGCCCGACACTGGATATCAAGCATATTCAGGACATCCGTAATTACAAAGTAGCGATTGAGCGGGCCAAAAACATCCTCAGTTTCCATCCTCATCACAGCGTCAAGACCATTGTTCGCAACTTGATAGAAAACATGTCAAAGTGCAAAGACTGGGACAACCCCAACTATTACAACATTCAGGTATTCAAGGGACTCGATGACAAGGCAAAGCTGATGAGCAGCGTAGGGGCCACGCAATGAAAGTTGCAGTAATCGGCGGGAACGGCCAACTGGGCCGGGATGCAGGTTCAGCTTTCGCCGATGAAGGCAACGAGGTCACGAGCCTTACACATCAGGAGATAGAAGTTTCCTCGCTGGCATCAGTCCGTGAGTCGCTCAGCGCGTTGCGGCCTGATCTGGTGGTAAACACCTCGGCGTTTCATCATGTGGAGAAATGCGAGGCCGATCCGGCGCATGCATTTGCCATCAATGGTATTGGGGCGCGCAATCTGGCCCAGGTCACCCAGGAGATGGATGCGACGCTGATGCACATCAGCACAGATTACGTGTTCGACGGGCGCAAGAATGCTCCGTATACGGAAGCCGATGAGCCAGGTCCGCTGAACGTATATGGCAATACCAAACTCTCCGGCGAATTATTTGTGCGTTCCACCAACCCGCGCCATTTTGTAGTGCGAACGTCCGCGATTTACGGCGAAAATCCTTGCCGCGCCAAGGGCGGATTGAATTTTGTAGAACTGATGCTGAAGCTCTCTAAGGAACGCGACGAACTCAGGGTGGTGGACGATGAATTTGTCACGCCCACGCCCACCGTGCAGATCGCACAGCAACTAGTGCGGCTGAGCCGTTCCTCAGATTACGGGCTGTATCACGCTACTGCTGAAGGCAGTTGTTCGTGGTTTGAATTTGCCGCAGCCATTTTCGCCCTGACGAAGACCAACATTCGTCTGGAACCGGCCCGGCCCGGAGAATTCCCCGTAAAGGTGGCGCGGCCAAAGTATTCTGTCCTTGAGAACAAGGCGTTGAAGAGCAAATCCCTGAACGTTTTCACTCACTGGAAAGAGGGTCTGGAAAATTATTTGGCTCGTCGGGCGCAAGCCGCGAGCCTGATTTCCGCCTGAAGCACAGCGATCTTAGTGTTAAGCCAGCGAGCGGTACACACCCAGTGCTTTTTCGGCCAGATTACCAGCAGTGAACTGCTTACTTCTTTCCAAACCGCGCGCGGCTAAATCTTTCTGCAGGGCAGGATCGCCAAGGACTTTGCCGAGCGCAGCCGTTATTGAATCCGTGTCGCTCGGATCGATGAGGAGCGCGCCATCGCCAGCGACCTCCTCCAAGGAAGACCCGAAGGAAGTGATTGTGGGAACGCCACTGGCCATGCTTTCCACCACAGGCAATCCAAAGCCCTCAAAGAATGAGGGGAAAACAAAAACTTCAGCGCCGTTATAAAAGAGTGGCAGGTCCTCAAATGGGACAAATCCGGGAAAGATAACGCAATCCTCGAGCCCAAGCTCCTTGATCTTGTCCAAGAGTTGTCCGGATTGCCAGTCCCTTTTTCCGACCATCACCAGTCTTGCGTCCAAACCCTGCTTGCGCAAGCGCGCGTAGGCTTCCACCAGACGCGGTAGATTTTTTCGCGCCTGAATCCTCCCCACGTACAAGATAAAAGGAAAAGTAAGGCCATATCTCCGGGCCAAATGCTCCTGGCTTTGCGCTTTATCTCTGGGATGGAAGTCTGGTGATGCGGCCAGGTGCGCCACGGTGATCTTTTCGCGCGGAATATCAAAGCGCCGGGCAATATCAGCTCCCGAAAACTCCGAGATTGTCATGATATGGCTGGCGCGTTTTGCCGACCATCGCACCAGCGTCTTCATCCGAAACGCTTCCACTGGATGAAAGAACTCTGGAAAATGCTCGTGCGCCAGATCGTGGATCGCCAGAACAGTCTTCATTTTAATGAATGGGGGCAGCACATACTGGGCGTGGAAAACATCCGGCTTTGTTTGAGCAAGCAGGCGCGGGAGAACGGCACAAATCCTTACGATTGGGTTTTTAGAAATGGGAGTAAAGTGAAACGCTCCGCCCGCAGAATCTACGGCGCTTAACGCGGACGGATTGGTATAAAAAAGTTCATACTGATTCTCTTCGGGGGACTGCGCAAGCCCGCGGAGAAGCTGGCGGCAATATGTTTCATTGCCTCCGGATTGAGTGCCTAAGCTGTGTACGTCAATGGCAATTTTCATCAGGCAGAGAATGCTGGTGTGCTGCTGCTCCATCCTAAAGCGTTCTGGCGTAACGTGAAAGGCTGAAATTCTTTTACAATACCTATGCCCTCATAGACCCTATTGAATTTCAGAAACCTATCCGCAGATATTTCCAAAAGAAACGGTTCAAGAATTTCATCGCCGATTATGCATTGTGCAAAACAATTCTGGATGTTGGCGGAGGACGTAATACGTGGGAGGTCCTTGGGCGGTCGGCAGGCGTCACGATTCTGAATATTCTTCCTCCGGCAGATACAGGCGGCTTCAACTACGTCCAGGCATCTGCCTGTGACATACCTTTTCCCGACAAGTCTTTTGATCTGGCTTTTTCAAATTCGGCCATCGAGCATGTGGGGAGTGAAGGGAACCAGTTTAAATTTGCCAGCGAGATGATGCGCGTAGGCAAGCGGATCTACTGCCAAACACCCTCGCGTGTCTTTCCCATTGATCCACATCTCAGCGCGCCTTTTCTTCATTGGCTGCCAAGTTCCTGGTTGACGCCGAAATTCCTGCGTTACTTTACATTGAACGGCTGGTTATGGAGAAAGCCGTATCAATATGACGTGACGTGGATTTCCAAAAAGAAGCTGCAAAAGATGTTTCCCAGGTGCAAAATCACAACCGAGCGGTTTCTGCTGATGCCAAAATCTTTTACTGTCACGAACTAAAATAGCAGCCGGGCGGCACAATTTTCATCCCAGAGCCGACAGCACTTTCTCCGAAACGTTGGCTCCGCAGATGACGACAGCCACTTTCTTTCTCTTATAGTGGTCAGCGTTCTTCAGGAAGGCTGCGACTGCAACGGCGGCCGCGCCTTCAATGATCCATCCTTTCAAAGCGCGAACCTTACGCATGGCATCTAGAATCTCTGTTTCTGATACGAGGACAGAGGCGTCAATCACGTGGGAGCAGATTTCCAGGGTCACGGAGACAGGCTCAAGACCGCCGGCCGTGCTTTCAGAAAGGGTAGGCCGTTCAGCAACGTCCAGGATACGCCCAGCCTTGATCGACTCATAAAGGACGGGAGAGTTTTCCGGCCAACAGCCGACAAGTTCTGTCTGGGGAGAAGCGCGTTTAATGTGAGCGCCGATTCCGCCAATGAGTCCGCCGCCACCCACGGCGACAAATATTGCGTCCAGCAGCGGCAGTTGGCGCAGCAAATCAACGGCAATGGTTCCCTGGCCGGCCATTACGTGAATATCGTTATAAGGTGAAATGAATACCTTGCCTTGCTCGGACGCGGCGGCCCGCGCCGCCAACTCGGCTTCAAGCGGATCGTCTCCGCTACGCTTGATCCGGGCTCCATATTCCTCAATGCGCCGGGCTTTGGAAGGAGAAACATGGTTGGAGACATAGACCTCAGCGGTGATGCCGGCTGCTTTTGCAGCGGCGGCGACTCCCAATCCATGATTGCCATTAGAAGCGGCGATCACTCCCCGTACAGCTTCTGCGGGCGAGAGAGAAAGGATCTTGTTGCTGGCGCCGCGAAGCTTAAATGAGCCGGTCTTCTGCAGGTTCTCCAACTTGAAAAAGAGATCAGCGCCCTCGTCGGGAGATAAGCCCTCAATTTTCTCGACTGGAGTTTCGACCACGACCGGTCGAATTCTTTCAGCCGCATCTATGACCTGGGCTGCCAGTTTGGCGACGGCATCGGGCACTCTTGGCCGGGCACTATAACTCATGGCCTTATTGTGCCACGAGCCAGATACAAGAGCCTGGGAGCTACTTCTGGATCGACTTTAAATAATCAGTGATGTTTTGCAGGCGAACCTCGCCGTAATCGCGGTCTTCCTGTATCTGATGGAAGATCGGTCCCCAAATAGGCATTTCCCGGGAGCCATGGCCCAGAATCAGTTCATCGCCGGTAATTATCTTGCGTACGCGGACAACCGGAAAGACGCCGCCGCTTCGCTGGGAGATCGTGGAGAGATCGGGCATTTTGGAGTTGAGCGCCGGCGCCACCGGGCCGTCACCTTTGCCTTCCACTCCGTGGCACGTCGCGCAATGAGCACGATAGATGTCGACCCCATTCAGTGACTGGATGAGGTGCCCGGGATTGTGCTGTTGCGTCTTTGCCTTCTCGTCCGGAGCTGTACTGGCCGCGGCAAATAGCCCTGCCAGCAGAACTGCTCCCTGCAAAACCATAACGTAAACACCAGCTTTTGATCGTTTCATTTTGACTTCGGCTCCTGGTTCTCTTGAGTTCTCGGGCTGGTCGCAGACAACATCGACGGCAAAGCAATCGTACCGCCCAAAGTATCCGGGGAAACGTGATGGATATCACACATCACGCGTGAGTTTGCAGGCTGTCCGCGGGCATGGAAAGCGTGACGGGCATCACAGCCTGGGGTTAAGGGACGGGTAGATGATTGAAAAAAGCTTAAGGAGTGAAGGAACATGGTTTCAGAGTGCGCTAACCCGAGCTGCCGAAAGCCGTTCATTTATTACCGGCACGGCAAACTCTTTTCTGTCCCGCGCGCAATTGCCTCCGCGACGCGAGCCACAATAGAGCATTTTTGGCTGTGCCAGAGCTGTGCGGAGAGCATGGCTATTGAAGTCCGTCACGGCGGCAATCCGGCGTTAGTTTTGCGCCAGCCATCTGGAAAAATGTTGCAGCTTGAGTATGAGCTTTGAAATAGATAATCCGGCAGCTCAGTTATGGTTCAGACCAGCGCAAATAATGGATCAGGCCGGCTGTTCGTAAATTATTTCAAAATGCAGCGAGATCAAATCTCTCTGTGAAGGCATCCAATAGGACATGGTGAAGCGTGTAGCATTTAACGCGGCTGGTTGGGCCCTGCTGATGCTGGGGGGCGCAGGCCTGGTCCTGCCGGTGCTTCCGGGCGTGGTGCTCCTGATAGTTGGATTGTCATTTCTTTCATTGGAATATAAGTGGGCACGTCGCTGGATGGGCCCGTTGCTCCGCCGCTTTCCCGCCGCTGAAAAGAGACTCCAGGTGTTTCTTGCCCGCCATCAGAAGGCTGTCTCCGCAAATATATCCGCATAAGATCTTGGTAACTCATTCCTGCCTGCTTTATTCGATCTGCTTTTCTTGAGAAGTTCTGGTGGGCTTTGATGCGTGTTGAATCGCGCTACTTGTGGGAATTTTGCTTGTGCCGCGGCGGGTGCTTGTCCAGACGTTCCTCAGCCGGAGCGGTCAGCAGTTCTTTCATGGCTTCCTGGAGCGTCAGGTCGGCAGAGACCGGCTGAAATCGCGAATTGGTCTCCTTCCGCTGAAACTTGAATGAATTGAACAGAAACATTTTCCCCTTCAGGTTGACATCCAGCTTGGTAATGCGCCACTTCCCCGGAGCCAGTTGGGTTTGGGCGATCTCATAGATCCCGCCCTTGTTGAGGTGTCCGACGATGCCCCAGCCAAAGCTAACGTCCTTAACCAGAATGCCCTCGATTCGGACGATTCGCTCCTGCGCGGGTTCAATCCAGACCGAGCCTTCCATGCCGCGGTACATTTGCGTTTCGCGATCTTTTGGGGAAAAATCCGGATCGGGACGGAAATTGAAGCGGAGCAGGCCCTTCTCCACGCCTGCATAGTCAAAGAAGAACGCTTTCGGAAAGGCCCGTACGATCCTGATGCGGCGCTGCGTTTCGCTTTTCTGGTCTTTCAACTCATTCTTAATCGCGTCCCGGTCGGACAAAAGTTTTTCCAGCCGGTGCTGCTGCCTGGCCTGCTGCTCTGGCGAGAGCGGCTCGCCGTTGAACAGCACGATTCGGTCTGCGCGACCTTCGGCGGTTTCAATGACTGAGCGTGTTTCGGAGCCCCAATTCCAGTCCAGCCGCTCCTGGTAGCGATACGGTTTGGGATTTTCAAGCTCAGCTCGCTCGTGTTCTGAGGCGCGTGCGATGAGCGCAAGTTGCTCCTCAGATGCGGGATGGGGTGATTTTTGCGCCAGAGCTGTACCCGGCAAAAGCCCGAAGCACAGCAGTAGGTACAGGGCAGACTTTATCCTGGCGATCTTGAAGCTTTGCGGATAATTGCTGATCGCGCTTTCAGCGGGTCGCGACATTACGGCTCAATCGCTTGTTTTAGAGTGGCTTTTACGCGAATGGCCTGAAGGCTGGAAGAGTCCCAGCCGCCACCAAGGGCTTTCACCAGACTCACAGAAGTGACCAGACGCTGGCCGAGGATCTGGGTGGCCAGGCGTTGGGCTTCCAGATAAGTCTCTTGAGCATTTATCACGTCAAGGTAGGTAACCAGGCCGCCGGTATATCGATCATTAGCGATCTGCAGCGCCCGTTGTGACGCGTTTACGGCCTGCTGCTGGGTTTCCGCAGCTTCAGCCAGCACGCTCAGCCCGGAAAGCGAGTCTTCCACTTCCGAGAAAGCCGTTAGCACGGTCTGCCGGTAATTTGCCACAGATGCGCCATATCCTGATTTGGCAAAATCCACTTCAGCGCGCCGGCGTCCGCCGCTCAGGACCGTTTCCGCCACGTTGGCGCCAAGCGCCCAGAAGCCCGTGGAAGCGCCAACGATGCTGCCGAGCGCGGTATTCTCGAACCCGCCTGCCGCAGAGAGATTGATGCCGGGATAGTAAGCGCTCTTGGCGACGCCAATCTGCGCGTTTTCGGCGGCCATCTGCCGTTCAGACTGAGCGATGTCCGGACGGCGCTCCAGAACATCTGATGGCACGCCGATTGGCACTACTGGCGGAGCCAAAGCCAGAGGCTTAACCGGCACACTGAAAGCCGAGGCAGGAACTCCGACCAAAGCAGCAATAGCGTGCTCAAATTGTGCCCGCTGCCGTCGCAAGAGCGTAGCCTGCGTGCGGGTGGAATTCAGCAGCGTTTCCTGCTGAGCGACGTCCAGCCCGGAAGCGATGCCGCCTGTATGGCGGTTTTGCACCAGCGTTAACGATTTGTTCTGATATTCCACGGACGAATTCACGACCGCTATTTCAGCATCGAGTTCACGCAGTGAGAAGTAGTCAACTGCCAACTCTGAGGTAATCACCAGACGCACATTTTCCAGAGCGGCAGCGGACGCCTGATATGTGGCATTCGCGGACTCTACGCTTCGCCTTACACCGCCAAAAAGATCAGCTTCCCACGTAAGGTTGAAAGGAATCAGGAAATCGTTCGATGTCGTTGGAGCCGTCAAAGGAATACCAGTCGTGGTCGGCCTGCCGGCGGAATTCCGAGCGCGTTGGACAGCAACACCCGTATTCAGATGAGGGAACAATCCTGACTGAGTGATTCGGGCCGAAGCTCGCGCCTGTTCCAACTGGTAGTGAGCTACTTCTATAGTCTGGTTCGACTTGAGCGCCTGCGCTTCATACTGATCGAGTTCGCTGTCAGCGAACGTGGTCCACCAGTTGCCCTTGGGGATGGAGTCTTTGGGATCGGCGGCGCGCCATGGCGGCTGTTCCTTCCAGGCAGGAGCGGTTGCCACGTCAGGCCGGTGATAGTTGGGACCGACAGCACAGCCAACCAGGAAAAATAAGAAGGCTGCGCTGCTTAAAAAGAGAACACGTCTTTTTACAGGGGCTAAAGCCCAAGTCAATTTAAAGTTTTTACGGCACGACTGAAGTCGTGCCCTGACACTTGTCGCGTGACCATTGGGGTTTCCATCCATCTTTACAGCGAAGCGAACCAAACCAAGCCTCACGATTTCGCTCCGCCTCCAGCACCGGCTTTGATGTTGACTTCCTGCCCTTCCTCCAGGGAGTCCGCCGGATTCACCACAATCTGGTCGTTAGGATCGAGCCCGTCAAGAATTTCGACCTTTATACCGTAGTCGCGGCCAATGTTGATGGCCTTAAGATGGACTTTATGATCGGAGCCCACAACGGCCACGCGGGGACCTTCCGACCGAAAAAGCAACGCATTCACGGGAATCGACAAGCGGGTGATCTGCACAGGGACGGCGAAATGGACTTCCGCATATGAGCCGGGCAGGAGGTGTCCATCGGGATTAGGCACATCAATTTCGGTAAGCAGGGTGCGCGTCGCCGGGTCAATGGCATCCGCAGTGCGTACCACTTTACCGGTAAACTTCTGGCCCGGATATTCGTGCAGCTCAATATAAGCCGGAAGCCCCGCGTGGATGGATGGCGCATTGTTTTGCGGCACACTGACAAAGACGCGCAAAGGATCAAACTGCGCGACGTCGAACAATTCCTTGCCGGTGCCGGAACTCCCCGCGGTGATCAGTGCGCCAACATCAGTATTGCGGCGGGTGATCACGCCGGAAATCGGCGAGTAAACATGCTTGAAAGATTCAAGCTGCTGCAAGCGCCGGACATTGGCCTCTGCCGCGGCATTATTGGCTATGGCTTGCGTATAAGCGCTGGACTGCTGGTCTGATTCCTGTTGTGAGACAGAATCAGTCTTGCGCAGGTTGATCCAGCGTTCGGCTGTGGATTTGGCCAACTGCAACTGCGCCACGGTTTGTTGCTGCGCGGCCTTGGCCTGAGAAAGCTCCTGGTCAATTTCCGGGGTATCGATTTCCGCCAGCAGCTCGCCTTTCTTTACGTGGCTGCCAATGTCCTTGTTCCAGCGCAGCAGATAGCCATTGGTACGGGCATAGATTGCTGATTCAACATAGGCCTGGAGTTGCGCGGGCAAAACCAGTTGGTCAGCAGCAGGCTCAGCACTTGGTTTGATCACGCCGACAGTTGGTATGGCCAGCCGCTCCGTCTCCTTGGCCAGCGCTCCACGCTCCGTGACCCGGCGCGCCAGTGCAAGGGCTCCGGCCACAATCAGAATCCCCAGCACAATTATGGCAAACAGGCCGCTCTTTTTGGCTTGGCGAGCCTGATCTTTCGCCGGTGAAGCGCTGTTACTTGCCGGTCCCGAATTTCTCTGTTCCGTGAGCTGTGTCATAAGTCAGTTTTATGTCCTGGAATAAACTTCCTGCTGGGACTCAGCTTTCTTCGCTGCTTTGGCTTCTCTGCGTCCGTGCATCATGCTGAAAATTACCGGCACAAACAGCAGGGTCGCTACGGTCGCAAAAATTAACCCGCCGATCACTGCCCGGCCCAGTGGGGCATTCTGCTCGCCGCCTTCGCCCATTCCCAATGCCATCGGCACCATGCCGATAATCATCGCCAGGGCTGTCATGATCACTGGGCGCATGCGTGTATAACCTGCTTCCAGCGCGGCGTCCCAGGCGCTCAGGCCTTCCTGCATTCGTTCGCGCGCGAAGGAGATGACCAGGATACTGTTTGCCGTGGCCACGCCCATGCACATAACCGAGCCGGTAAGCGACGGCACGTTAAGCGTGGTATGAGTCAACAATAGCATCCAGACAATTCCCGCCAGCGCGCCCGGCAGAGCCGTGATAATAATGAACGGATCAAGCCATGACTGGAAGTTGACCACGATCAGCAGGTAAACCAGCATGATCGACATGACCAGGCCCAGGGCCAAGCCGGCGAATGAGCTGCTCATGGTCTCCACCTGTCCGCGCATTTCAATTCGCGAGCCACGCGGCAACTTTTTTTCAAAACTGGCGACGATCTTGCGTGTGTCGCGCGCCACGCCGCCCAGATCGCGTCCCTGCACGCTGGTATACACATCGATTACTGGTTGGATATTGTAATGAGAGATCACAGCCGGGGTCACAGCGGGAGAGACGGTGGCCAGGTTTGCCAGCACCTGGGGCGAAGGCGCTCCGGGTGCCGCAATAGGCGTATCCATCAGCGCCTGAAGCGAGTCAATGCGGTACTCCGGCGTTTGTACCGCCACGTTGTAAGTTACGCCGTTTTCCCGGTTGAGCCAGAAGGTAGGCGCTGTTTGAAAGCTGCCGCTCAATGAGACCAGCAGGTTCTGCGCCACGTCCCGCTGCTGCAGGCCAACCTGCTGGGCACGCGTGCGGTCCACATTCAGGCGCAATGCAGGCGAGTTCATAAGCTGCTGCACATGCACGTCTGCCGCGCCGGGAACATGGCGAAGCTGGTTGGCCAGTTCCTGCGCTAGTTGGTAATTCTGCGCCTGGTTCTTACCGACAATCTGAATATCAATAGGTGACGGCAGTCCGAAATTCAGGATCTGGCTGACGATATCAGCGGGCTGGAAAAAAAATTCCACGCCGGGGAACTGCTTTGGCAGCTCTTCGCGCAGCTGCTTAACATAGCCTGCAGTGGGATGGTGGTGCTCCTGGTTCAGCGAAAACAGGATCTCCGCGTCCGACGTGCCAATGCTCCCGGCGGTGGAGTATGTGTTGTTGATAGAACTGTAGGGCAGGCCGATATTATCGAGCACCGTGACCAGTTCTTGCCGGGGAATGCGGCTGCGGACATAGTTCTCCACTTCGTCGCACAGGCGGGCGGTTTCTTCAATTCTGAGGCCGGCGCGTCCGCGCACGTGCATGCGAAAGATGCCGGCATCGACGTCAGGAAAAAAATCCTGCCCCAGGAAAAAGACCAGCCCGGTGGACAAGATGCAGAAGGCCAGGAAGCAGCTCACAAAAATTGTGCGGTGTTGCATGGCCGAGAG
This sequence comes from Terriglobia bacterium, assembly GCA_020072645.1. NCBI lineage: Bacteria > Pseudomonadati > Acidobacteriota > Terriglobia > Terriglobia bacterium. Next base: position 93,454 of record JAIQGK010000003.1, read on the forward strand.
CAGGGTGCCGTGATAAGCCTCGCGCAGGCGATCAAAACGGCGTTCAAAGCCGATCTGGAAATTCTTGAATGGCGCCATGATGCCGCGCCCCGGCTTGAACCTGTCTTCATGCTCATGGCCGCGCAAAAGATACATCACCATTGTGGGGACCAGCGTTCGCGAAAGCAGGTAAGAGGCCAGCATGGCGAAGACTACGGCTTCCGCCAGCGGCACGAACAGGAACTTGGCCACGCCGGTGAGGAAGAACATGGGCACAAACACAATGCAGATGCAGAGCGTGGAAACGAACGCCGGGACGGCGATCTGCGAAGCGCCATCCAGAATGGCCGCCGTGAGCGGCTTACCCATGGCCAGATGACGGTCAATATTCTCAATCGTGACCGTGGCGTCATCCACCAGGATACCGACGGCAAGCGCCAGCCCTCCCAAGGTCATGATATTCAAGCTCTGCCCCAGGGCGCTGAGGACAATGATCGAGCAGAGAATCGAAAGAGGAATTGAGATGGCGATAATCAAGGTGCTGCGCCAGTTTCCCAGGAACAGCAGGATCATGGCCGCAGTAAGGCACGCAGCGATCAAAGCTTCGCGCAACACGCCGTCAATTGAGGCGCGCACGAAGAGAGACTGATCAAAAAGCGCTTTCATATCCACGCCGTCCGGCAGTGTGGAGGCTTCGCGCTTCAACGTTTCCTTGATGTTTTTGACGATATCCAGGGTAGATGCGCCGCCATTTTTCATGATGGTCAGCAGCGTGCCGCGAATGCCGTCCTGGCGGACAATGTTGGTCTGAGGGGAAAATCCGTCGCGGACGTGGGCCACATCGCGAAGATACGTGGTGGTTCCGTTCTGCGTTTTGATAGGAAGAGCGTTGATTTCGGCAATCGTGTCCGGACTGCCATTCATAGAGACCTGGTATTGCAACGGGCCGATTTTCGCCGTGCCCGAAGGCAGAATCAGGTTCTGCGCGCTAATGGCATTCACCACGTCGACCGGCGTCAGCCTTTTGGCCTGCATGGCGGCGGTATCGATATCCACGGCCACCACGCGCTGCTTGCCGCCATATGGAAAGGGAATGGCGGCGCCGGGAATCGTGGTCATTTGCGGGCGGATGAAGTTCAGGGAGAGGTCATTCAGCGCCTGCTCCGGAAGGTTCTTGCTGCTGATGCCGACCTGCACAATGGGAACGCTTGACGCAGAATAAACAATGATCAGTGGGGGATTGGTTCCCTGCGGCAGGTTCCGCACCGCTGTTTGCGAAATGGCGGTAACTTGTGAGAGCGCAGTCTGTAAATTGGCCGTGGGATGAAAGAAAATCTTGGTGATGGCACGGCCGTCCATGGCCTGCGTTTCAGTATGTTCAATGTCATTTACGATCGTCGTCAGTCCGCGCTCCGTATTGCTCACAATGCGGTCCGCCATTTCCTGTGCTGACAAGCCCTGGAATTGCCAGATGACGCTGATAACGGGAATATTGATGTCAGGAAAGATATCGACCGGCGTGCGGATGATGACGATGGGGCTTAAGATCAAAATCAAAAGCGCCATCACAACGAATGTATAAGGCCTCTGTAACGCGAGGCGAACAATCCACATCTGGCTAGTCCTTTGGGAAGGGCGGCGCTCAACGTTTAAGTTGAGTCACCAAACCGCAGCCAAAACATATCTATGTTGACGTTAAAAATGATAGGGGAGATTCAAACATTGATTATATTATCAATGCGAAAATCGCTTTGCTGAAGTTTCGCGAAGTTTGCGTTAACAGTTCTTTACCCACCTGCATATACATCGCCCCGTTCGCGCGTTTTCAGCTCTCGCCGTATACAGGAATCGCCGCGCCGTGTATTAACTTTGCTTCCGGACTGCACAGGAACAGGACGACTTGAGCGATCTCTTCCGGCTTGGGCCACTTGGAAAAATCAGTCGTTGGCATCGCTTTGCGATTCGGTTCGGTGTCAATGATGCTGGGCAGAACGGAATTCACGCGAACGCCCGTGCCTTTCACGTCCTGGGCCAGGCAATCGAATAGCGCGAGAGCAGCGGCCTTGGATGCCGCATAGGCTCCGGCGCTGGCGGCATGGTCCAGCGCGGCTTTTGAGGCGATGTTTACGATTGAACCGCTCTTCTGCTTCAGCATTGCCGGGACTACAGTGCGGGCCAGGTTAAAGCCGGCATGAAGGTTCAAAGTCAGCATGAGCTGATAAGTCCTGGGGTCGGTCTCCCAAACCGTTTTTCCGCCGGCATAGCCTCCAATGGCGTTGACCAAAATATCGAGATGGCCATGCCTCGCTGTGATGCCATCCACCAGCCCGCGACAGGCGGATTCGTCGGTTGCATCCAGCGGCAGAAGTTCCAGGTGAGCATGCGGGCCCACGGCGTCGCGGAGCGCGTCCGCCTCGTCCTTCACAATATAGGTGGCAATCACGGATGCGCCTTCATGAAGCAGCGCGAGCGTCACCGCGCGCCCCAGTCCTCCGGTACCGCCGGTGACGAGAGCTACTTTGCCGCTGAATTTACTGGTCATGAATGCCTCCATTCTCTAGATTTTACACTTTTATCCACACATCTAAAAGTGTAGAATGACTCTTGGTTAAAAGGAATTTTATGCCAACAAATCTTGCCATTGACGACAGTCTGATCGCGGAAGCCCAGAAGGTCGGACATCATCGGACAAAAAAGGAAGCAGTAACTGCAGCGCTCGACGAATACATCAGAAAAAGGAAAAAGTTAGATGTCCTTGAGATGTTTGGAAAAATCGATTACGACGAAGACTATGACTATAAGCTTGAGCGTGATCGGAAACCCAAACGGCGATGAACGTCTTGGTCGATACCTCCGTATGGTCATTGGCTTTTCGCCGCAAGCCTGAAGATCTAAATGCGGCCGAACAAACTCTTGTCCAAGAGTTGCGTCACTTGGTTCAAGAAGATCGTGCCCAACTGCTTGGAGTAGTGCGCCAGGAAGTGCTTTCCGGCATTAAGAATCACCATCAGTTCGAAAAGTTACGGCAGGTTCTACGTCCGTTCCCGGACGAACCTTTGGACATAGAAGATTATGAGCGTGCCGCAGATGCCAGTAATCGCTGTCGCGCAAAAGGAATTGCTATGTCGGCTGTGGACGCGTTGCTGTGTGCCGTAGCTCTGCACAAAGACTTGTTGATCTTTACTACAGATCCCGACTTTAAGCATTATTCGCGGGTATTGCCACTTAAATTGCACCCCAACGGCCGGACAAATTAGATCTCCCCTGAATCCAGACCTGTTCGGTCTTGTATTCCTCCAGCCCAAGCGATAAAATAATACTGGATTGGTATTGTATTCAGCTGCTGGTTCATGTGGGTGCGCAGAAGAACCCGATGTTCAGACTTAACAAGTTGACGGATTACGGCATTGTGCTGATGGCGCACGTAGCGCGCAGCCCAGAAGAGACGCCGCATACTGCCCGCAGCCTGGCCAAAGAGACCCGGTTGCCGCTGCCGACGGTCGGCAAGCTGTTGCGGCAGCTTTCTGAGCACGGGCTTTTGAGCTCGCATCGCGGGGTAAACGGCGGATACAACCTGGCCCGTGAAGCCCGTTCCATTAACGTCGCCGAGATCATTCTGGCCCTGGAAGGGCCCATTGGTTTTACCGAATGCAGCGTGGTCAAGGGTCTATGCAACATGGAGCGCTCATGCGCCATTATGAGCAACTCGCAGATTATTGGCGACGCCCTGCGCGACGCGCTGGAGCACGTGACTTTGTCTGACCTGAACCATGAGATGGCGCACCATGAGCGCAAGCACGAACATGAATTAGTTGCATCCATTAAGCCCGCGACCAGCGTTGCGGAAGGAGTGAGATGAGTAGCACAGTCAACCAGATTAATGACCTCACACAGCAGGAATATAAGTGGGGGTTTATCACCTCCATTGATGAAGACCGTTTGCCTCCGGGGTTGAATGAAGAAATCGTCCGCGCCATCTCCCTGAAGAAGGGTGAGCCGGAATTCATGATGGAGTGGCGGCTCAAGGCGTATCGCTACTGGGCGCAACTGGAGCAGAAGCAGGCAGAGCCAAAGTGGGCCAACGTAAAGTATCCGCCCATCGACTATCAGGCGCTGTCTTATTATTCCGCGCCCAAGCAGAAGAAAGAACTCAAGAGCCTGGAGGAAGTGGACCCGGAAATTCTGGACACCTACGCCAAGCTGGGTATTCCATTGCACGAGCAGAAGCTGTTGGCCGGAGTGGCCGTTGACGCTGTGTTTGACAGCGTCTCAGTGGCTACCACGTTCAAGGCCAAGTTGGCCGAAGCGGGAGTGATCTTTTGTTCATTCTCTGAAGCGGTGAAGAACCATCCTGAGCTGGTGAAAAAGTATCTTGGCTCCGTGGTTCCTGTAACCGACAACTTTTTTGCCGCTCTGAATTCCGCGGTCTTCAGCGACGGATCATTCGTCTATGTGCCCAAGGGCGTTCGCTGCCCCATGGAACTATCGACATACTTCCGCATCAACGCGCAGAACACCGGACAGTTTGAGCGCACGTTGATCATCGCCGATGAAGGCGCTTCCGTTAGCTACCTTGAGGGCTGCACCGCGCCGATTCGCGATGAGAACCAACTGCACGCCGCCGTGGTTGAACTGATCGCGCATGACAATGCCACGATCAAGTACTCGACCGTCCAGAACTGGTATCCGGGTGACAAGGAAGGCAAAGGCGGAATCTACAACTTCGTCACCAAGCGCGGCAAGGCGCTGGGCAAGAATTCCAAGATTTCATGGACCCAGGTTGAAACCGGCTCCGCCATAACATGGAAATATCCCAGCTGCATCCTGCAGGGCGACAATTCCGTGGGCGAATTTTATTCGGTGGCGCTGACCAACAATTATCAGCAGGCCGATACCGGCACAAAGATGATCCATATCGGCAAGAACACCAAGAGCACGGTAGTGTCAAAGGGCATCTCCGCCGGACACGGACAGAATACTTATCGCGGCATGGTGAAGATACTGAAAGGGGCAACCGGCGCGCGCAATTACACGCAGTGCGATTCGCTTTTGATTGGCGATAAGTGCGGCGCTCATACCTTCCCGTATATCGAGGTCAAGAATGCCAGCGCGCGCATGGAGCATGAAGCGTCGACGTCGAAAATCGGCGAAGACCAGATTTTCTATCTGCAGCAGCGTGGAATCTCCAAGGAAGAGGCCGTCAGCATGATCATCAACGGATTCTGCAAGGCGGTGTTTAAAGAGCTGCCGATGGAGTTTGCCGTGGAAGCGCAGAAACTGCTCAGCATCAGTCTTGAGGGGAGTGTTGGATAAACGATGAGTCTGCTTGAAATAAAAAATTTGCATGCCAGCGTGAATGGCAATGAGATTCTGAAGGGAATTGACCTGACGGTGAATCCGGGCGAGGTGCATTCCATCATGGGACCGAACGGCTCCGGCAAGAGCACGCTCGCGCAGGTGCTGGCGCGCCGCGAGAGCTACGTTGTCACCGCCGGTTCCATTACCTTCGACGGCAAAGATCTGCTGGAAATGAAGCCCGAAGATGCGGCTTGCGAAGGGCTGTTCATGGCATTTCAGTATCCGGTGGAAATTCCCGGCATCAGCAACGCGTATTTTTTGCGGGCGGCTTTGAACGCGGTGCTGAAATATCGCGGCCAGGATGAAATGGATGCCATTGATTTCCTGCCTCTGCTCAAAGAAAAGATGCGGCTGCTGGAGATGGACGAGCGCTTCCTCAACCGTCCGGTGAATGAAGGTTTCTCCGGCGGTGAAAAGAAGCGCAATGAGATTGTGCAGATGGCCGTGCTGGAGCCCAAGCTTGCCGTGTTGGATGAAACCGATTCCGGTCTCGACATCGACGCGCTCAAGATTGTGGCCAAGGGCGTAAATGCCATGCGCAATAAAAACCGCGGCATGATCCTGGTAACGCATTACCAGCGGCTGCTTGACTACATTGTGCCTGACTTTGTCCACGTTCTGGTGAACGGACGCATTGTGAAATCCGGCGGGCCGGAACTTGCGCTGGAACTGGAAGAGAAAGGCTATAGCTGGACTGAGCCGGAACTGGCGGGGAAGCGGTAATTTTTTCCCGAAGCGTAGCGAGGGAACCCTATCGCAACAGGATTTCAGGGAACAGAAAGGTCAATCGAGAAAGCATAGAGTTCCCCCGCTCGCAAAGAACGCGAGTTCGGGAGTTTCGAAAAAGGCCACAAGTGAAGGAAGACAAATAGTGATTACAGCAACCCAAGCTCCGGAAAAGTATCTGGAGGTTTTTGATCAGATCAACAACCGCGCCGCGGCTGTTCATCCGCGCTGGCTGCAATCGCTGCGGCAGGATGCTTTCGCCCGTTTTTCTGAGACCGGCTTTCCCACTACGCACGATGAAGATTGGCGCTTCACGAACGTCGCGGCTGTGGCCGGCACGCCTTTTGAACTGGCTGGGCCCGACATGGTCAACAAAGAACAGTTGGAGCCGTTTGGTGCAGCGCAATTTGATTGCTGTCTGGTTTTTGTGAATGGCCTCTTTTCGGGAGAGCTTTCAACCCTCCCGGCGCTGCCCAAAGGCGTGACGGTCGGCAGCCTAGCCGAGCAGCTCAAAAACAATCCGGCTGGTCTTGAGCCTCACCTGGGACGCTATCTCAACACACAGCGCGATGCCTTTGCCGCGCTCAACACAGCATTCATTGAAGACGGCTTTTACGTACACGTTCCGCGGGGAGTCGTAGTTGAAACTCCGATCTATGTGCTCTATGTGACTGTTCCTGGCGCCGCGCCCGCGATGAACCATCCGCGCAATCTGATCGTCGCCGAAGAGAGCAGCCAGGTCACGGTGGTCGAAGACTACGTTTCGTTGGGTGAGGGCATTACGTTTTCCAACGCCGCTACCGAACTCGTCGCCGGCGACAATGCTCACGTTTCGCATTACATGATCGTCCGTGAAGGCGAACAGGCTTACAACTTCTCCACTTTGCGCATCCAGCAAGGACGCCATGCGAATGTGGCTACGCATTCACTCCTGCTGAGCGGCGCTCTCGTGCGCAACAATGTGCATCCGGTACTGGCAGGTGAAGGAAGCGAATGCCTGATCAACGGCTTGTTCATGGCCAATGGTCGCCAGCACATGGATAACTACATGCTGGTGGAGCATGCCAGTCCTCATTGCGATAGCCGGCAGTTTTATAACGGCATTTTGAACGGCCAATCGCACGGCGTATTTCACGGGCGCATCATCGTGCACAAAGACGCGCAGAAGACTGATGCGAAGCAGACCAACCGCAATTTGCTGCTTTCTGACGACGCGCAGATCGATACCAAGCCGCAGTTGGAGATTTATGCCGACGATGTGAAGTGCACGCACGGCGCGACGATCGGCCAGTTTGATGACAATGCATTGTTCTACCTGCGTTCTCGTGGTCTGGCCGAAGCGGCGGCGCGCCATGTTCTTTTACTGGCATTTGCCAATGAGTGTCTGGACCGCATGAATTCTCCACAGATTCGTGAACACCTGGAAAAGCTGGTTGTGGCAGGAATGCCGGAAGCCGCAACATTCGCCGGTCCTCGCTCGGGCGAAGGCGCGGAGCGGCGTTGGGAGGAAGTCGGATGAGCACAGTCGCCAAATTTCCGGAAAAAATTCACGCCGCTTCAACCTACGACGTGCAGAAGATCCGCAAGGACTTTCCCATCCTGCATCAGAAAGTGCACGGCAAACCGCTGGTTTATCTGGACAATGCCGCCACTACGCAGAAACCTCTGGCGGTGATTGAGGCGATTGAGAACTACTACCGGCGCGACAATTCCAACATCCATCGGGGCGTCCACACGCTTTCAGAGCGGGCAACGGAAGCATACGAAAAAGTTCGCGTGGCCGCGCAGAAGTTCATAAATGCCGCCGACCACAAAGAAATCATCTTCGTACGCGGCACAACTGAGGCCATCAACCTGGTGGCCCAGACTTACGGCCGTAAAAACGTCGGCAGTGGCGATGAAGTACTGATCACGGCCATGGAGCACCACTCCAACATTGTGCCGTGGCAGCTGCTTTGTGAAGAGAAGGGCGCGAAACTACGGGTAGCGCCGATTAATGAGCAAGGCGAACTGCTTCTGGACGAATTCGAAAAGCTGCTTAGCCTGAAGACAAAGATTGTGGCTGTGGGCCACCTATCGAATGCGTTGGGCACGATCAATCCGGTGCGCGAGATTGTCCGCATGGCGCATGCTCGGAACATCCCTGTTTTAGTGGATGGAGCGCAGGCCGCGCCGCGCATGCAGGTGGACGTCCAGGCCCTGGATTGCGATTTCTATGCTATTTCCGGCCACAAAATTTACGGCCCTACGGGCATTGGCATCCTTTACGGCAAAACAAAACTGCTGGAAGCCATGCCACCGTACCAGGGCGGCGGAGACATGATTGCCTCCGTCACGTTTGAAAAGACGGTTTACAACCGGCTGCCGTACAAATTTGAAGCCGGCACACCGAACATTGCTGACACTATCGGTCTGGGTGCGGCCCTTGAATACCTGAACAAGCTGGGGCTGGACCAGATCGAACAGCATGAGGCTGACCTGCTTGCCTATGCAACGAAATCTGTCGAAGCAATCGATGGCGTGAAACTGGTAGGCACCGCGAAAGAAAAAGCGGGCGTGCTCTCATTTGTGATGGAAGATATTCATCCTCATGACATCGGCACCATCCTGGATACCGAAGGAATCGCGGTGCGCACCGGACATCATTGCGCCCAGCCTGTAATGCAGCGCTTTGGCATTCCCGCTACGGCCCGCGCGTCCTTTGGACTTTACAACACGCGCGAAGAAGTTGATGCGCTGGTGAAGGGAATCCGCAAGGTACAAGAGGTGCTCGGATAATGTCTGACGTTCGCGAATTGCGCGATCTTTATCAGGAAGTAATTCTTGAGCACAGCAAGAAGCCAAAGAACTTCCGCGCGATTGAGACCGCCAACCACAAGGCTGAAGGATTCAATCCGCTGTGTGGCGACCATTTCACGATCTATGTTGACGTGAAGGACGGCGCGATCAACGACATTGGATTTCAGGGCAGCGGCTGCGCCATTTCGAAAGCCTCAGCTTCCATGATGACGCAGATGCTCAAAGGCAAGACTGAGACCGAGGCCGAAGGCATTTTTACCAAGTTCCACGACCTTGTAACAGGTCATACTGGCGATGGACAGGATTTGGGAAAGCTGGCGGTTTTTGCCGGAGTTTCAGAATTTCCTCTGCGGGTAAAGTGCGCCACGCTCGCATGGCATGCGATGCGGGCGGCGCTCAACGGCGATCAGGAAGCCGTATCAACCGAATAAGGTCATGGCATCCAACGAACAAATCGAGCTGTCGCGTGAAGTTGACGCAACGCAAATTCCCAGCGGCATACCCCATCGTCTTTCTGCCGGGACCAAGGTGCGCTTGATGCAGGCCCTTGGCGGCAGCTACACGGTAATGACCGACATCGGGTACATGGTCCGAGTGGATGCCAAAGACGTGGACGCGCTTGGATTGACGCCAACGTCCGCAGCAACGGATGCCCTGCAAGAGTTCAGTGAAAAGCTGGTATGGGACCAGCTGCGGACTGTCTATGATCCGGAAATCCCAGTCAATGTGGTTGATCTTGGGCTTATTTACGATTGCCACATCGCCCCCGTGTCAGAAGGCAACAAGATTGACATTAAGATGACAATGACCGCTCCGGGCTGCGGAATGGCGGATGTTCTCAAGTCCGATATTCAGCGGAAGATTTCAGACTTGCCTACAGTGAAGGAACTGAATGTTGAGGTGGTGTTTGAGCCGCCGTGGCATCCGGGCAAAATGAGCGAAGCGGCAAAGTTGCAGTTGGGCCTTGACCTGGACAGTTCGCCCTTCCCAATGCATTGAAGTAGCGGGAGAACGTGCTATATCCCCACTCGCTCCCCCGCTCTCCTTCCCTGCTGAACCAACTCCGTAGCTGGGTCTAACAGATGCCGGATGAACTTCGTAAGTGGACGTGTCTCCAGGCTCGGAACGCGTGCTCTTGCGAAATTCAAAAAGCGTGGCCGCTACAGATATAGTGACTTCACGAACCAACAAAAATATAGCCGCAAAGGCGAATCCGTCTCAAGTTAGGCAATATTTTGTTAGAAAATCTAAAACTGAACGGCCTTGCAGGAACCACTGGTGTTATTATCCCGCATTGACTAAACTCCTTGCATTCATACATTTGCCTGCCATCCGGCGGTCCTCAACAGGCCGCATTTAATTCTTAGGGCGCTTAGATTATCGGGGTTGATTACCACAGTGCTATAGTCGCTTCAGTCGCAGAAGCTGCGCGACCGGGATTCTTTGCCAATAAATGCTGCCAGCTAAAGATTATGCCCCGCAAGCTGCCAAAAATCGTGCTCATCCTGATCGTGCTGATGGCCGTGTTCTCGCCATTTATGCAGCTCGACAGTCTGGACAATTTTCCCGTGGCCACTGGCGACATGGAATCCCATTTGATTTCCGTGCTGTTTGAAACGGGAATGTTTTTTGTGTTTGCCGGGATCCTTAAGCTCTTCCCCAAACTTCTTTGTACGAACGTCCAGCCACCCAGGATGATTTCTTCTGGCTTCACCCGTGATGTGGCTCCGCTGCAGTCAGCCTTTTCCTGTTTAGCCGTTCCTCTCCGTATTTGATTGTCACCCATACCCGAAGTGTGTCCGTAGATCAGGAGCTTCCTTTACCAGTGAACTTGGAACCTGTTTCCCCGCGGGCGCAGATGTAGCCGGAGCGCGTCACTTGCTCCTGCCTGAAATGGAACATTGAAAATCAAAGACAGGAAATGGAAATGAAATCCTCAGAAGTGTATACATCCGCGACGGCTGCTGCCGCGGTTATTGCAGGCCAGCCGGCGATCCTTAATGAAAATGACATTGAGCAGTGTTTTTGCAACGATGGCGCAGAAATAGGCGAAGACGAATGGCTTGTGCAGGGCTGCATTCAGGGCGACGCTAAAGCGTGGGAAGACCTTATTGATAAATACAAGCGCCTGATCTATTCGATCCCGATCAAATACGGCGCTTCCTCAAGTGATGCGGCCGACGTTTTTCAGTCGGTATGCATTGAAGTAATGAATTGCCTGCCGCAATTGAAAAACGTGCAATCGTTGCGCTCATGGCTGATCACGGTCACGATCCGGCAATCGTACCGTTGGAAGAAAAAGCAATCCAGCCACGTTGAGTTGGACGCCATGGAGCCAGACGTCGCCGAAGGGCTGGCTTCTACGCCTCCGGCAGAGACGCTTTTTCAGTTGGAAGAAGAACAGATCGTACGGGACGTGGTGGCCAAACTGGAACCACGGCACCGGGAGCTGGTGCGGCTGCTTTTCTTTGAACAGCCGCCGCTGCCGTATGCCGAAGTGGCGCGGCGCATGGGCCTTGCTACGGGATCCATCGGGTTTATCCGCGGGCGTTGCCTGGAGAAACTGCGCAAGGCGCTGGTAGAGTACGGTTTTAACGGATAGTGCAGTGAACGGAATGCGCAACAGCCTTTGAGGCTGTTGCGCGTTTCATTCTTTTAGATCAAATGCCTGGAGATTCAAGGCGGACTTAGCTCTCGCGGCAACGCTCAGTTAGCTGCCGCAATGAGGGCCAGTCATCGGACGCAGCACAGAAGGTACTGTTAGAACGCACTTGCCTTGAGGCCCCGAGGCGTTTCTGTTGTTTCTGCTGCGTCATAGGGAAGATCGCTGATGCAGAATAGATTGTCCGGGTGAGGGAAGGCAACGCCGTTCGCAGAGTTTGTGCGGTAAATCCCCAGTACGACGTTAAGTTGAAGGATTTCCTGATCCAGGCCCAGAGGGATCCCGTTTCTTTCGGCATCGGCCATTGCAGCTTTTAAATAAGTGATGTCCTTCTCTATTGCTGCTGCAGCTTCCAACCACTTTTGATTGTCATCCATGGTACCCTTGTCTCCAAACCAGTGAATTAGTTACTCAACGCCATCTCAACAATTACACAGCCATATCAACACTACGGCGATTGGGCTTCCTTCCCGGTAAGGTAAAACAAGCCACCTGTTTCCAGCTACTTAAAGCCAGTTCATGTTTCAGTTTTGTGGTTAAGTTGCTACCTATTAGAGTAGAAACCGGCCCAAAAAATATAGATTTTGCAAGTTTTGGGCCAGTAACTAAATAGATCGTTGTTCCGAAGGAAAATTGCGGAATTTTTGAAGCCGGCTCTTTTTTAACCCTGCTCCGGATTTATCGTCTCAAACCGGGTTAAGCAGCGACGAAATCAATGTATCCACGCTGAGGATCGGCGCTGATCAGCTTGACGCGCAGCTTGTCTCCCACGTCTTTCCCCTGGCCGTGGACCAGCAGGCCTTCCACATGGGGTTGGAGTACCCGCACAAAGGTTCCCTTGGGCGTGGCGCCGGTCACGATGGCGTCAAAGATCTGGCCGATGCGGCTGCTCATGCTCACGGCGGCGATCCGCTTGGACATGCCGCGCTCAACTTTTCGGGCCGCGTCTTCTTTTACGGTACAGTTGGTTGCGATTGCGGAAAGTTCATCATCCACGTACGGACTTTTTTGCCGGCCCAGCACGGACTTGATCAGCCTCTGCGTGACGATATCAGCATAGCGGCGGTTGGGCGCGGTGGAGTGCGTGTAATCCTGCACGGCAAGGCCAAAGTGTCCGGGTGAAGGCTGCCCGGGGCGCTCCAGAACGTATTCGCCGGGACCCATCAGTTTGATCACTGCCAATGACAGGTCGGCAAAATGTTCGGGATCGGCGGTTTTGCGCGTCTGCAAAAAATCATTGAGCGCTTTGGAGTCAGGGACAGCGGGCAACTTGCCGCCCTGCTGCGCCGCCAGAGCCACAATGCGGTCCCATCGTTCGGGCGTCTCTACCACGCGACGGATGGAAGAAATTCCGGCTTCTTCCAGCGTGCGCGCCACCACGCCATTGGCGGCGATCATAAAATCTTCAATCAGCTCCGTGGCGCGGTTCTTCTCTTGCTTTTGCAGGTCCACAATTTTGTCATTGAGCACCACGGGATGAACTTCAGCCGTCTCAATATTCAACGCGCCATGGCGATAGCGTTCATTCTTGAGCGCCTGAGCAACCTCATCCTGCAACTTGAGCTGCGCCTGTAGTTCAGGCGAAGCAGCCACCTTGGCGGGAGCCGGCCCAGTGCCTTCCAGCCATGCTCCCACGCTGTTGTAAGCCAGCTGCGCTTTGTTAACGACAATTGCCGGATAGATCTGGTGCTTGCTTACTTCTCCGCTGCCGTTCACCACGAATTCCGTGACTACACTCAACTTGCCATCTACTTCAAGCAGTGAAGTTGTGCCGGTGGAAAGCTCTTCCGGCAGCATGGGAAAATTTCTGACGCCTGTGTAGACGGTGCAGGTTTCCTTACCCGCATGCAGGTCAATAGGCGTGCCTTTGGGGACGAAAGAATCCACATCGGCTATTCCGACCAGTACCCGCGTGGTGCCGTCCGGCAGCTTTTCCGCGTACTCAATCTGGTCAAGATCGCGCGAGGTGTCATTGTCAATGGAGGACCACAGCAGCTTGCGCAAGTCCTGGACGTTTCCCGGGGCAGCTTGCGGCGGTTTGCTCTTGATCGCAGCCAGTTGCTGCGCGACAGCCGGAGGGAATTCCGGCTCAAAGCCATTTTGCAGCATCAGTTGCTTTGCCGCTGCCTGAAGATCAAAGTGGGAGGGATGTGGATTATTCATAGATGAAAAGGGAAGCAGAAAAGCTTACCACGGCGGGCGGCTACTTATGTTGTCAGGCATCTACTTCGTTCGTAGCAGGCAAAAGTAAGGGCTGTCGGAATCGACAGCCCTGTTGGTGATAATTCTTAGTATTTACCGCGCAAACGTTCCCACAAACGCGCTGCGTTTGTCATGCAGCGTCCATGAAGTGTTCAGGTCTTTGCCACGATATTCGTCCGTCATGGCGACGGCGGGCATGGCGTGAGCGGTCTGCGTGAGCGGTTTGTAGAAAGTATCTTCGTTGCCGCAGAGGTGGTCTTTCTCGCCGATGGCCCGAGTTTCCACCGTGACGACATCGCCAGCCTGCAAGCGGGCGCGGGTATTGTGTTCGCCCTGCGCTACTTCCATGTCAATAGGCGCGTCCACGACGCGGACCACGTGGCGCAGAAGCTCGCCGCCCATCTCCTGAGCAAAGTTGATCAGCGCTGCGCGTTGTTGCGGCGTGGCCTGCCGATCAACCAGCAGCACGGACTTTGCAGGATACGGCTTGCCGTAAGGATCGCCCAGCGTGGCTTGCGCCTTGATTGCGCCGACGATGGTCAGGCCGTCGAGCGAGACGCCGTCCCACGTGCCTTCACCAATATGCCAGGCGACGATTGCTTCCTGTCCGGCGGTGTTCATTTCACCATTGGCAAAGCACTGGCCAACGTACACATCGGCACTGCGGGTTTCCAGGTATTGGCCTTTGATCTGTGGAGCTGAAGCGGCAAAGGCGCTCAAGCCCAGCAGTGTTATGAATATGAATGAAACCATAAGCTTTCTCATAGCACGCTCCCTGCTCTATCTATTGTAGTCTGCGGGATAAAAGATTCAACTCTCCGACGGTGTTCAGCGCCCACAAAAGTAAAGAGACGTAGCATGCTACGTCTCTACATTGAGAGCTGCGATGGTTGCGAGGCGCTTTCGCTGTGCCTGGCTTACTTGCTGGCTCCGCAGTGGCAGCCGCGCTCGCCGGAACAGCAATTTCCCGGCTCGGCCAGTTTGCCGTCAGGTCCGATGCAGGTCTGCGTCATGGCGCACCAGAAAAGGCCGTCGCCGGAGCGGGGAACCGTGGGATCAGGCGCGGACCAGATGTACTGGCTCTTCCAGTGCAGCGCTGAGCACAGCCCCGCCCGTTCTGTATTGAATCTTTCTGGTACGTTGCTCATGCTGCACCCCCTGCGGCCTGCGATCCGGCTGCGGCCAGAATGGCCCGCTTTACAGCTACCCGGGCCAGATGGATTTTGTGGGCGTTGTGTCCCAGGCTTTTGGCATTTGCTACGGCGGCTTGCGCGGCCTGGTCTGCCGTGGCCTGTGTGACGGCCTTGCCTTGCAGAGCCTGCGCCGCTTCCACAGAGACCCACGGAATGGGCGCGACGTGTCCCATGACGATCCGCGCGCTCTGCACCGTGCTAGCGTTCATCGTGAGGGCGACAGCGGCGGTGGCATATGGCCAGTCAAAAGCTTCTTTCTGGCGGACTTCATAGTGCGCGGCTCGAACGCCGGGAGCCGGCGGCACGATGACGTGCGAAATGAATTCATCAGGCTTAAGATCGTGTTCGCGTTCCTGCTCGGTCTTGGGGATGACAAAGAATTTCTCTACAGGAACTTCTCTCTTCCCGCGAGGTCCCACGATACTGACCTTCGCGTTATAAGCAATCAGCACCGGCGCAACGGTGGATGGGCTGACGAAAAGCGCGGGCCCATCATTGCCGAGAATGGCATGATAACGATTGTCGCCCTGGAGGACCAGCGACTTGCCATCTTTCTGCGCCAGCAAGCCGTGGCCTGCGCGGAAATACCAGCAGCGCGGGCGTTGGCAAAGATTTCCGCCAATGGTGGCGACGTTGCGAATCTGCGGACTGGCTGCATCACCGGCCGCGGCGGCCAGCATGGGAAAATTATGCTGTGCCGTGGAAGCCGCGCTGATTCTATCCAGCGTAACCAGTGCGCCCAGGTGGAGCGCGCCTTGCTCTGTGCTGATGGCATGCAGCCCTTCCACGGTCTTGATGTTCACCAGCCGTTTAGGCGTGGTGATCTCATCTTTCATCAGGGAAAGCAGATCGCTGCCGCCGGCCAGAATTTCCACTTCGCCCCAGCTCTTGCCGAGCAGGGCGGTCACCTGGTCCGCGGTGGTAGGAGAGGCGTAATCAAACGGTCGCATTGCTGCCTCCTTTCGGGTTGAGCGCGTTCACTACGCGATCGGGAGTGATGGGCAGGAACGGCACGCGCACGCCTATGGCATTGGCCACGGCATTTCCAATTGCAGCCATGGGGCCTACGGTCGGCGGTTCACCAAGACCGATCGGCCCGCGCTCGTCATAGCCTTTGCCCGTCATCATATGGACCACCAGCTCGCCAACATCGCCGATGCCCGCGAGGCGGTAGAAATCCATGTTGGGATTGAGCATGGTGCCAAGGTTGTTATCCATGATTTTTTCTTCGTAAAGCGTGGTGGCGATGCCCATGATCATGGCGCCGTAAACCTGACTCTCAGCCGTCTTCAGGCTGATGACAAGGCCGCAATCCTGCGCGCAGACCATTTTGTTCATCTTCACGATGCCCGTCTCCGTGTCCACGGAGACGTCAGCCATCACAGCGCCTCCAACACCGCTGGAAATGAGATCACCAGGCCCAGGATTTTTACCCAAGGTTTGGATAGGCTGTGTTCCCAGCCGCGCGCAGGCGTCTTTCCAACTCAAGCTGCGCGACGGGGCTGACTTTACGCGAATGCTTCCGCCAACAGCCTCGAGTTCGTCCGGCTTAGCGTTGAGCGCCGAAGCAACTTTGGCGAAGAGCTGTTCGCGTGCGTCAATGGCTGCGCGACGAGTAGAAGAACTGACGCCCCCAATCGTGGTGCTGCCGCCTGATCCGCCTGACTTTGGATATTGATTGTCGCCGATCTTCAATTCCATCTGGTTCAGTTGAAGACCCAGAGTGTCACCAGCAACAATCAGGATAGCGGTGCGGGTTCCCACGCCAAGGTCCTGAGTGCCCATTTGGATTTCTACAGAGCCAGTGGGATAGATGGTGAGGGCGCAGTTGCTTTCATGTCCGCGCCCGCCCCAAGTGTGGATGGCCAGCCCTAAGCCGCGTCTCTCAGTGCCGGAGCCTTGCCCGCGTGGATGCCAGTTCTTTTTCCAGCCGATCAGGTCAGCGGTAATCATCAGCTCGTCGCGGTATGTATCGGCGCGATGGTATGTATCTTCCGGCGGCGCCGTGAGCGCGATGTTTTTCAGCATGAGGTCCAGAGGATCCAAGCCCAGCTTGGCGGCACAATCCTCAATGGCCGACATGGTAATCAGACATCCTTGCGGATGATTGGGCGCACGCCACGCGCGTGCCGGGCCGATATTGGTAGCAACGGCTGTGTGCTGCTTGCGCTGGTTAGGAATGTTTACAACGTAAGGCATGGGTGGAGCGCCGCCGCCGCCCGGGCCGCCAGTGCCCCATGATTCAGATTGCCATGCCGTGAGTGTGCCATCTTTTTTGGCTCCGACTTTAACCCTCGCAAAGGCCGAAGGACGGCAGCCTGCGACCTCCAGTTCGGCATCGCGCTCCAGCATTACGCGGACCGGCTTGCCGCCTGCCTTTTTTGAAACCTGCGCGGTATAAGCGCCCCAGCGGTCAATGCCAAACTTGCTGCCAAAGCCTCCGCCGATGTGGTCCTGGTGCACGTGGACGTTGCTTTCCGGAATCTTCAGCGCCTGCGCGTACTGGCCTGCGAGCCCGGAAACATTCTGCGTGGAGATGTGGGAGAAGAGATGATCGTTGTCAGTCCACTCGGCGATGGAGCCGTGGCTTTCCAGACAGCAATGCGTGATCACTGGACAGCCATAAACGCCTTCAGAGACAACCTCCGCTTCTTTGAAGCCTGCGTCGGGATCGCCTTTGACCTGCTCGCTCTCTTTCTTGTAAGGCGAATTGTTGGGCTCTGGTTCTTTCACCGGAGCAGCCTGCAGCGCTTTGA
This sequence comes from Terriglobia bacterium, assembly GCA_020072645.1. Classification (NCBI taxonomy): domain Bacteria; kingdom Pseudomonadati; phylum Acidobacteriota; class Terriglobia; species Terriglobia bacterium. The sequence continues at coordinate 111,129 of JAIQGK010000003.1, forward strand.
TTATATCGTCGCTGACTTCATTGTCTTTCATCCGCTTCGCCATCTCTGGACTAACTTTAAAAGCAAGCCCGCGCTTTTGTACCGCGGCGACAACCTGTTCGTCCGGTGCATCGTCATTCAACATCTGGAAGACATCGCGCTGGGTAAGCGGCCCGGTGCTCTCCGCGATGTTTTTAGGCTCGGAAAAATCGTCGACGAAGAAGGGAAGCGGCTGATATTCAACTTTGATGGCGCGCGCCGCGTCGGCTGCGGTGGGTTCATCAACGGCGGCTACGACCACAATGTCATCGCCGGCCCAGTGAATTTCACTGCCTTTATCCTGGATAATGTAAACGCCTTTTACTCCGGGCATTTTCTCAGCGGCGGAGGTATCAATGCTCACGACTTTGGCATGGGCATGCGGCGAGCGAACTACTTTGCCGTACAGCATGCCGGGCCGATGAACGTCATAGGTGTATTTGGCGCGGCCTGAAACTTTATCCGGGCCATCGACGCGGGAGATGCGTTTTCCAATCAGCGTCCGCTTGTCTGCGGCGGGCCATCCATATTTAGTATTGTCGTCTGCCATGGATCAGGCTCCTTTCGTCTTTGCGGCCTGCAAAACGGCGGCGCGCATTCCGGCATAAGTTCCGCATCGGCAGAAGTTTCCGCCCAGACCGTGTTTGATCTGCTCCGGCGTGGGGTTGGGATGCTGGTCAAGAAAAGCCTTGGTGGCCACAACGAAGCCCGGCGTGCAGAAGCCACATTGCTGCGCGTCATTATCGATAAAGGCCTGCTGGATGGGATGGAGATGGCCCGGCTCGCCGAGGCCTTCCACGGTTGTAATCTGCGCGCTCTGCGCATCAATGGCCAGCACGGAGCAGGAGTACACGGCTTTGTTGTCCATCAGCACGGTGCATGCGCCGCAGGTGCCGCGATCGCAAACGCGCTTGGCGCCGGTAAGCTCAAACTGGTCTCGCAATGCGTCCAGCAGGGTCACTCGCGGCTCAAGCTGCGCATTGAGCTTCTTGCCATTCACAGTGAGCGATACCGGAACCTTGCCCGGCCCCTGAACGTGCGGCGCGTCATCGAGCGCGAGCGCGCTGACATGGCTCACCAGCGGGACCGCGGCAGAGACTCCAGATATTTTCAGGAAGTCGCGCCGGGAAACTCCAGAGCTGGAAGATGATGGTTTAGATTCCTTGGCTTTGTCGCTTTTATCGGGCTTTGCAGGCTTCTCAGGCAGATCGTCCACAGGATGCCTCCATGAGTATTGCAGATCAGAATGACAGCAAATTGCGAAAACGAAATTGTAACTCTACGGGGTGGAGCGTGTCTTGTGGCAGAGGGCCAAGTGCGGGAGGTTTCCGATATTCACGAGCAAGCAAATGAATGATGGGTTGCGGGCAGTCGACAATACGGGGGTAAAACATGCCAGGGGCATTTCAGGGTGCTCATCTGGTGAAACTTCCTACAAGAGGACTTCTGGGGCCCGCGCCGCCGCAGGCGCGACAGGAGCCATGGTTGTGTTTCGTGAGGCTCCGGTAGACAATGGACGCGTGAGCCCGCACAAGCACCGGATCACCGAATACCTGCGGCCCAAAACGCTTGCGATGTTGTTGCTCGGGTTTTCTTCAGGCCTTCCTTTTCTCCTGGTGGGAAATACATTCGGCTACTGGCTGCGCGATGAACATACCTCCCTGACGGCGATCGGATTTCTTTCCTGGGTGGGTATCGCCTATTCGCTGAAGTTTCTGTGGGCGCCCGTAATGGATCGCGTCGATTTGCCATTGTTTAGGCGGCTTGGACGTCGGCGCGGGTGGATGATGTTCTCGCAAGTTGTCGTCGGGCTGGCGCTGTGCGCGATGGGCGGAGCGGGCACCAAATTCGGGCTTGGCCGGCTCGGAGCTCTGTCGCTTGTCGTCGCGTTTGCCTCATCGACACAAGACATCGTGGTCGACGCCTGGCGAATCGAATCGGCAGACGATGGAGAAGAACAAGGTCTTCTCGCGTCTGCTTATCAGTTCAGCTATCGCATGGCGATCCTGGCTACAGATTCCCTGATCCTCATCCTGGCAGCGACCGTGGGCTGGCGCATGTCTTACGGTATTTACGGTGCGGCTATGGCAGTTGGAATCATCGCGACCTGGTTTGCCAGGGAACCGGAGCGCGCGGATGCGGTGATGCATGAAAAAGAGCGGGCAGCGCCGATTTGGACGTGGCGCGGCTTCTTTGACGCTGTGGTGGGACCGTTCATCGCTTTTTTTCGTGCACATGGCTGGCTCGCGTTCGTGATGTTGGCGGCAATCAGTCTCTACCGGGTGCCGGACTTCATCATGGGGCCGATGGCGAATCCCTACTACCACGACATCGGTCTTTCGAAGGCAACGGTCGGAGCCGTGCGCGGGTCAATCGGACTCGTTGCGACGTTTGCAGGCATTGCAGCCGGCGGATTCTGTTCGCTGAAGCTTGGCTACATGCGCGCGCTCATCATCGGGGGCATTTTGCAGTCTGCCGCCATCGCCGCGTATGCGACTCTCTCCATTGCGGGCGCCACAGTTCCTCTCTTTGCGCTGATCATGGCAGGTGATAACTTCGGCATCAGCTTTGCAGGCGTTGCGCTTATAGCCTACATGTCAAGTCTCACCAACATTGGATACACCGCCACGCAGTATGCGCTGTTGAGTTCAACCTATGCCTGGCTGGGAAAGATATTGAAGGGGTTTTCGGGCGCTGAGGTGGAAAGACTGAGCGCCACGCACGGCCTTATTCATGCCTACGGCATTTTCTTTATCGTTTGCGGGCTGACCGGCGTGCCTGCCGTCCTTCTTTTTGCGGCCCTGGATTACTGGCACAGGCGGAAACAACCGGTCGCAGCGATGGGTTTGCAATCGAATTCGTAACCACCATTTTTGTTGAAAGTACCGTGGGGCTAAAATCGGCGTAACATCCCGGTTACAGTCGTTGACACACAGCGTTTGCACGCACGATCCAGATAAATGAGCGTAATAGTGTTTCATTCCTATTTTGAAGGCTCCTCAAACAAGCGCAGCAGACTATAATGAGCACCTCTACCGGACTGGCTGGGTGGTTTGCCCAACGCCTCAGTGGAACTAAAAAAATCTGACCTCGAAAGGAGAGCGTCATGATCTCCGTGGGAAAAACAGCAAAACAAAATTGGTTATCGCGGCTGTTATGGGCTGCTGCGGCGGCTTGTGTTCTGATGGCAATGGCAAGGAACAGCGCGATGGCCGCATCCGGCCCGCTGATAATCGCCGAAGACGGCGCCTTTCGCGGTGTGGCGACAGCCACCATGGACCAATTTCTGGGGATTCGTTACGCTCAAGCTCCGGTGGGAGATCTTCGCTGGAGACCGCCCCGCAAGCCCGAGCGGGTGGTTGGCATCCAGGACGCGACCCAGTTTGGGAATCACTGTCCTCAGCCCACGTCCCCGTTTGGTCTTGCCAGCGCGACGGAGGATTGCCTTTTCCTGAATGTCTTTACTCCCGTGCGACACGCTAGTCATGATGGAGACCGCGATCATGGCCGCCTTCCTGTGATGTTCTGGATGCACGGTGGCGCGCTGGTGGTTGGTGAAAGCGATGACTACAATCCCCAGCGTTTGGTGGAGCAGGGCGTGGTTGTGGTTACGATCAACTACAGGCTTGGAGCTCTGGGGTTTCTTGCGCATCCGGCATTGAGCGCTGAAGCCGCCGATCCTGACAGCGACGGCGATGCGGATCATGCGCCGGCTTCTGGCAACTACGGCATCATGGACCAGCAGTTGGCGCTCAAGTGGGTGAAGCGGAATATCGCTGCGTTTGGAGGCGACCCAAAGAATGTGACGATCTTCGGCGAGTCGGCCGGTGGGCTCAGCACGTTCAGCAATCTTGTTTCACCTTTGGCGAAGCACTTGTTTGACAGGGCAATTGTGGAGAGCGGCGCCTACCGCCTCAATCTGCCGAGCCTGGCGACAGCGGAAGCACAAGGGAGTGCATTCGCCACAGCCGAAGGATGCACCGCACAAACTGCGGCGTGCCTGCGCGCTCTCACGGTCGGGCAGATACTGGCGAAGGAGAATCCGGCCGGCTACGTGACCAATGTGGATGGCAGGGTGATCCCGCAGTCGATCGATACGGCGCTTGCCAGCGGTGAGTTCAATCGCGTGCCGGTGATCAATGGCAGCAACCATGACGAATGGCGGCTGTTTGTCGCCCTGAATGACGTTTTTGCCGGCATCATTCCCACGCCCGGCAATTATCCGCAGATCATTGCCGCGACGCTTGGGATTCCAGTGGCAGCCACAGGGCCGATCGTCGCTTTGTATCCGTCAGGGACTACGACGCTGAGTACCGAACTGGCGCTGGGAGCGGTTGGCACGGACGCGATTTTTGCATGCCCCGCACATTTTGCCAGCGCGCTTACCGCTCAGTTTGTGCCGACCTTTGCCTACGAGTTTAATGACGAGAATGCGCCGGAAGACTTCCTGCCCTTTGCAGGTTTTCCTTACGGCGCGGCGCATGCATCTGAACTCCAGTACCTTTTTGACTTGCGAGCTGCGTTTCCAACGACGCCCCTCAATGCCGATCAGCGGCAACTTGCAGGAAATATGGTGCAATACTGGACAGCATTCGCCGCCAACGGCAATCCCAATCAGCCAAGCACGCCGAACTGGCCGGTGTTCAGCGTGGCGGAGACGGACATGCAGTCATTTGTGCCGCCTACGCCGGAGACCGAGTTCAACTTTGCTGTTGATCACAAATGCGCATTTTGGGACGCGGCCGCAGGGAGGACACTACCGTAAATTGGATCAGTGCTTTGGGTTTTTCGGCTGCACTCTCTGGTTCGAGGTGCATACGGCATTCTTTTCGGGAATGTTAAAAATACGTAAAGCTCGTAAACCGGCTGGGCCGTGGCGCACGGAGCGCACTATACTTACTTCGGTTCAAACCTCGGTTCAAAAGCATTCCATGATTCCAGCTTATAAGCTCAGGGCCTTCGCAATCGCGATTGCCCTCTCTATATCCGCATTGGCGCAGGCACAAAGAACCGATGCTTGCCCGCGCGAGGACAAAGATTTCATCGCCGTTCAGCAGCGCGCCGATGCTAATGATCCCGCGGCGCAAACGGCATTGGCTTCCTGCTATGACCTGGGAATGCATGTAAAGCCGGATGGTAAAGAATCGATCCGCTGGATTACCAAGGCGGCGAACCAGGGTTACGCGCCGGCTGAATATGAGCTGGGCAGGATTTACCTTTATGGTCGCGGCATAAACATTGACTATGCGCAGGCGCTGGCCTGGGAGAGCAAGGCGGCAGAAAAGGGCGATCCGCGCGCGCAGCGTGACTTGGCGTTTATGTATGAGCGCGGGTTTGGCGTGGCAGCCGATCCGGTAAAAGCAGCAGAGTGGAACCAGAAGGCCGCAGCGCAGGGAAATGCTGAGGCGCAGCTTCATCTGGCTAAGGCGCTCGATGACGGCGCAGGCGTGAACAAAGATGCGGACGAGGCGCGCAAGTGGTATGGCAAGGCAGCGCGACAGGAGCAACCGGCGGCGCAGTTGGAGCTGGCGAGACAGTCCGCAGGCCAGGGCAATTGTCCCGTGGCGGTGCATTGGTATGAGGAAGCGGCTGGACACGGAGAGGCGCGGGCAATGTACGAGCTCGGACGGCTTTATTTAAGTAAATGCGGGCCAGACAAAGCTAAGGCGTTCACATGGTTCACGATCGGGGCGCGGTTCAGGTCCGATGAGAGCAAAGCAGAAGCGCAGGGACTTGAGCACAAGCTCACTCCCGCACGGAAAAAACATGCTGAGATTGCGGCAGAAAAATGGATCAAAGAACATCCCGGCAGTGACAAGGAAGAAGACGAAGAGGAGAAGCGCTAATGCGGTTGGCCGGAGGCATTGAAGCCGAATTTTTTCGAAAGTTATATCACAGGCTGAAGGCCCTGCTCCGCGCCGCGGCTGGATACAGCAGTAAAGAAGATGCAAAAAAGAGGAGGAGCGATAAAGCTCCTCCTTTAAGCGCTGCTTCTTCGTTCGTTCAACACCAAGTCAGCTCAGAACCAGCCCTGCCCATTCGGATTCAGAGCGGTTTCAGCAAAGGCGCGTGTTGCCGCCGCGCTGTGAGTGGCTGCATTTTCATGGAACGGCACCACCACGTAGTGAATTTCGCCGGCTTCAAGGTTGACGAAGTTGTGGTATGCCGCGTAATCGACGCCGCCCTGAAGTCCACCCAAGGTTGACTGAATGCCAGGGGCAAGGAAGATCACAAAGACAGTCCCCGCCGCAGGCGCGGGAATGGCCTTACTCTTCAGCATGTCTGAAAGCTTTTGCTGAATGGTGAGGTCATTCACCTTGCTTTGGCTGAGATCGCTGAAGTCTTCCAGTTTTGGCGCAGCGCGCAGCGTTTTGATGCTGTGCTGCTTCAACTCCGCGACCTGTGTGTTTCCAGCGGATGCCGTGACATCAAGCAGGGAAGCTTCACGGCCACGAACCTGCGCATCGCCCCAACCCGCGCCCAGAAAGATACTGACTTGCTGGGTGGAAGCCAGAACGGGGCCGCCGTGGAATGTTTTTGGTCCGGCCACGGAAAGGTCGACAGGAACAATCTGGGCTTTGCCGCCGTCGTCGTCAAAAGCAAAGTTGGGCTCCGACGGGCGGTCCACCGAAGCCTGTTGTTGCGCGGCCAGGACGCAGGTCACCGTGCCGCAAAGCAATAAAATCCCAAGCGCGAATTTTTTCATAAGCTCTCCTTATTGCGTTACGTTCAGGTTTACGTCGTCCAGGACGAATGAGGTTTGCAGCGTGGAGTCTTCCACGCCCTTGAAGAATATCTGGATTGTCTGTCCTTTGAAGCTGAGCAGGTTAAACGATTTCTGCGCATATCCAGTGTTGTGGTTCAGGTTGGAGAACGTTCCCAGGGTTGAAAGCACGGTGCCGGAAGAATTGCGCACCTGCACGGTCAACGTATCGAAGGCTGTGGTGGTGCTGGTTTCAGCAGTGTCAATGTGCAGGAAGAAAGTCAGCGTTGCCGCTGTGGCGGTCGACGAGATCGTCACCTGTTGCAGCGCAGTGTCTGTGTGCGTGGTGCCATAACCATCCAGCCATGCGTCCCAGCTTCCGGTGTGAGGCGGTTCGCTGGTGGAGTTATTGATCACGCCTGTGGTTACCGTCCAGGGAGCGGGGCTTGTGGACCCGTTCTCAAACCCGGGATTTCCGATGATCTGCGTGGTTGTGCCGCCTGAACCAACCGTCAGCGAAACGGTGGTACTGTGCGAAACTCCGCCGCCGCTGGCGTTGATCGTGATTGTGGATGTGCCTGTTGTGGCCGTGCTGCTGGCGGTGAACGTCAGCGTGGAACTGCCAGAGCCCGGAGCGGCGATTGACGTCGGACTGAAAGCTGCGGTCACGCCAGAGGGAAGCCCAATGGCTGAAAGCGATACGGCGGAATTAAACCCACCTGAAACCGTGGTGGAAACAGTTGTCGTTTTGGTTCCACCCTGCGCCACAGAAACCGTGGTGGGCGAAGCGCTCAAAGCAAAATCGGGCGTCTGGGTGCCGGGATTGAAGACGATGTCCAGCACCGGATGCAGCTCAATTCCGTTGGGAGCAACGCCGGTTTGGCCGTGCAGAAAATCAAACATTCCCACGCCTGTGACCTTCACCGGGATGTTCGCCGTCTGGAAGCTGGTGGTAGCCGTGAACTTGGCATTGAATTCATTCCGCGCGTTGGTTATGCCCGGCAAAAATGGGCTGCCCGCGCCAACACATGACGGCGAGGGAATCTCCACGATCATGGTGAGCCCGCCAGCATCTTGTAGCACCAGATGATAGTCGGAATCGCTTTCCAATTTATATTCCGTGAGCGTGGCATTGAGTACCCACTGCGTGGTTTCCCACGGGGACACGCGATTATTGGCTGGGATCGGGTTCGGCGCGGCCGGCGCGCGCAACGCTGCGATGGTTGTATTGGTGGAAGAGTTCAGGTTGACCAGGCCGACATCGGCGTCAGTCCCGGTTTTTACTGACCAGCGCTCCACGCCGCATTGGGCGAAAAGAGACGCTGGAACAACCAGCAGAAGTACAGCCAAAAACAAACGACTACGGCGCAGATGTTGCATCATCCAGCCTCCAGGTTCGTTTCGGTGTCACATTTAGTTACGGTGCATCATCATAGTTGCTGTGCGCGCAAACCATATAGATATTTCGTGAAAGTTTGATAAAGCTTGTCCCGAAACGGGACGCGGCAGTTTTGCAAACGCGCAGGCTGGCTTAATCCAAACTATGCCCCGTTCTGGAGCAGCGGGGAGTCCCAATGCTGTAACGGTAACTTCACCTCAGTAACTTGTTGGCGCGATTCCCACCCTTCTATCGTTGATCAGAGTCAGGTTGGCTGTGTAACGCCGCTGCCTGACCAGGAGCTCGACATGGCCGGAGATATCACTTTTGTGAAGTGCCCTCGCGGGGATTCCTTTCCGGTACGCAAGACGGCCAGCCCTTCAACGGGCCATCAGCAGATTATCTGCCCCAGATGCGGGCACGATTTTGACGTAACCATGGACGAAACCGTGGAGCGCCTTTCACCCGAACCAAAGCTTGCGTTAGCGCTCGCGCGGTAAGCTGACAATTCGCCGATGCGCAGCAAGCCCGACATTGGTGAAGCGGAATAAATTCGCTGCCGCCCCGCAAGCGCATCTGCGAATCGTAACCTATGTTTCTTCCGCTTCTTCCTGCAGCGCCGTCAGCAATTCGTCGTCGACGTGCCAATTCTTGAGCACCTTAACGGCAATTCCCACGCCAAATCCGGCCCGCATCAGCCCGCGAAAGATTCTTGCCGCGTCTTTTTCGTTAGCGGGCTTCTTCAACCGTTTGCGCTTCAGATAGGCCCGCGCCAGCTCTTCTTCATTCACGGCCGCGTACGTTTCATCCACTACCTTTTCGATTACGTCCGCATGCACGCCTTTCACTTTCAGGTCTGTGATCACGCGGCGCTTGCCGAATTTCTCATTGTCGCGGCGAAAACTGGAATATGCAGCGGCATAATTCGTGTCATTCAGGTACTTCTGCTCTTTCAACCGCAGGACAACCATTTCCACCAGCAGATGGCCGCGCTCATCTTTGGGAACGCGTTGGCGCATCAGCCGCTTCAGCTCGGCGACGGTCCGCATGCGTCGTCCCAACGAGCGAATCGCGTAGTCATACAGCGCATCTTCGTCGACGATTTCTTTGGGGCGCTTGAACGGCACGATGGGAAGAATAACAAATCTCACCACGGAGACAATCACCCCAACACAAGCCAAAATCGGGCTTGCCGGGGACCCCGCACGGAGGCACGGAGAATTGAGGGAATTTTAAATTCGCGGACTAGGATGAAGGCTTTGTGTTGCTTCGTGTCCTTGTAGTTAAAGGTCTTGCCTTGGCTAATTGCCAGGTGCCAATTGCTAATTGCTCATCCTCACGCCCTGGCCACAAATTCCCGCGTCTCCGTGGACACCTTTACCTTCTCACCCTCTTTAATAAAAAGAGGCACTCGGATTTCCAGCCCGGTTTCCAGCGTCGCGGGCTTGGTCACGTTGCCGCCGGATGAATCCCCGCGCACGCCCGGCTCCGTCTGGGCAATCGTCAACTCCACATGCGGAGGCAGTTGCAGGCCAATGGGATTGCCGTTGAACTTATGCACCTGGATAATGAGGCCTTCGCCAAGAAAATCCTGCGCGTCGCCAATCATCTCTTGTGACAGCGTAAGGGTCTCAAAGCTCTCCTGATCCATAAAGTAATATCCGTCCGCGTCGCTATATAATAAAGATGCCGGGACCATCTCCAGGTCGGGTTCCTTGAATTTGTCACTGGCTTTGAAGGTCTTGTCAAAAACGGCGCGGGTCAGCAGGTTGCGCATCTTTATGCGGACAAGCGTCTGCCCGCCGCGGGCGGTTGGCGTGTTCACCTCCACGTCAAGGCAGTGGAAGGGCGTTCCGTCCAGTTCAAAAAACATTTTGCGCTTGATGTCAATGGCATCAATCAGTGCGGCCATGGGTTCCTTTTGGGCGATGGTGAATAGCGATCAACGAACCTTCTAGCATATCAGCGTAGTAAATCAGACGTATTCAGGCTGGAACTGACCTCTATCCGGCTTCGGATGCCATCGTCCTTTGTGTCCTTTGTGGTTAAAGGTCTTTGCTTTTCCGATCATCGATTTCTGATCCGCGTTCATCCGCGTCTATCCGCGGTAGGGTTTTGCTTTTCCGATCACGTGCGATTCCGGCGATGACGGCAATCTTCGGTCGACTTCTGGCCCTGAGCTGCTTTCCCATTTTGGATCATGGCGCGAATTCTTCTTCCGGCAGAGACCCTGCTTCCTTCCTCATCCGACTTATAATCGCCTGCTAGAAAGTCAAGGAAAGGAGCATTCCATGGAAAACAATCGCGTACTAAGCCGGGTTGGCGCCCGCCTTCTAACTGAAGAGGACATGGAGCAGGTCGCCGCCGGATTCAAAATCGGCAGGTCCTTTGGCAGCTTCAATACCGGACCTTGCAACTTTGATCCCGTAACCTGCAGAGTCATCAGTGGAGACTGCAGTGACGTTCCGCCAGCCTGCCTCGGCGAGTAGTCCCCGCACCCAAGATCAACTAACCCAAAAAGGCCCGGTCAGGGCCTTTTTAGTCGACCGCAGGAGCCCCGGATAAAGTGGAAAACGATTCCGGAGTCGCTGGCGGGACTTGGGGTTGCGCATCTTGATGCGACCAGAGTCTGGCCGCCACGGGCGGTTGGAGTATTCGCCTCAACGTCAAGGCAGTGGAAGGGCGTGCCTTCCAGTTCGAAAAACATTTTGCGCTTGATGTCAATGGCATTGATCAGGGCGGCCATGGATTCGTTCGGAGTGTGCTGAATGGCGATCAACTCTTCTCCAATAGCAAGATAGCGGATCAGTTTGGAAAACTGACCAGCTACTTGTATCCGCCAAGACAACGAGCCGGACTTCGCAAGCCCTCGACCAGGGCAAGAGCTAGTCGCTAGGAAGTACCGGTGCCCCGGGGCTGCTCTTTGGCAACGCGGGCTGTTTGATGTAATCGAACGGAATTTGGCCAGTCAGGGCGCCAAACCAGGTCACAATTGATTTTACTTCTGCATCTGAGAGATGGCTTCCGCGCTGGTGCACAGACATGCGCCGAATTGCCTCCTCAAGCGTAGCAACCGATCCGTCATGGAAATACGGTGCAGTTTTTGTGATGTTTCGCAGCGAAGGCACCTTGAAGACCAATTTATCGGCATCCTGCTTCGTTATCTTGTGACGTCCCAGGTCAGACTCATTCGGCCATGGTTCAACAATCCCCAGTTTCTGAAAACTGTTACCGCCAACGTATGCGCCGTTGTGGCATGAGGGGCAGCCTGCATCCACGAACTTGTTGAATCCTCTCTTTTCAGCTCTGGTAAGAGCAGAATTGTCTCCGGTCAAAAAGCGGTCCCATCGTGATGGAGTGACCAGACCACGCTCGAATGCGCCAATTGCGAGTGCCATGTTATTGAAAGTGACGGGAGACTTCTCCTTCGGAAACGCTTGCCGGAACAACGCCACATACTCCGGCATTGATTCCAGCGTCCTGACGGCAGCAGCATCGGAAGGCATTGCCATCTCAGCCGGGTTCAAGACCGGGCCCTTGGCCTGCTCTTCGACGTCGGGTGCGCGACCATCCCAGAACTGCACAAAGTGCCCTGCAGCGTTATAAACCGTGGGAGCGTTGCGATTTCCTTTCTGGCCCTTATGGCCGGTTGAAACTGGTTCTGGCTCCGCACCATACGCATCCAGCGCATGACACGTATTGCACGAAATATCCTGCCCTGCTGACAAGCGCGTTTCGTAATACAGCATCCTGCCAAGTTTCACCTTTGCATCGGTGACAGGATTGTCAGGCGAATCCATAACCGAGGGAAGCGGACGGAACAGCTTCAACGCCACGGTATTTACCTGGACATCGGACACCTGGGCCGAAAGATAAATCGCCGAGGACACAACGACGATGAAAAGGAGGACCGCAAAAACATGCTTGAAAGCGCGCACACTGTGATTTGACATATCGATCTCACTTCTTCCCCGCCCGGCGCGAGGGACCACTTACGCCAAACGTTAGCAAGCAGCGGCCCGGAGCGCAGTGATGCCAGTCACAGGCACCTGTGATTCTTCAGCCCCGGAAAAGCGTGAGAAAGAGGATTGAGCGGCGCAAGCGCGGCACAGGAACTTTTTTGCGCGCTCCGCTGCTTTTCGTCCCAGCAAACAAAAACCGGGCTTCCACCCAATACGCGAAAACCGCGCGTCTTGTGGGACCCCGGCCTGTGGTGTAAGGAAGAATCGTTTTCAAGACGAGCAAATTTTATGCTTCCAGGCTCTCACCGGTAGGTTCTTCGCCATGTTCCCCGGATGAGGAATTTTGTGACGATTCTCCACTGAGAAGCTTAACCTTATGGTTCAGCCAATCGCTGATGATCTGTATCTGCTGAGCACTAAGCCTCGAATTCTCGGTCAATTTCTCGATATCAGTGGGCTCACGCGAAAACCATTTCACGATGACCTCCATAATGGGTGCTCGCTCTTCGAGTTTAAGGCGCTTGAATGCATTGAAGGCGACTTCCTGACCGCTAACTTGGCACAGAGTCTCAGCTGCAGCTGCAGCTAAAGCAAACAAGCCAAAAAGAGCGTCTGCATTCAGAGGCACAAAATCCACCTTTACCTCCGGTTCGCGGTACGTGCCGCGGCCCCAGCTTTTTATTAGGCGGGCATAAGATGCCGAGTTGGCCCAAGGCAGCGGCGCGGCGCTGAGAGCGCTTCCAATTTGAGATAGGTCTTCGACCTCATCAGAGAATAAACTGCGACACAGCTCTCGATCATATTCTGTAAAATGGAACAATATTCGCTGTCCTAACGCGGTGTAATAGCATTGCCGAAAGCTTGAAGGCTGTTCCTCGAAAATGGCTCCTACTCCGTGGTCCCTTAGCATGTATACCAAGTCCATGTATCCGATCATGTAGGCAGCTCTCGCGATAAAGGCGTACTTCATTGCAAGTTCGCGAATTTTGGGCGCGCAGATGCGAAATACTTTCAGGCGGAATGCTCTCCAGTATTCTTCGACTTCCGCCCTTGCTGCATTTGTATGTGGTCGATGGTCCCTGGGAATGAGGGTTGCACGCCGATAGCTAGCCACAATCCGAAATAGGGCTTCGCATCCTATTGCTGCTTGAACCTCGTTTTGACCACTGATTGTTTGAACGAACAAATTCAAGAGCGCTTCTGCGATGCTCTCGCGTGCCGCAATTTGGGCGCGCATGAGGTTACCGAAAAGAAATTCTAGCGGATCCTCTTCACTAGACTTCAACTCAGGTAAGGGCGGGGCTGACAATAACTGAGAGCGCACGGCTAAATAGATATCGAAAGCCGCATTGGTCAGTGCTTGAGCGATGTCTGGAGCTACACGGATAAACTCGAGACATCGTGCTGCAAACGATATCGTGTTAACGCGCTCTGGGCTCGGCCCGGCGCCGAACATTATCAAAGCTTTCATTAGAGCATCAGCAGCGCCCTCGGTCTCCCGACTCTGAATGTGAAATGCCAGTTGCGCTACCATGTCCCACTCACGTTTGGTGATCTTGGGTAAAAGCACGCCGAGGAGATCAGCTGGCCTAGGATTCGTTCTAAACAGGAATAGGGCCGTAAAATATTCAAGAAAAGTTCGATGGGTGAACTGATATAGACTATCGCCCGACTCTGAGGTTCCTGTATCCGTAAATATCCAGGCTCGGCCCTTCGAAAACTCAATAAACTCTTCCGCGGTGGCACGGGCCTTTTCACTTGTGGCGAAGCGCGAGCGGAGATAGTCTGCTGCCTTCCCGACCAGTTGATTCCCTGTAACACCACCCTGAAGCTTCTTGTCCGCATATATCCAATGAGCAAGATACGCCATCAAGGGACTAAGATCATCTTCATAGCTGAAGGTAGTCTTGATGCGCCTGCTGCGATCCCAACGTTCAAACAGCATCATTGCACATTTCTTGTATACTTCGGGCCGGTTAGCCGGTATGAAATTTTCTTCGCGATAGATGCTGCACATAAGGCCCAACATCAATGGATTTGAACGAAGATCCGGTACGCTCTGGCTCTCTTGCAAAAAAGCGAGTGCAAGTTCCTTCTTTTCTCGCTCATCGAGATTGTCATCGACTAAGAACCACTTCTGAACATAATCTTCAACCTGCTCGTCCCCGAACTCGTTGAGTTTAAACGCATCAAAGCGCTGTGGATCAAGCGGTGCTTGCTCATATCCAATCTGCCTAGATGTCACCAAGGTAGGTGCCGATGGATAAAGATTACAAAAGGCCTCAACTGCATCTCTAACCTCTTGACGTTGAGCTGTTTCCAGAAGCTCATCAATCCCATCGAAAATCACCATCGCCCGTCCATTCCTTAGCATATATTCGAGTGCAAAGGGCGGTGGGTTGAGTTGATATATGGCATTGCATTTGGAAATCATGAACTGAATGATTGAGCTTCCACGGTCGCGTTGGTCAACCCCGAAATCGCGAAGAACGACGACGATGGGCGTAACTTGGCGACCCTGGAATCTGGAAGTGGTTGAAAAATCGAAAACCAGTTTACTTGCAAAAGTGGTCTTCCCGCCTCCTGGATTGCCAAGGATCACGGCTCGGTGCATTCGATCAAGAAGATCCTCGGTCTCTAAACTAAGCTGAAAGCCACCCTCATAGTCGGTGGAGAATGTAGGATCGACATATAATTCAGCTATAGGGAATCGCTTGTTGCGTTCAAAATTTGGGGGACTGATGAGATGAAAGCGTTCAGCAACCTGCGCGCGGTATTTCTCCTCGAATTCCATAATGGCCGAGAGATGTGGAATTTTCCCCGTGAGTAAATCGAGATTAGCCTGTATGTCAGAAACACAGGATATAAGCTTTTCGTGACGTAAGGAGGAGAGGGTTTCATGCGCACCAAGTATTCCTTTATCCGCCGCAGTCTTAATTGCGGTTTCGGCCGCACTTAATAACGATGCCCAAATATCAGCTGCCAGTTGAGGGTTGTTTATTCTCGTATGAAGATGAAAGGAAGCGGCGAAAACTTTTCCTACTTCGTCTACGCCTGGGCAAGCCTCGGGAGCGAGCAACCGACACGCGAAGACCTGTCTAAGAATTACTTCGACTTCAGAGGTAGTTAGAAAAATCTTGATTTTGGTAGTATCAGTGGGATCAGCAGATTGGAGTGCACGCGCCATTTGTGCCGAGGATTTTTGAACGGCGGTTCGCAAGTCCCAATCCTTTTCAAGTGTCGAAGCAGCATTTTGTCCCCGAGTGCGACCGCTAACCATGATTTTTCCCAGTTGCAGCAGGCCAGCGCTCATCAAGTTCGCGACTAGGTTTGAGAGTACGCTTGTCGCAAAAGACTCGATATCAGTGCCCGGCAAGCCGCTGATACCAGTTGGCATCGAACTCATAGCTCCAAATCCCCCTTGTGACTCTAGGCCCCCTGATGATTTTAAACCAGATACGAAATTGGGCAGGCATATGCGTTGCTGTGGAGTTCCTCAAACAGTTCGGATTGGCGTTTCTCTTCGTTATACTCGGTGCAATGTCCTTTGTGAGATATCGCTACACATGGCATTCCTCAAAAAACAGGCGTTCCTCCAAACCCAAGCATAAGGACGAACCCAAACGCGACGAGTGAAATTAGGCGAAGGCTAAAAATAAAAGGAGACGCTTCGTTCGCGTCTCCTCTGGGTATTTCGTTTGGTGGTTGTTTACAAGTTGAGCTTGCTACGCTCTTCCGGCGCTAAATCCGGCTTGCTCCATTTGCTCGCGTGCGGCATCGGCTGTGGAATGGATGCCTTGCACTTTGAGCTTGAAGTCGTCCGGATTGCTGGCGTTCTCCAGGGCGGTTTCATAGCTGACCAGGCCTTGCGAGTACAAATCGTAGAGGGACTGGTCGAACGTCTGCATACCGTACTGAGAGGTGCCGGCGCCAATGGCCTCATGTATCAGGCGCGTCTTTTCCGGGGTCATGATGCACTCGCGGACAAACGCGGTAGAGATCAGTACCTCGGTGGCTGGGACGCGGCCTGCACCGTCAGCGCGCTTAACAAGTCTCTGGCTGACGACGGCCCGCAATGTGGCGCCAAGCTGCATACGCACTTGCTTCTGCTCCGGTGGAGGAAATACAGCGATGATACGGTTGATGGTTTCAACTGCATCCAATGTATGCAGTGTTGAGAAAACTAGGTGACCGGTTTCGGCGGCGTGCAGCGCGGTGGAAATCGTCTCCAGATCGCGCATTTCGCCCACCAGGATCACGTCCGGGTCCTGACGCAAACTAGCTCGCAAGGCTGACCCGAACGAGGGAGTGTCCACCTCCACTTCACGCTGGTTGACAAAACCTTTCTTATCACGATGAAGGAATTCGATAGGGTCTTCAATCGTAATAATGTGCTCAGAGCGGCTGGAATTGATGCGATCCAGCATGGCGGCCAGTGTGGTTGATTTACCTGAACCGGTCACGCCGGTTACCAGCACCAGTCCGCGGGCCTCTTCGCAAATGTGTTCAATTACTTTAGGGAGATAAAGTTCTTCAAGGGCGCGGATCTTGGTGGGAATCACGCGCAGTACCAGTCCGACGTTGCCGCGCTGCTGAAAGACGTTTACACGGAAACGTCCCAGGCCGGCGACGCCATAGGCCATATCGAGTTCGGCCACTTCTTTGAACTTTTGTTTTTGCCGGTTGGACATCATGCTGAAAGCCATGTTCAACATGTCTTCCGCGGAAACGCGCGGCTGTTCGGTAAGCGGCACAAGTTCGCCGTCAACGCGCACGTGCGGATAGTTGCCAACTTTTAGATGAAGGTCGGAAGCCTTACGCTCCATCGCAATTCTAAGCAGATCATCAATGTGCATATTTCTAAATCCTGGGCGTCAACAGAACGATCTATATAAGTGGCACTGCTGAATTGGCTGCAACGTAACACGGAGCCGCAGGGAAGGCAATCGGGGAGCGCGCTTACATTTGCTCGCTAAAACCGCTCTTTCTTGACTGCCCTGATTTCCAGCTCTCCGGCCGTGGGGCCAATAAAGCTTTTACCTTCAGCAGTGTACGTTGGGTTATGGCTGGCTACAATGTTACCGATGACACAGCACGTTACTAGACCTCGGGTGGTGGTCATTGGGGCGGGTTTTGCCGGGCTGAACGCTGCCAAGGCCCTGGCCAATGCCCCTGTGGACGTAACCGTGGTGGACCGCAAGAACCACCATACCTTCCAGCCGCTGCTTTATCAGGTGGCGCTGGCAGTGCTTTCACCCGCTGAAATTGCCTCTCCCGTGCGTACCGTGCTGCGCCACGCCGCCAATACTGAGGTTTTGCTGGGTGAAGTAAAAGGCTTTGATCTGCAAAAACGGCTTGTCCTGTTGGACGATCTGAACCTGCCTTACGATTACCTGATCATTGCCGCCGGGGCTACTCACGCCTATTTTGGCCATCCGGAATGGGAGGAATTTGCCCCTGGCCTAAAAACGCTGGAAGACGCCACCGAAATCCGCCGCCGTATCCTGATGGCCTTTGAGACCGCTGAGCGCGAACTGTTTGCCAAGCGCACGCCGCCGCCGCTGAATTTTGTGGTCGTCGGTGCAGGACCCACAGGCGTTGAGTTGGCGGGCGCGATCTCTGACATTGCTGGTCGGCATTTGACAAAAGAATTTCGCTCGATCGATCCGCGCCAGTCGCGCATTATTTTGCTGGAAGGCGGACCGCGCGTTTTGCCTACGTATCCAGCAGATCTTTCCGCCAGCGCGGAGCGCCAGCTAAAAGATATGGGCGTCGAAGTCCGCACCAACGCCATGGTCACCAACATTGAGCAAGGTGTTGTTTCCGTGGGCAAAGAAAAGATACCTGCGTCGGTCATTCTCTGGGGCGCTGGCGTTTCCGCATCGCCGCTGGGTAAAATGTTGGGCGTCCCCGTCGACAAAGCCGGACGCGTGATTGTTCAGCCTGATCTCACGGTGCCGGGACATCCTGAAGTTTTTGTCGCTGGCGATCTTGCTTCAGCAACGCGGCACAACGGCCAACCGGTTCCGGGTGTTGCTCCGGCAGCAATCCAGATGGGCAAGTTTGCTGCCCGCCAGATCAAACGATCTGTAGAAGGCAAGCCGCGCGAGAAGTTTGAATATCTGGATAAAGGCAGTCTGGCGACGATCGGGCGTTCACGCGCTGTAGCCGATTTCGGCAAGCTGCATATCTCTGGCTATTTTGCGTGGCTGGCATGGCTGTTCATCCACTTGCTGTTCCTAATAGGCTTCCGCAACCGGCTTTTTGTGCTTAGCGAGTGGGCGTGGGCTTATCTCACCTATAACCACAGCGCCAGGCTCATCACTGATCCGGCTGAAAAGGATCATGTGGAAACACCGAAAGCGAAGGCCGGCTAGCCTACAAATTGTCAAATGGTAGTCATCTATTCCGGCCAGTGGCATTGAATCTGAGTAGCTGTCCGTGCAACACTACTTATGTGAGAGAGAAAAGGAGGCATTTATGCCCCGTGTCTCACAGTTGTTTCTAGTCGCTGTTTTTCTTCTCTTTGTCCCACCGTCGTTGCGGAGTCAGGACCTCAACCTTAAACCTGCAGGCTCGCTCACAACTTATGCCAGCAACTTCCAAGGGGAGACCCCGCTCCCGCAGCAGGAAAACCCTGATGCCAATCGCAGAATTCGCGATTCCATCCGGGATCTGTTGAGCAGTGACCCGGTGCTCAGCGGCGCCAGTGTGGAAGCCACTGTCGACGACAAGAACATCACGCTTACCGGGACCGTGAAGAGCCATGTGCAACATCAGAGAGTCTTGCAACTGGTGGACCAGTACCGTCGCTGGCGCAATGTCGTGGATCAGATCAAATAGGGCTCTGGTTTTTTAGAACCAGATTCTTGTCTTTTTTGTCCACTCCGATTTTGGATATCGTTGGCGGAGCAAGTTGAACGCCTGGCGATTGTAGTCGTCATGGGAGGATTCATCGCTGCACGAAGGATACCCGCCAGGAAAAGTGCAGCGCTTCGGGTACTCGAGGGTCGTTAGGATGCGCCTTGGCCCAGCCTCAACACTCTGGGAAGATATTGTTCGGACGCGCCGAAGTCTCACAGCGTCTTCCATTCTGTCTCCGCCATGCGCGCCTGTGAGTTTCATGGGAAGAAAAGCTAGACTATCCTTGATCAATCGGGTACTCTGCAACAACCCCCAATATCAATAGGTCTTGAGGAAGAACCATGAAGAATCTTTTAGTTAGCTTGCTTCTATGTCTCGCGCTTTGCGCAACTGGACTGGCACAGAATCCTGCCGATCAGCCAGCCACCAAAGCGGACGTCGACCGATATCTGGAGGCCGTTCATTCGCACGAGATGATGGACCAGATGGTGGTAGCTATGTCTAAGCCCATACAAAAGATGCTGCATGAACAATACGAAAAGAACAAAGATAGATTGCCTGCGGATTTTGAAGCGCGCAGCAGCAAAGAAATGGAAGACATGCTTAAAGACATACCGTGGGACGATATGCTGGAAGCCATGGTACCCGCGTATCAGAAGCATTTCACCAAGGCCGACTTGGACGCTTTAACTGCCTTCTATTCCTCACCCACGGGGCAGAAAGTGATGCGAGAAATGCCAGGGCTTATGGCAGATTCAATGGAAATCATGATGCCTATCATCAACAAACACGTTGAAAAGGTGTCACATCGCCTGCAGGACGAAGTGCTTGCCACACTGAAGGAATCAGAGAAGCCCCAGATTCCGCCGTCAGGACCAACAAAGTGATCACAAGGGGATTTTGAAAAGACAGCGCCGAAGACGAATTGGCGCGCTGGTTCTTTTCGTTACATCTTCCGCTACCCGCGCCATGACGCCCACTCTTCAAACCCCGCGCCTGATCCTGCGTCCGCTGGAACTGGCTGACGCCACGCAGGTGCAGGTGCTGTTCCCAAATTGGGAGATTGTTCGCTATCTAAGAAAAATCGTGCCTTGGCCTTATCCGCCCGATGGCGCTCACACCTATTATCGCGAGGCTGTCCTGCCTGCTGTCGCGCGGGGCGACGAATGGGCCTGGACTCTTCGGCTGAAATCCATTCCTGACCAACTGATCGGCGCAATTAGCCTGTTCCGGAGTGAAACCGATAACCGCGGCTTTTGGCTGGCACTTCCGTGGCATAAACAAGGATTGATGACCGAGGCCTGTGACGCAGTGACCGATTATTGGTTTGAAGTGCTCAAATTTCCGGTGTTGCGCGTTCCCAAGGCCATTGCCAATACCGGATCACGCCGTATATCGGAAAAACAAGGCATGCGCGTGATTGCCAGAGAAGACCGCGATTACGTCTCCGGCCGTTTGCCTTCAGAGATTTGGGAGATCACGGCCCAAGAATGGAGTCAGCGCAAAAAAATGTCATTATAGGGCGTCATTTTCGGCCACCTCAGTCCGCAACTCCCCTTCGGAAGTCATTGCCAAGCCAAGAACCATCTTGAGATGGACCATACCCATCCTGCCCTGTCCAATACCCTGACCCAATAAGTATTTGACTCCGGTGCAGAATAATGTTCCACTCCCTTGCGAGGATTTTAGCTCTATTTCTCAGCGATGAATGACTGACCATTCATTTTGTTCATGTCAACACTTCGCGCCAAGGAGACCCCCAATGAAGTCCAGAAACTTCATTTTCGTCGTGCTTGTATTTGCTCTTTTAATGACGCCAACGCTCTTCTGCCAGGTGGATTATTCCACCGCAACTTTGCGTGGAACCGTGATGGATCAGGCTGGCGCCGTGGTCGCCGGGGCCACAATCACGGCCACCAATACAAGCACCGGCATCTCCAAGGTGGTCAAGACCGGGTCTGACGGCATGTATCGCTTGTCGGCCTTGCAGCCCGGCCATTATCAGGTCACCACCGTCGCTACGGGCTTTTCCAAGGAAGTCTTCAAAGCCCTGGAGCTTACCGTGGGCCAGAGCGCGACCTATGACGTTCATTTAAAGGTCGGCGTGGCCAGTGAAGTGGTGGAGGTCACGGGAGAGAACATCCCGCTGATCCAGACTGAGCAGTCGCAGCAGGCCAACACCATCAATTCGCTCCAGGTGCAGGAACTGCCCAACCTGAACCGCAATTTTACCAATGACGTTTACACGCTTCCCGGCGTGAGTAACTCAGATTCCACGCGCGCGCAGAACCCCGGCTTTACCGGATACCTGACGACGGGTTTCTCCATAGGCGGCAGCAACGGCCGTAACAATCTTTCCACCATTGATGGCGGCGAAAATGAATATGGAACGGGCCAGTACCGCGTCACCAACCTGCCGGTGGATGCCATTCAGGAATATCAGGTAAACCGCAATGCCTTCGCCGCCGAGTTCGGCTTTACCGACGGCAGCGCGATCAACATTGTGACCAAGAGCGGCGGCCAGAAGTGGCACGGTGACGCTTTCGGCTATTTCCGCGATCAGCACACTGAAGCCACAAATTTCTTCAACGGATTGGAAGGCTTCCCCAAGGCATTCAGCCAGAATGTTTACATGGGCGGATCGCTGGGCGGCCCGGTGGTAAAAGATAAGTTGTTCCTCTTTACCGCGTATGAATTTCAGCGGCTGGATACGCCGTTTTTCAATAGCATTCTCAATTCGTCAGAAGCGCAGGGAATCAGCGCTCCGGGGCTGGGAACGAACTGCGCCGCGCAGTTCGCGTCCTTATCGCCTGATCAGTTGTGTTATATCAATGCGCTCAAAGCTTCCGGCGATCCGTTTCTGGTAGGTTTTGCCAACGGAATCACTCCCGGGCTCACGCCAACGAACGATCCCAATCTCAACACCATCCTCAATCGCGACAATGGCGTTTTCAACGCCCCAGATCGTTTGCACAATGTAATCATGCGTTTTGACTACACAAAGAGTGAGCGCGACACCTTCACGCTGCGCGCAGGTTATGTGCATAACAATTTCCATTCGGCAATCGCCGGCATCACAAATTCCACGCCCGACGGCAGCGGTCTTTTCGTCCGCGACTTCAGCATTCTCGGCACGTGGACACGGACGATCAATCCCAACCTGCTCAATCAGATGTTGATCCAGGTGGTGCCCCGCAACCGCTCAGAAGCGTTACCAAACGCCGACAATGGCATCAACTTCAGCCTGGGCAATCTTGGAGCGCCCGGTCTCGGCGGCACTTCAACTTTTGGCGAGCCTTCATTGATCCCCTACAAAGCGCACCAGCAGCGCTATCAGTTTGAAGACGATATTACCTGGAACAAGGGAAACCACACGTTTAAGTTTGGTGCATCCTACCGCCCGGCAAATTACACAGTGCAAGACAATCTCTGGTTCAACAACGAATTTGATTTCAAAGATGGGCTTCTCGGGCTGATTGCGCTCGCGCCGGCTGCAGTGCAGGCGCATCTGATCGGCTTCAATAATAATTTTCATCTAGGTACGCCGGGCTGCGGCCAGAGCGCGCAGAATCCGTTCTGCCTGGGTGCCGCTTCCACCAACCTGAGCGCTGCGCAGTCCTTTGCTTTCGGTCTTCCTGTGGACGTTGTGGCTGGATTCAATAATCCCATCTGGCATGGCTGGGGACACTATTTTGGCAGCTACGTTCAGGATAGCTGGAAGATGTCGCAGCGGCTGACGGTCAATGCCGGTGTGCGTTTTGATGTTGATGGTGAACCACCGCCTCTGGGCGCCAACTTCTACGCCTCGCCCAGGCTGGGCTTCGCCTGGGATCCATTTGGCAGCCACAAGACCATCGTCCGCGCCGGAGCCGGCATTTATTATGCGCCGGTTGACGTGCTGATTCCGTCCTACGGTTCATTGCTGGATGGCAGCGGCCGTTACATCAATGAAGTCCTGCAAATTCTGAGCCAAACTGATCCAAGAGTCGCCGAACTCTGGGGACTGGGTCTGGCAACCGGCAAGCTTCCATTTGGTCATCTCTCTCCAGCGGATTTCGCCGCGGTAGGTATCCCCACCAACACGCCGGGCGCTTCCGTCGGATACAGCGTGGCTCCCAACTACAAGAACCCTTATAGCTTCCAGGCCAGCGCGGGCATCGCCCAGCAGCTTGGCAAGGATTACTCTCTGGAACTGGGCTACAACATGTACCACGCGGTCCACCTCCAAATGCCGGTAGAGACTGCATACCAGCGAATTCCGGCAGGCGGATGCCCAGCGGCCGTGTTGGCCGTCTTCCCCACATGTACTGATGCGACCGGTGGACCGCTTTATGCGCCAACGGGCAGCCAGTTCCAGCACACCACGTATGCCTCGAACGGCAGCTCGATCTACCACGGCCTCACCGCCTCACTGACAAAACGGTTTACCCATGGCGTCCAGTTCCAGGCCAATTACACCTGGAGCAAAACGATTGATGACACCATTGATTTTGCCAGCTTCCAGAACTGGTTCCGGCCAGACAACCTGGCCTCTTTCCGGGCTGTCTCGGTTTTCGATATTCCCCACATCTTCACCGCGAACGCGGTGTACGTGACGCCGTTTAAGCCGGGACAGGGAGCGCTCTCCGCGATCCTGGGTGACATCACCATCTCGCCCATCATTACTTTGCGCAGTGGATTGCCATTCTCTGTCCGCATTCCCAACAGCACCAATAAGATCAACGGTCAGACGCTCGACAGCAACTACGCCATACCGTTCCTGTCCTCGCGCGATGACAACCGGGGCGCGCCGTTTTACACCTGGGACATGAACTTCCAGAAAGCAATCTATATCAATCGTGAGCACAACGTGCATTTGAATCTGATCGCGCAGGCGGTCAACATCCTGAATCACATCAATTTCAACCATGTGAATGATGCGTTTGATATCAACGGCATCCCCGCAAACGGCATCGTGCAGACGGCAAGAGGCCCCTTGAACCTGATCACAGGACCGTTCACTGGTCTGAAGGGTCTGAAGCCAACTAGCGCCAGCCAGCTCACTGATCCATTGTTCTTCTCGCAGGCAGACGTTCCACGCCAGGTGCAATTCGGCCTACGGCTTGCTTTTTAGGAAGTCGAGAAAGTTAGAAAACGGCGAGGGCGATCATGCCCTCGCTTTTTTTCTCAGACGGCCAAAGAAGAGGCCATCCTCATGGATTCAGGCGTGCCAAACATGACAATGAAATATTTGAATTAAAAGAACGTCTGGACGAGGATATGCATTTAAAACCAGATCCCGTTGCTGTGGAGTTTCTCAAGCAGTTCGGGTTGGCGTTACTCTTTGTCATTTTTGGTGCAATGTCTTTCATGAGATATGGCTCTACCTGGTCAAAGCGAAAGCGTTCCTCTAAACACAAGCACAATGACGAGCCTAAAAACAGAGCAAAGGAAACTTCAGAAGATTAGACTTTCCTTTCCTTTGCGTCCTTCGCGACCTTTGCGGTAATAAGGTTTGGCTGAATGCTCATTGCTGAGTGCTGAATGCTCTAGATTGCATCCAAGTCACAAATGGAGGGCAGCCAATGCGGTGGACGCCAGGCGGTACAAGCGGGGACATTGAAGATCGCCGGGACGATGGCGGCGGAGGAGGCGGCTTCGGCTTTGGCGGGATGCATATCGGCATCGGCGGCATGCTCATCCTGCTGATACTCAGCTTTGTCTTCAAAAGAAATTTCTTCACGCTGCTGAGCGGTGGCGGTGGTGCAAGCTCAGCCATTCACGAGCCCGATCGCGCCCGTGACGCCGCAGAAGAGCCAACCGTAAAGTTTGTGTCGTTTGTGCTCGATGACGCTCAGCAAACATGGGCCGGAATCCTGCAGCAGCAGGGCATTCCTTATCGCCACGCCAAGCTGGTGCTGTTTCGCGATGCGACAACTTCAGGTTGCGGATCGGCCCGCTCGGCCACCGGCCCGTTCTATTGTCCGGCCGATGAAAAGGTTTATATCGATCTTGGATTTTATGATGAGCTCAATCGTCGCTTTGGCGCGCCGGGAGATTTTGCACAGGCTTATGTGCTTGCACATGAATTGGGGCATCATGTGCAGAAACTGATTGGCGTTGAGCAGAAGGTAAGCGCGCTTATGCGCAGCGAACCCAATGAACGCAATGCATTATCAGTCAAAATGGAGCTGCAGGCGGACTGTCTTGCCGGAGTGTGGGCGCACTCCACGGATCAGCGCAAACTCCTGGAAAAAGGCGACGTGGAAAGCGCCATGAACGCCGCTGCTGCCGTGGGAGATGACCGTCTGCAAAAGATGTCCACCGGCAGGGTGAGCCCGGAGTCTTTCACGCATGGCAGCTCAGCCCAGCGCACACAATGGTTCAGTCGCGGAATGGATCAGGGAACCATCGCGGCGTGCAACACTTTTCAGTAAGCAAAAGACTGCACAATTTGCCGATGCACGTTATCGCGCATCGATGTCACAGGATGGCGCTCTTCTAATGCAAATTTTCGCGAGCCCTAGGTGAAAAGTCCGTGGAATCGGCCACAGCTTCCGTGAGACTCTTATCCGCAACGGAACCGGCTCAGCGGAGTATGTGATTCCGCTCACGGCGCCACAACCTACGCTGCTTCATAATTGACCTCTCAAGTTTTGAAGTGCAAGCTCCGGGATCTCTGATGAGTTCAGGCAACTTAGCGCGTGAAATCTCTTCCAGCCGCAACCGGCATTTCTCGCCGTGGAATGTCTTCTCGGCGTTGCTGTTGCTCTCAGACGAGCCGACACTCAGCATGGCAAGGAGAGTGATGGAAAGCTTTGGCATCAGTGTGTTTGCTGCTTCCAGCGTTCTTGAAGCGGAAAGGATACTGCGCCATACCAGGCTTGATCTTGCCATTTGCGATTTTGACATGCCTTGCGTGGCCGATTTCAGCCTGCTTCAGGCTTCGTCGCACTGGCGTGGGCTGTCCATCGGCCTGATGCCCACGGCCCGGCTCGACCATGCCAGCCACAAGCGCATCCAGATCCGCATCCCCAAGCCCGTAAGCGTTGACATGCTGGTTCGAAGCCTCAAAGCGTCTTATACAAACATGGCGCAAAACAGAATTGCTGCCTACCGCCATACCATGCCTGTGAAATTAGTTTCGGGAACTTTGGCGCATCGCGGCTGGCAGCGCACGCTGCAGCAGGTGAGTGTGCTCAATGTAAGCCAAACCGGCCTCTGCCTGAATGCCTCCGAGCCTCTGCCTCATGGAGCCGCCATCAGCATGAACCTGATGTTGCCTGAATCTTCGTCCGCTCTGCATGCCAGCGGCAACGTGGTCTGGTCACACACTAGTGGCCGCGCCGGTATTGTGTTTGATCGGTCGGCGGGACCGGAAATGAAAAAGCTGCAAGAACGACTGAATACCTGGCTACCGCGCGAACTGGGAATGGTGGCAAAGACGGCCTAGTTCCAAATCCCGAGCAGAGCGAGGGAACCCTACCGTCACGAAATACTGATGGATCACAATCTTGATCTTGGGCACCAAGGCTCAAAGGGTAGCGATTAATCGCTACCTTTAATCTTTCCCGGTATTAGGTTGCCGGGTACTAGAGAATCTATGAATGTAGCGTTCCCTCGCTCCGCTCGGGACATAAGAGCTACACCCCCACTGGCTGTTTTGATCTGTCACGCACTGGCACCGGCGTAAACCAGTTGTGCCGGTCGGGGGTCGTGCCATTCACGATGCCAAAAAATTCGCGCTGTAGCGCCAGCGTCACCGGTCCCGTGATGCCATTATTGACATTGATCTTGTCGATGGAACGAATTGGAGTGATTTCTGAAGCGGTGCCGCAGAAGAAGACTTCGTCAGCCAGGTACAGCATTTCGCGGGGAATCATTTGCTCAACCACGGGCAGGCCAATATCGTCGCCCAGGGCAATAATGCTCTCGCGCGTAATGCCCGGCAGCACGGAATTGCCCAGCGGCGGCGTCAGCAGTTTGCCTTTGCGGACGATAAAAATGTTTGCTCCTGACGCTTCGCTCACGTATCCATTCACGTCCAGCGCAATGCCTTCCACGTAGCCGTTTACGATGGCTTCCATTTTGATGAGCTGTGAATTCATGTAATTCGCGCCGGCCTTCGACATGGCGGGCATGGTGTTCGGCGCAATTCGCGACCATGAAGAGACACAGGCATCCACGCCATCGCTCACGTTGCCATGACCCAGATATTTGCCCCACGGATAATTAGTCATATAGACCTCAGTGGGTGAGTTGAACGGGTTGACGCCTGCCTCGCCGTAGCCGCGCATCACGATCGGGCGCAGGTAGCAGGGCCACACGCCGTTGGCGGAGACAATCTCCAGAGCGGCGGCGCAAAGCTGGTCCAGGTTGTAATCGATCTCGATGCGGTAGATCTTGGCCGAATCGATGAGCCTCTGCATGTGATCGCGAAGCCGGAAGATGGCCGGTTTGCCTGCTGGCGCGTAACAACGGATGCCTTCAAAAACGGAGGAACCGTAGTTCACCACGTGGGCCATCACGTGAATCTGGGCGTCGTTCCAGGGAATCAGTTTCCCGTTATGCCAGATCTTTTCCGTCGCTTGAATCGCCATTAGGGAGCTCCTTCAGATTGGAGTGCTGCTGCCTGAACGCTGTTCGGACTCAGTCCCGGGCTTCAGAACGGCCCAAACGCACTCTACCACTAATTAGATAGAAAATTCAGGCGAACAGCACATTATATCTGATGGAAATTTCCCCGGCTAACATTACATACGCTGAATTCTGGAGCGCATGAATTACAAATGTTTGCCGGGGAAGCGATTCTACTGTCGTGAACCGGTTACAGCCTGTGATTGTCCCGCTTTTTCCGGGGTTGCGGCATTCGGGGTGCTCTGCGCCACCGCCGTCGCAGGCGTGTAGAGATACGTTTGCGGGTTTGCCATCATTGTGGGCATGGCGGCAAAAGGCTTGGAGTAATCATTGGCGGCGTTCCAAAACAGGAATCCATCCCCATGGTGCAAGTGGGCAGTACTGACCTGCTTCAGGATGTACTCCGGCGAATAAGTCTTGGTGCGCCAGTGGAAAGCCTGGAGCCAGGGACGCAACACCACGCCGGTGCCGGCCGTGACTTTCTCAAACCGATCCATGGAAACGCTGATGAAATGCTCAGGCGCGTCGCCCGGGGCCGCGTAGCCATCCATGCCAAAGAAGTGTGAAGGGTAGATCATGGGTGAAAGCACGTCGCAGTGCTTGGCCATTTTCGTGATGTCCTGTCCCGTATGGCTCAGGTCCACCTGGCGCTGCCATGCCATGATGCCAAAAACGTCCAGGGAAACCAGCACGCCCATGGGGTGCAACTGCGCATAAGCGCGATCAAGGAAATTGGCGATCACATCATCACGGTGGAGCTTCGGATCTTTCTGGAAGGCAAACTCCGCGTCGGCCTGGTTGCCTTCGGCCGGGAAGCGGACATAGTCAAACTGGATTTCATCCACGCCGGACGCGGCCACATATTTGGCCAGGGCGATGTTGTAATCCTGAACTTCCTTATTAGAGCTGTCTGACCAGACCAGCTTGCCATTTTCCCGCCACGGCTGGTGCAGGCTTCTGGACTGCACCGCCAGCGCGCTATGGTTCTGGGCGATGTTGTCATCCCGGAAAAGCGCCTGCCGTGCGATCACATGCATATCCAGCGAATGCAGGAAGCGCACATACTTGGGCAAATTGGTGATCGGATGGTTCTTGACCTTTTTCGCCAGCGGATGATCAAAAGGGATGTTAATGCTGCCGTCGCTGTCCTTAATATCGAAGACCACGGCGTTTCCGCCCGCCTGCTTCCAGTGGCGGACCAATTCGATTCCATGGGCGCTGCCCGCGGTCCCGCCCGTCATATATATGGCGCGGACCTCAGTCTCTTTAGGGAAGGGACGGCTTTTTTCCACAATGGGTTGCGGCTCAATGCCCGGAACCAGGATTGTGTCGCCCTTCTTGAATGTGGTCTTGCCGCCATTCGCCTTGGCGATAGCGTCCACATACTCCGCCACTGTCATGTAAGAGGATTCTGTCAGATGCCCGCGAGCCAGAAACTGGGCGGTGGTTACGGCTTTTGCCGTTACTGAGATGGTTCCCGGAGGAAGTTCTTGTGGTTGTGCAGCGGCGGCTGGCGCGGGGGTCTGCACGGCGATAGCCGGTTTTTCAGCAGCAGAAGCTTGAATCTGGCCGTGTCGCGAGAACGCGACGACCGCAACAATCAGCCCTAACACAACTAAGGCCGCAGAGGAGATGAAACGAAACTTCTTGGGTAACATTTAGGCTCTTTCCCGGGGTCTTGCAGGCATCTTACCATGCATCCCGGTACTCTGATCAAAATGGCGTGAGTGTCTGGCCTTTTGTCACACACTCCGCATCTAACTGTTTGATGCATGTAGATGGATGTTGACGGATTAGTAATGACAACTCTGCAGCTTACATCTCCATCTCACATTTACACCTCCGAAATTGGGAGGAGTCCTCGGCAAAAGAGGCGGGGAATTTATGAGGACCGGCTTTAATACTGCACTTGATCCCACACGGCGCAGCTCAGATGCGCAGGACTTTGAAACCGCCTTGCGGCGGAAAATCGTCGGCCAGGACCCGGCCGTCGAAAAAGTGGTGGAAATTTACCAGATGTTTCTCGCGGGTTTGAACGCTCCCGGGCGTCCCGTGGGAAACCTTCTCTTTCTTGGGCCCACTGGCTCAGGCAAGACGCGCGTGGTGGAAGCCGTTGCGGAATCGCTCTTCGGCGATCCCCGGGCAATCATCAAGATTGATTGCGCTGAATTCCAGCACAGCCATGAAATCGCCAAGCTGATCGGCTCGCCGCCCGGCTACCTGGGACACCGCGAGACGCACCCGCTGCTCACGCAGGAGGCGCTCAACCAGTGGCATACGGAAAAGCTCAAGCTCACGCTGCTGCTGTTCGATGAAATCGAAAAAGCCAGTGACGCGCTGTGGCAGCTCCTGCTCGGCATACTGGATAAAGCCACGCTAACGCTGGGCGACAATCGTCGCGTCGATCTTTCCCAGTGCCTGATCGTGATGACCTCAAACCTGGGCGCGCATGAAATGGACGAATTGATGACCGGTGGCCTTGGCTTTGGTAATACCAAGCGGGCCAACCACATGGATGCCGCGCTGGACGACAAAATCACTCGCACAGCGCAAGACGCGGCCCGGCGCAAGTTCTCGCCGGAGTTCATGAACCGCATAGACAAAGTGGTGGTGTTCAAGACCCTTAAGCCGGAACATCTTGAGCAGATCCTGGAAATTGAACTGGGAATGGTGCAACAGCGCATCCTGCAGGCCACCGGCAACAGCCAATTTGTGTTTTCCTGCACCGCGCCGGTTAAGGGCTTCCTGTTACAGGAAGGAACCGATCCCAAGTATGGCGCGCGGCACCTGAAGCGAGCGATCGAAAAGAATGTGGTCTTCCCGCTGGCAAACCTGGTCGCTACCGGCCAGATCAAACTGGGCGACTTCATCCGTATTGATCGCAAGGAAACGCAGATGACCTTTACCAAGGAAGCGGAAGGCGCATTGGTGCCGGTTCTCCTGGAAAAATATGGAGAACTGAATCCCGGATCGCCATTGGCAGCTAAGGCAGGACGGGGTAGCGGCAAGTCTCCGCGAGACTTTGGCGGGATCGCGCCATTGTTGGACCACAAGTAGCAAGTCAG
This sequence comes from Terriglobia bacterium, assembly GCA_020072645.1. Classification (NCBI taxonomy): domain Bacteria; kingdom Pseudomonadati; phylum Acidobacteriota; class Terriglobia; species Terriglobia bacterium. Next base: position 141,735 of record JAIQGK010000003.1, read on the forward strand.
CACTCAGCAGTCAAAGCTGTACCGCAACGGACGCAAAGAGCGCAAAGGAAATTCAGAGAATGAATTTCCTTTTTTCTTTGCGTCCTTCGTGGCCTTTGCGGTAAAGAAATTTTGGCTGAATGCTGTCGGCTGACTGCTGCGCTCCATCACGGCTCCACAGACTTGAACGATGCGTCCGCCGAGACGGTGGCGATGTTCAAAGCTTTCTCTTGCTGGTGGGATCGCTGATATTCCGCGATCGATGGAAACAGCCCCTGGCGCTCCTCCAGCGTCTGTTTGGAGCCTTGCGGAGCGGTAAGAAATGCGCAAAATTTCTCCAGCAGTTGCGCGTGCGGGCAAAAGTCATCGAGCCACAGGAACTGACCCTGCTCGTTGATCTCCAGGAACCACCACTCTCCGTTGCGGTCCACGGCAAGGTCCAGCGAGCCCGTGCAGACGCCGGCCGCGGCGGCAAACCTGAGTATGCCGCTCTCCACTGGGGCGGGCGTTGCGATGCGCTCCACGGCAACGTTTCTCAGGGCTGCGTCATGGCGCCAGTCGAGAGAATTGGCGGGGGTGCGCACAGCGAACGAATAAACACGCTCTCCCATCAGCACCGCTCGGACGTCGAATTGCTTCTTCACCTTCTCCTGGTAGATGGCGGGAGAAAACGTGAAGACCTCGTCATCTGCGGGCAAGTCCGCGCGATTCAGGGAGAAAGTTTCTGTCACCGTCACATCGGTCGATCCGTGCCGCTGCCATACGTGGGTAGCAAATGCTTTGCAGATAGCATTGTCGGGATTTTGATCAAAAAACTCTCTCACGGCTGCAGGCGAATTTGACATGAGCGTTGCCGGAATCCTGAGGCCGGAAGAGCCAGCCAACTGCAGTTGCACGGCCTTGTTCCGCACCAAGCATGAGGCTGAATAGCGGTTGATGCACCGGACAGGCAGCGTTTCAAGCAGGTAAACGATCGACTCAAAAAAATCGGAACAAGATAGTGCTGCGGATTCTGCGCCGGCTTTTAATGCCGAAGGATTCTGCGCCGTCGGCGGGTCCGGCTGGCGAAGCCAGAGAACATCATCGCGTTCCAGCCGATGTGTTCCCAGTCTGATGCAGGGCTGTTCGTCCACCAGCAGGGAAGCCTGGTCCTGCTCGGCTGGGGAAACGCCGCTCCAGCATGCAGTCTGGTACCCGACCTGTTCCAGGGCCCAGCAAACAGGGGCCGCATGGTCATCTTTCGGGTGCGCCAGCACGATGATTTTCATGGCATTGTCCCGGACAGAAGATTGGGAGCGCCAGCATGCCGCCGGCGCTCCGCTGGTTATGTTTCAGGGCAGTGTTTCGCTTTTTACAAGCGGTTGCGGCATTCTATTGGTCCGGGCTTTCATCCGTACCGCTGGGGGAGCCGGTCAACATGAGAGTGAGTGGCGTAATCTTTCCTCCTGTTACCTGTACGATTTCTTGCGCACTCAATCGGCGTGCGCCCCGACGGGTGAGCACTCGATTGTTTTCATTCGACATGAATTTCTCCTTTCCGCTTTCAGGTTGTTTTTCCATCACCTGGAGAAGACTAAGTATCCGAGCGCAAGTCATGGCCCTGGCCATTGCCCGCACCGGTGAGGATCGCGCTCAGAAGCGTGATGTGGTCGCCGCCCGCGACCCTTTCAAGCTCCTTCCCGTTCAATTGGCGAGCGCCTTTCCGGGTGAGCACCCGAGTATTGTTTTTGCTCGACATAAATTTCTCCTTTTCTACCGCGTAAGGACGGAAGCGCCGGTCCCCGCCCCAATCCACGCAAAACCGGCGTGGCTTTGGGAACCCCGGTGCCTGCGGCCCGCGCTTCCGCAGTTTGCACTTCCTTGGTTTCAAAAAAAACGGCTTTAAAAAACGGCCTGCAGCTATTGGTCCAGGATATCGTCTGGATTGCTAACCGGGCCGGTTGCAAGGGAACTGGCAAGCGTGTTCGCTGCCGCTGTGATCTCTTCCATTTCTTTCTCGGTGAGTGACCGGGCTCCCGTGCGAGTGAGCACCCGGTTATTATCGTTCGACATTGGTTTCTCCTTTCAAAATGAGTTGCAGTCGGTTAGCTATCCAGCTTCTGGTCTGAATTGCCGTTCGTGTTGGTCACAATAACGCTGAGGAGCGTGGCGCCTGCTCCGATGGTCTGTTCTACTTCATCCTGGGAAAGTTGGCGAGCGCCCCTTCGAGTGAGCACCCGATTGTTATTGTTCGGCATGTGATCTCCTTTCCGCCTTCTCCCGGGCTGGGAAAATAAAATTGTCGAAACGCACAGTGACAAAAGCTATGTATCAACGCTGTGGTCGGGATTGCTGGCCGTGCCGGTTACCAGCGTGGTCAAACGTGTTGGAATCACGCCGCCTGAAATCTCGTCCAGTTCCTCTTGCGAGAGTTTGCGGGCGCCCATGCGGGTGAGTACCCGGTTGTTGTCTTGGTTCGGCATATATTTCTCCTTTCTGTTCCTGATCTTTTCACCCGATACTCTGGGCCTAGCGGACCAGATGCAGCGAAGCCGCTATTCGTCGGTGGTGAAGTCCGAGCCGCTGGGACTGTTAGTGCGGAGCACGCTTAGGACTGAGGGCAGGACCGCGCCTGTTACCCCGTCTATCTCATTCTGGGTCAGTGGACGTGCCCCCTTGCGGATAAGCACGCGGTTATTGTTGTTTGACATGAGCTTTCTCCTTTTCTAGTAAACTGCCTTCTCCAAACCGGCCAGGCACAACTAGTCGAAAGCATTGGAGTCCGCTGCGGGAGCTATGAGTCCATGTCTGAATCAGTGCTGAGCATCGTGCCTGTCCCGGTCAAGCTTGCGCGGGTAAAAGGGCCACCGGCCGCGGTGATCTGTTGCAGTTCGTCGGATGTAAGTTGACGGGCGCCTCTGCGGGTAAGCACCCTGTTCTCGTGGTTGTTCGACATAAATTTCTCCTTTCCAGTTTTCAGATTTCCTTCTCCAAACACACTGGAAATCTACTGTCGAAAACAAAACATTAAAAAAGACTATCGAACGATGGGCTGCGGTTCAACGCCGGTTTTTTGTGCAGTCGAGCCACTTAGCACTCAGCCGTCAGCATTCAGCAGTGAGTCCCGAAACGGAACACCTTTCCATCGCCCAAGATGTAATGGACACAAAGAAATGAACTTACCGCAGAGGAAGAAAAATAGTTTGCGGTGTGTTAAGAAGCCCTAAATTTATCGAGATTTCATCTGCGTAGAGTGAAAGAAAATCTAGCCGCGAATCAACGCGAATCCTATCTTTCTAATCTTATTCGTGTGCATTCGCGAAATTCGCGGCTGCTTCTTTTGATCAGCGTGTATCTCCGGAAATCTGCGGCGAAGGGCTTGTGGTTGAGAGCGCGGGCTCGGTGTCAGCCCTTCTTCAACTCAATCAACACCAATCGGGCGACTTCCTTGAGAGTCTCAAAAACGCCTTTTCCCTGGAAGGCGACGGCTTCAAAGGTAGGCTCGTCTTTCTTGGCCAGTTCGCGTTTCAGTTCTTCCACAGCCAGGGCGCTGGGCAGGTCTCGTTTATTGAATTGCAGGACGTAAGGGATCTTCTTGAAGTCGTAACCATGCTCTTTCAGGTTCTCTTGCAGGTTTTCCAGCGCTTCAATGTTGGCGTCCATGCGCTCTTCCTGTGAATCGGCCACAAAAACCACGCCATCTACGCCGCGCAGGATCAGCTTTCTGCTGGCATCGTAAAAAACCTGGCCGGGAACGGTATAGAGGTGGAATCGGGTGCGGAAGCCGCGGACAGTCCCCAGGTCAAGGGGCAGAAAGTCGAAGAAGAGCGTCCGGTCCGTTTCCGTGGCCAGGGAGATCATCTTGCTCTTCTGTTTATCGACCGTCTTATCGAAAATATGCTGCAGATTCGTGGTCTTACCGCCCAGACCGGCGCCGTAATAGACGATCTTGCAGTTAATTTCGCGTGCGGCAAAGTTAATAAAGCTCAAGACTCTCCTAGCACTCGGTGGGCGCAAACTCCCTGCTTGCGGTTCCGAACAGCCATGTTGCTGAAAGACTTTTTTATATCATAACGGACTTGCAGAGGGGGCGCTTCTAATTCTACGCTCTTTGCCGGAGTACCAAATCCTGTAACTCCGGCGGCAATACCCAAAAGTAACCTATGGCCGTGAGCTCTGTTGCGCCTGCGGTGGCAACGGGAAATAACCTTGTTTGGCAAAAACGCTCAGGTTCGGGCGCAGCACGCGGACGTCAATGGTGCGGAAAGCGCTCGATTTTGTCGCCTGGGTCGTATATCCCAGCGTGTACTGATTGCGTGCCGCGTCCGCGATTTTGGAATAGGCCTGTTCTATGCCCTGGCGGTCGAATTCCGCGATCATGTCGCCCCCGGTATCAGCAGCATAACGGGGTAGTATGTTTCCGGTCCCAAAGCCCGGAATACGTACGCGGTTGGCTTTGTCGTAAATCGGGATTGCGGCGGTATCCACGCCCACGCCGTACACACTGATGCCATTGGCCAGCAGGACTCTCCTCACCTCATCGTATCCGGCAGTGCTGCCCAGCTCGCGCCCGTCGCTAACGACAAAGATAATGCGCCGGCGAGTCTTATCGCGTTTGCTCAGGTCCTGGGCCGCTCTTAAAATCGCGTCATTCAGCACATAAAATTCGCGCGGTGGTGTTTGCACGTCGCCCGCCCTGCCGCCGTTGGCATTGGGATCGCTCACCGGATGGCCATTGATGCTCGGTCCGCCACCGAAAGGCCCGCCCGTAATGGGTGGACCGCCCTGCCGTCCGGGACGCTTGATGCGATTCACGCTGGCAGTGGAGACACTGGAAGCGCCGGAAAAGCCCGAAACCTGTTGCACGGTGTGGCCGTAGCGATAGAGCGCGACCTCATCCACTTCACTGAAAGCGCCAATAAGCGCCGGCAGCGATTCATTGACTTTTTTCATGGTTACGGAGGGCAAATCCGTGGCCACAACTACGGCCGCTGAAAGCGGGAATGCGTCCGCGGTAAAAAACTTAAGCTGTTGCAGCACCCCGTCTTCATAAACCCTGAAGTCATTGGAAGTAAGCCCTGGGACCAGGCTGCCGGAACGGTTTTTAACCCGTACGGGAATCTGCACAAAGTTTACAGCTACGCTCATCTTGTACAGGTCGTCACGGCCACTTGCCAATTGACCCTGGCCCGGCGCGGGACGCTCAGCTGGCGTTGGAGTCGGCGCGGCTTCGGGCTGCTCAGGAGGATGCGTGTTGATCGGCGCCGGAGGGGCATTTTCCGGGAATTGCCCCGATTGCTGGGTCTTGGGCTGGGGCGCGTCTGGGACGTTCTGAGGAGACTGTTGCGCCTCCTTTGGCTTGGGGCCATCGGGAAGGGTCTGTTGACTTAGAACAGGCAAAGTTGCCACCGCTAGGGCGCAAATCAGCCCTTTCTTCCCAAGGGTCAACCTAAGCATCAGCTCCTCCTACCACTTAGAACGTTTTTGGGCCCGGAATGTTGCGGCTTTTCCAGCAGGAATGTCTCTCAAACCCATTGTAAGGCTTTAGGGGCTTTTCTGAGGCAACTCGGCTGCATCTAATACAATAGATCACAACACATTTCATTAGAAAGGCTGTGCCCAAAGGCCTTTATGCGGACTTTATTTCTCGTCTTCGCGATCGCTTTTATTCCCCTGTCGATTTTTGCTCAGCAGGAAGCTGCTCCCCCTTCCGTGCAGCAAAATACCGGTAAGAACCAGGTCCAAAATCAAGATAAGGATCAGGTTCCCGACAAAGACCAGGGCAAGATTCCGGTGTTCCGCAAGAACGTGACCGTGGTCAACGTTTTGTTTACGGTAAAAGACAAACACGGCGCTTTGATCCCTAACCTCAGCAAGGACCATTTTGACCTGTTCGAAGACGGCAAGCCGCAGACAATCAAATACTTTTCTAATGAGAGCGACCTGCCAATCACGCTGGGGCTGCTGATTGACAGCAGCAAGAGCATGGAACGAACGTTGCCGGAGGAAAAGGTTGTGGCCGCCGGATTTCTGCAAAAAGTGCTCACCAGCAAAGATCTGGCTTTTGTGATCAGCTTTGACATCACCGTGGACCTGCTCCAGGACCTTACCGGCGACATGCATTCTTTGCGCAGGGGGCTGGATAAGGCACGTATCAATACCAATACGGCAGGCATGGCGCCGATGGGAAATCCCGGCCCTGTGCCTACGGCAAGCGGCAGCAATAAAGGCACACTGCTGTTTGACGCTGTGTATTTGGCCGCCGATGAGGTCTTGAGCCGTCAGGTCGGACGCAAAGCCATGATCATCCTTACTGATGGCGACGACGTGGGCAGCAAGTTGCGGCTAAAGGATTCAATTGAAGCCGCCCAAAGGGCGGACACTGTGGCTTACGTGCTGCTGATCACGGATCCTATGTATCCTTCGAATTACGGCGATATGAGCAAACTCACGGAGCAGACTGGCGGCCGCCTCATCTCGGTGAGCCGTCCGGACAAGCTGGACAAAGCGTTTGCAGAAATTGCCGCTGAACTGCGCAGCCAGTACCTGCTCGGCTTTAGTTCCACGAATCCAGTGAATGACGGTAAATTCCGCCGGCTGGAGGTCAAATCGAAAGACGGATACAAGATCCAGGCGCGTAAAGGTTACTATCCACCGAATGACGCGGCGGCAAGCCGGTAAGCTACCGCGGATTTTTTGCGATCTTCGCGGATAAAGGGGTTAAACGCCTGAATTATTGCTTAGGGACGTAATATCCTTTTTTCGCCCGAACTTTATATTTCTTGCTGTCCGTCATGATCTGGATTGGCCGGAACTGGCCATTGGCCACAAACTGATCTGGGCGATAAGAGATCATGTACTGGCTGCGCAACTCTTCCTGGATATCAGAAAAAGCTGCAACCACATCGTCTAGCTTTACAGGAAAAAAAGCGCGGCCTCCCGTGGCATCTGCCAGCTTCCTCAAATCGTCATCGCCTTTTGTGTGTCTTTCCACCAGGGACGTGCTGATCGTATAGACGATAACTTCCGCGCGTTGGGCCATGTCAATCGCTTCATCGCGATACACGCGGCTCAGGTTGTCCTCGCCGTCTGAGATCAAAATAATGGCCCGGCGCACCGCTCCAGTGGATGGCTCTTTCATGAGCTTGTCGCGGCAGGCGAAATAGATTGAGTCCCACATCGCTGTTCCACCGCCAGCCTTGATGACCTTTACGCCGGTGCGGAGCTTATCAACGTCCCCGGTAAAATCCTGCGTTACGTCCCAGGTTTCATCAAAAGCCAGCACAAAAGCCTTATCAGCCTTGGGGCGGACAATTTCGTATAGAAATTCCGAGGCGGCGTCCTTTTCAAACTGGAAGCGGTCGCGAATCGAGTTGCTGGCGTCAATCAGCAGGCCCACGTGCAAAGGCAAGTCCGTTTGCGCGGCAAAGTTCATCATCTGTCGCGGCGGCAGCTTGTTGTCCAGGACCCTGAATTGGTTCTGCTTCAGGTCGCGCACGAATTTGCCGTCCTTATCCACGACTGTGAAAACCACGTTGACTTCGTCGGTTCGCACGCGGACGGTGGGGATTTGCCCATTCTTAGAGTCGGTTTTTGTATCGTCCGGCTGCTGCTGGCTGCCAGCCGATGGCGACGGAGTGGGGGCAGGAATCGGTTGCTGCGCCATGGCTAAAGTAGAGGCAATACACATCGCAATGAAAACAAACAGATACTTTTTGAGAGTCATAAAAATGCGGTTGATTTACTCATTATAGTTACAATCGGCCAAGCATCTCCTGCGAGCCCAACCCTGCGAAGCCGGCGCAAATAAAAAAGCCCGGTCAGCGCCGGGCTTCTTATGTGAATGAAATGCCTGACTACTGGCGAGGTACGTAATATCCTTTTTTTGCCCGGACCCTGAATTTCTTGTTTTCGGCGGCAATCTGTATGGGACGGAACTGCCCATTAGCCTCAAATCCTTCAGGCTTATAGAACACGGAATACTGGCTGCGCAGCTCTTCATGAATATCGTGGAACGCGTTAGCGACGTCTTGCAGCTTGAAAGGGAAGAAGGCCTGGCCGCCGGTGGTTTCCGCCAGCATTTTCAGGCTGCGGTCGCCTTCATCAGGGTTATTGCTCAGGTTAGTGCTGATGGTGTAAACGATCACGCCCGCGCGCTGCGCCATCTCAATGGCTTCCTGCCTAAGAACGCGGCTCTGGTTGTCATCGCCGTCTGAAACAAGAATGATCGCACGGCGAACGGGACCTGTTTCTTTTTCCTTCATCAGCTTGTCACGGCAGGCATAAAAAACGGCGTCCCAAAGTGCGGTGCCACCGCCCGGACGGATCACTTTTACGCCCTTCGTCAACTTGTCCAGATCGCCGGTGAAATCCTGTGTCAGGTCCCAGACTTCGTCAAACGCAAGCACAAACGCCTTGTCGGTCTTGGGACGAATGATCTGGTGCAGAAACTCAATCGCCGCATCCTGCTCAAAGAGAAAGCGGTCGCGAATAGAATTGCTGGCATCGATCAACAGCCCTACGCGCAACGGCAGATCCGTCTCGGCAGAAAAGTTCGTGATCTGCCGGGGCGGTTTGTTGTTATCCAGAATCTTGAACTGATTTTCTTTCAGGTCCTTGATGAACTTGTTGTGCTTGTCCGTGACCGTAAAGATCACGTTCACTTCGTCGGAACGGCTGTGGAACGTCTGCACTGGCAGCGTATCGTCCACGGCTGCACTCGCCGATCCAGGAGCCACGGCATTTGCGGTGGCCGATGGGGCCTGCCCGGCTGCCGGGGACTGTGCCGCTGGCGGCGTAGTTTGCGCCAATGCAGAGCAGCAAACCAAAGTGAACGCGAACATCAGCGCAAGGGTCTTTTTTTGATGCATATCAGGGCTTCTCTCGCACATTATAGTCTTCAACAAACAATCCTCAATCCCCGATTCTCCGAAGAAAATCACTTAGCTCAGCCGGTAACGGCTGCTGGAACGAAAGCGGCCTCTCACTTATTGGATGCCGGAATTGTATCGCGAAAGCATGCAGAAAGTTCCTTTTCAGGGATGCAACCTCCGGCGCTGTACCTCCGTAACTCACAGACCTGGTCACGCGCGCCGGCGCGCCATATAAAGTGTCACCCACAACAGGGTGGCCAATCGACGAGAGGTGTACCCGGATCTGGTGCGTTCGTCCCGTTTCGATCTTTACTTCCAGCAGGGCAAATTTGCCGTAAGCGCCTTCAATCTGTTGAGTTACCTGCCAGTGCGTGACGGCCGCACGGCCGGGCCTGCTCTCACTTGTGCGGCGGGTAGTCATGCGCGCGCGACGAACCATATCGCGGCTGATGGCGGCGGTAATGGTCCCTTTTGTCATTTTGGGCCAGCCGTGCACCAGGGCGATGTACGTTTTCTTGACCTCGCGATGCGTGAATTGGTCTGCCAGCTTCCGGTGAGCCAGATCAGATTTCGCCACCAGCACCAGCCCGCTGGTTTCTTTGTCCAGCCGATGAACGATTCCCGGCCGTAACTCGCCGCCGATCTCTGAAAGCTGGTTAAACCGATGAAGCAGCGCGTTGACCATGGTGCCGCGATTACCCGCCTCGCCCTTGCCTGAACCGGCATGCACGCTCATGCCCGCCGCCTTGTTGACCACCGCGATACTCTCGTCTTCGTAAATCACGTCGAGCGGAATGTCTTCTGCAAATGCCTTCAACGGCGGCAGCTCGACTTCGCCAGTAATAACGATTTCTTCTCCGCCGCGCAGCTTCATGGAAGGCTTGGGTGTCTTTCCGTTAATGAGAATTTTGTTTTGTTCGATGAGCTGCTGAATGCGTACACGACTGACTTCGGGAAGCTGGGAGACAAGCCATTGGTCAAGGCGGGAGCCTTTGTCTTCGGGCGGCACAGCCAGCGTTTGGATTGGTGCGAAGTCGGGCACTGAAGGGATTGTAAGGAAGCACTCAGCAGTCAGCAATCAGCATTCAGCCAAGCCCTTGATCAAGAGCACAAATCGCACTTTGCATTTATGGATGGAAATCTTGAGGCTGAACGCTGACGGCCGAATGCTGATGGCTTCTTGTAGCGCAGCGGCGAATGCGTGGATTCTGCGGCGAGGCCGACTCGCGCGTCGAGCCGCCTTGCAACAGGCGCAAGGGAATTTAAAAGGGGACGATGATCTATAGCGGTTTGGAGCGAAGCGACAAAAAGGAAGAAAACCGACCCACTTGGCCGTGCGACCGGGCCGTTCTGAACCCGTCCTAAGACGGTGGGAACCCGCCGCGGCTCTTTAGGCATTTCCGTACTGGCGGAACCTCGCACACCGAGCCGTTATTATACGAGTCAGGCCCCCTGTTCATTGAATGTTGGTTCATGAACGGTTACCGTTCTCACCTGCGTTGCAGGCCGGTTATCAGGACTGATGCTAAAGAAAAGCAGAGTAGATGGCAAGTGGTCGCAGGTAAAACTTAACCATTTTTGTTACTTAAATTTTTTTGTTAATTGTTTTATTGAGGAATTAACTGACTTCATGAAAATCAACTGGGAAGACGCTTTCAGCGGATGGCCTCAGCACTGTTCGGAGCTTTGATCGCAGCATCGGGATTTGTGTTGGTCTCGCAATTGTCGGTCGGTTAACGCCCAGATTCCTTCACTTTACCGAATCCCGCTGGAGCCCTTTGTTCTCGGCTCTCGCTGTGTTCTGTGTGGTCATTAGCGGGTCAATCCATTGGCGGCGGTCTGCGTGGTTATCGAGCACATTGAACATTGCCTGGTTGCGGTGAGCGTCGATCGCAGCATTCAAGTCCGCATAAATAGTCTTTCTCATTTAGTCGCTGAACTCTCGGTCATGCGCGCATGAAACTGCATGGCTTCGATCTCTGGAGATGTGTCGCTCAACGCCGTAAGCAGGATGTAACCACCGTAGCCTCTATAATAGATGCGTGAGCTCTGATTTTACTCTTCGCAAAATGGCTGAGGCCGACTTCCCCTCGCGCTGGGGACAGTTCCGCATCATGGGCTTTGAAGGCCATTTCGGTCCCGGCTCTGCCGCCGACCGCCGCAAGGAAGAAGCCGTTGCCATGGTATTGGGCGATATCCACGCCGCGCCGCCGCTGGTACGCATCCATTCGCAGTGCCTGACCGGCGACGTGTTTGGCTCACTGCGCTGCGACTGCCGGCAGCAACTTGAGATGGCGCTTTCCATGATCGCGCAGTCCGGCGCTGGAGTGTTGCTGTATGAAATGCAGGAAGGCCGTGGCATTGGGCTCATGGCAAAACTGCAGGCTTATGAATTGCAGGACCAGGGCCTGGACACCGTGCAGGCCAACGAAGAGCTCGGGTTCAAGGCCGATCATCGCGAGTTTCAGCTCCCGGCAGAAGTGCTGAAAGAGCTTGGACTGAACCATGTCAGGTTGCTTTCCAACAATCCGCAGAAGGTTGCCGCGCTGGAAGCGGCAGGAATCAAAGTGGTGGAGCGCGTGCCGTGCGAAGTGGAAGCGCACGCTGCTTCGGAGCGATACCTGAATACCAAGAAGGAAAAGCTGGGACATTTGTTTACGGAAAGATAGCATTCAGCACTCGGCACCCAGCCGCCCACTACCGCAAAGGGCACGAAGGACGCAAAGCAAGAAAGATTTGAGTCAATCCTTTGCGATCTTTGCGTCCATTGCGGTTAAATTTTTGGCTTAGTGTGCGTTGCTAATGGAGAAGCCGCATCAATTCTTTCCTCTTCGCCGAAGGCAAATCCATCAGTGCCGACTTCACCAGCGCGCGATAAACTTCGCTCGCTCCCGGCACTCGTTTGAGTTCCTTCAAATGGCGAAGCACAGTGTTCAGGTCGCCACGCTTGATTGGCCCGCTGAAGGCTGCCGCTGCTCCACGTTCCGCATAGTTCTTCATGGTCTGGCGCAATATTGGCGACATGACACGGCGGGTCTGGCTGGCAGTGAGGCCAGCGCCACGACCCACGCGTTCAGCCGTGACCAGCGCAGCTACGATCAGCGGTGAAGAAAACGATCCCAGCGCGTGATAGAGCGGTTTGGCCGCCTTCTTGATGGCAAAACTTTCCGCGCCCAGATCCCGAACAATCCTACGAGCAACGGCCACAGCTCGAGTATCGCCCTCCACGGCAAATGGCACTTCTTCCATACGCGGCGTCGCGCCGGGAACAAACGTCATCATGGGATGCAGGGAAGCCGCGCTTGCGCCTTTGCGCTTCAACGGCGAGAGGACATCACTACTGAGCGCGCCACTGGAATGAAGTACGATCTTGCCCGACCATCCGGGTTTGTGTGCGAGTAGCTTTGCAGTTTCGGCCAGAGCGTCATCGGTATGGCAAATCCACAGGATGTCTGAGGTTGGGCCTGCATCGTTCAGGGATTGCGTGCGTGTTTCCAGAAGTCGGGCAAGCATTGCAGCGCGCCGTCGAGAAGAAGCCGTTTCGCGGGCAGCGACAAAATCAATCTGATATCCCGCCGCTTTCAGCGCAGGGCCCAGCGCCTGGGCCAGATTGCCCGCGCCGATTAACGTAATGGTCGCCTTGGCCAAACGCCTGTTTGCCATTCAACGCGAGAATATCAGAAGCTGCCTCTTGTCCCGAACGGAGTGAGGGAACCCTACTACTTCGAGAATCAACTACGGCGGACAAGGAATCCTATTTTCGATGAAAGATGCTCGCTCGTTTCCAATGCTGGTTCGGCGGCCGCTTTTCGTGGACCGGTCTTCAGCGTGATGACCGACGAAGTTGAAGAGCCCGGCAACGTTCGCGCACGGCGTGACGTGATCCGGCATTCGGGTTCCATTGTCGTGCTGCCGCTGGACGATTCCGGACGCACGCCGCTGGTCTTGCTGGAGCGCCAATATCGCTACGCAGCCGGAAGACGCATGTGGGAACTGCCTGCCGGACGCGTAGATCCGGGCGAAAACCATCTTGCCGCCGCCAAGCGCGAACTGATCGAAGAGACCGGTTACACGGCTTCACGTTGGCAGAAGGCTCTCTTTTTTTACGTGAGCCCGGGATTTCTGGATGAGAGCATGACGGTTTATTTGGCCAGCGGACTCAAAAAAGGCGTGGCGCAGCCGGAAGAAGACGAGCGGATAGCGGTGCGTTTCTTCCCTCTGCAGCAAGCAGTTCAGATGGCGACTTCCGGCAAAATCATTGATGCCAAGACCATTGCATCGCTTTTTTGGCTCGAAAAAAAAATAAGAAAAAACTAAATAATCGGGCTTCTTTTTACCATTTCACCTTATAAGAAGTTACACATTTAAGGTGCAGGTGCAGGATGTCTTGTTTGGGCTAACTCATTGTTTTTTTAGCACATAGAGACAGTTGACATCACGTCTTTATGAGGGCAAAATAACCCCAAAGCCAAAGTTATGGGTATAAGACGTGGAGAACTGGGAGAAGGCTAATCTCCGGTGTTTTACGTCCCTTCCCAAAAAGAATGGCAAACCCAAGAGAAGAAACTGGTCCTCGGGACCACAGGTCACTGTGTCCCCAGGGACAGCCCGGAGTAAGGAATGTGTCTCGAATTAAAGGTAAAGTGAAATGGTTCAATAACGCAAAGGGCTTCGGCTTTATCGGCCGGGATGACGGCCCTGATGTGTTCGTCCACTACAGTGCCATCCAGTCGGAGGGATACAAGAGCCTCCAGGAGGGCGATGACGTTGAATTCGAAATTGTTCAGGGACAGAAAGGCCCTCAAGCAGAGAGCGTAACGAAACAAGCTACAACGCAATCTGCCTGATCGATTGTTCCTCTGTTGAACTGCTTTCGAAGACCCGGTCGACCCCACTACCGGGTCTTTTTGTTTTTCGCTGCTCTCCGCACTGCTCGATCTCCGTTCGCGTGGGATATCCGCATGCTCCTTATGCACGCCGTCCGGCGCGCGGACCGGCCTCACTGGTTCTCTGGTATTAAGTCGGACTATTCGTCGCCTACCCATTGGAGTTACAAGCTCTTTTCTGTGGAAGCAGAGTAGATGCGTCTCTAAACTCAACTTCGCTGCTTACCCCCAACAGAGAGAGATTACAAACTTGTCAAAAAAGACCTTGTGCCTGTGTGCTTTCATGCTGCTGCTGGTTGGAACATCGTTTGCCGGTGTTAACGTTCAATCTCCATCAAGCACCAGCGTTACTTCGCCTGTCCATTTTGTTGCGACGGCAACTTCCACTCACCCCATTACTGCAATGCGTATTTACGTGGACGGAATCAGCGTTTTTCATAACACCAGCGCTGGCCTTGATACCTTTCTGGCTATCGCCGCAGGCCAGCACAGCACTGTGGTTCAGGCCTGGGATTCCACTGGTGCAGTTTTCAAGAGCACAATGGTCTTAACGGTCGGCAATACATCTTCACCCACGCCGACTCCCACGCCTTCCGCTTCGCCAACTCCGTCAACTTCTCCCACGCCCGCTCCTTCCGGCGCCACCGTGAAAAGTGATATTGACCAGATGCCCGGCTGGGAAAACTGCACCGTCTGTGCCGGAGCCGGCGCTGCGGGTCCTTCGGCCATTTACTCCATGGTGGAAAACGTGCTCTCTCCCGCGCTCGACGGCAAATCAGCGCAGTTTAATCTCAGCGGCAGCACGCCGTACTCTGACGCGCTTTGGTGGAAACAGCTTGGCGGCAACAATGCCATCAAGAATTTCACCTACGACGTGAATTTTTACATCACCAATTCCACCGCGCCGCAGGCCCTTGAGTTTGACGTTAACCAGTCCAACAATGTCTATAAGTTTATTTTTGGCACGCAATGCAACATCAAAGACGGCGCCCAATGGGATGTTTGGGGCAACGCTTCCGGCAACTGGATTCACACCGGTATTCCTTGCACCGCACCCGCCGCCTATACCTGGCACCATCTCACATGGCAGCTCCAGCGCACGGACACGCAAGTGATTTATGTTTCGTTCACGTATGACGGCGTTACGCACTACGTGAATCGCAGCTATCCGGCGCGTCCTAACAACGTGAGTGAAATCAACGTCGCTTTCCAGATGGACGGAGACAGCAAGCAAACTGCTTATTCCGCATGGCTGGACAAAGTCTCACTTACTTACTGGTAACCAGCCGCATCACTCGCAGCAAACCCTTCCCGGGACCATCCAGTCCCGGGTTTCTATTTGTTGCCTGCGCGTTCGGTGTTCGATGTGAGGCTCACTCGCACCCAGTACTCCGGCTTGGGCGGAGGCGTAAATGTGGCCTTCGCCAGCTTTGGCCGCAGGCAGGCATCGCTTGCAGTCTCCGGCACCACCAGCATCTGCTGTATCGACCCACTCTTGCTCACTTGCAGGATCAGCAGAGTCGGCGTTGGTCCGCTGGCAGTTGCACTGCAATCTTTTACGGAGCGCAGATAGCGGCTGGAAAACTCCTGCGCTATCACGCTGTCATATTTCTGTCCTTCCAGCGTGGCCACATTGGCTGCCACCGCTTTATAAGCGTCCATGATCTTGCGGAAGGGAACAGCGGAACTTCTGGCCCACGTTTTCACCTTGTCAAAATAATCTTTCGTCCCCCATGTGCCTGGGTCCCAGTGATCGCCAATCTGCGTCATGGTTTCGTCCGTCACCATGTAATCGCCAAACCGCGCCGCCATCTGCGCCAGTTGGTTTTGCCCGACTTGAGTCATGCCGTACTGCGCCACCAGCGCCTGGTATCCCACCATTGCCCGCGACCATGAAAGATGCTGCACAATGTTTCCCAGATCGCGGTCGCTCATCAGTGACTGCGTAATCTGCCAGTAAAGAATGTCGCCCGCTTTGCCTCCGGCCTTATTGGCCGACTCCTCAATAAACTTTTCTATGTCGCCTTCTTTGCCGCGCCACTTCGGCATCAGTCCGCGTGCCACTTCCTGGTAGCTGTAATAAAATTCCGGCTCATACGCGATTGCCCTCTGCAAAAACGCGGTCAGGTCTTCGGCTGCCCAGCCGTCCAGCCGCCCGATTTGCAACATCACGTAATACCACTCCGGACATTTCCCTTCGGCCCGCTGCAACTCCGTTTCCGCCAGCTTCAGGCGTTCTTGCATCAGCCGGCCGCCTTCCGGCGTTACAGAAGCTGCGTCGCCATAGCCGCGTGCCTGCCATGCATAATTCAGGTAGGCATAACCCAGCGCCACCCGCGCCGTGGCAGATTCAGGACGCTGTGCCGCCCAGCGTTTCAACCGGTCCAGCGTGTCAGCCCACTCGGCTTCGGTCAGGGGTGGCTTCCCGTTGGGCGACTCAACCGCGGAATAGAACGCATAAAGCCTCCAGCCGCCGCCGGGAAACCTCGTCCTGCCGGCGCGTTCCGCCGCGGCCACGCTATCCAGGACCAGGAAGTTTTCCTGCTCGATCTGCGTTCTTACGCGTGTCACGAATGCCGGCTCATCTTTCTCAGCCAATATCACGGCGATGGCATTTAAATCGTCGGTCGTCGGTAACGTCCGTGGCCCAGCCGTCGCCTTCTCTGCCGTAGAGGGCGAGTCTTCGCCCTTGGCCGCGCGGATCCTGCGCGCTACGTCGCCCAATGAACTCTGGGCTGCCAACTTCAAGCCGGACATCGCCAACACCATCGCCAACAACATGCCTGGATAGAGAAATCTTCGCCGCATGCCCTCAAGCATAGGCCACCCAGCCCGCCAGCCGACAGTTACAGGAGTGCTAAGTCATTGACCGATAAGGCCACTGTCGAATGATCGTCAGCGCCGCCTGCCGGCCGTAGCCTAGCCGAGGCGCTCTCCAGCTTTTGCAGCAACTCCCCGGCATAATCCTCGTCGATGCATTTTCGATCAATGCCTGCGCACCTCCCGAATCGTCCGCTGCACGGTCTTCTCCGCGCCGCACGATATCACCATCCTTCGCGGCTCCGCGCCTCCGTGGGATGTTTGTTTTCCGGGCCAAATTCTCGATCCGTTCCATCCATGTTTATCCGTGGTAGGGTTTTGTTTTTCCCCGATCTGCGTCTATCTGCGTAATCTGCGGCGAAAGATGTTTTGCCTTTTCAATCTTTCCTCCGCGCCGCCCCGGTAAAATTTTGATTCTCAATTATCCAATTTGCCCAATCTTCGTCAGTCTAGGACCGCGCACATCTTATCCGTTCTTGATGAAAATTCACTTAAAAGCTTTGCGCTCTGCTCTCTAAACTGTTGGCGGGTTGTCAGGGGGTAATCGAAATGAAGAGGATCGCTTGCATTGGCTTGCTCTGTTCGTTCGCAACCCTTGGTTTGTGCGCAGACCTCAAGGTCACCATGCTGAAGGATTCTGCCCCGCCAGATCAGGTGCAGCCTGCGGGCTCGTCTGCCACGCTACCTCCAGATGGTGGCTCGGTTACGATCTACGTTCATGGCGCATCGCAACGCATCGAGTTCATGGGGCCCATACCCTGGATTCAGCGCTCGCACATGCTGGCCACCCTTCCATTTTTTTCGGCTGTACCACAGCGGCGGCCGCACATAGCGGTAATCACTCATTGTGACACCGGATTGGTGGATGAGTTATATCTCGATACGCACACATACATTGAGTTCAAAGCGCCAAAATACCTGGCTGGAAAAGATTTTCTGAAACTGGCGGAAAAGGCGCGGAAGCAATCGGAAAAATATATGACGGCCACTACTCTCGATACAGGAGAATCAAAGGATTTCTTTGGCCATACAGCTCACCACAAAGTCACCACGCTCACGCAGAAGACCGCCGGGAACCGGATAGCTTCATCGGTTCTCCACGGAAAAACAGTCACTACGGAAGTTACCTACTATCGGGACATTCAATACCAGGAGACCATCGACGGTTGGTACATCGATTTACCGCAGCCAGGATGCGCTCCGGAATATCTCCGGCAAGGTCTGGCTGTCCCGGCAACATTCATGGATGACTGCGGCAATGACGGTCAGTATGTTTGTGATCCGTTGGCTGGTGGTGACGTTCGGACTCCATGGAGCAACGACGAACTACGATCATGGCAGGGCTTCCGGGCGTATTCTCCAATGCCAGGTCCCGCCGATACCAGTGTTCCGCTCGGGGTGCGTGAGACCACGGTGGATGATTACACAAAAAGGTCCTCAACCAGCTTTGTCCGCACTTATCTGGTTTACACCGGCTTTCTTCCTTCAGGACTTGCCGTTTCCCAAAAGACCAGCGGCGAGGTTACGCTCAAGGAATATCCATCCAGAAAGGGGCTCAAGAAGACAGAGACTCCATGGGGTTACACAGTGACGGAATTGTCAGAGGATCCGCTGGATCCGGCCTTGTTCGCCGTGCCCGCTGACTTTAAGAAGACCCCCGTTACTCATTGATCGAAAAGGCCACGCCGGATAGGCCCGGTCTGTACCTACTGTTTCTTTGCTTCCACCTTCACCAGTAATGTTTCCGGCCCGCCGTTATTGCTTACATACTGCTCGCTGATCAGCTTGCTCGGCGACTCCAGCCATGTCGCGTTACGGAGCTTGATAGATGCCTGGCCGGGAAACTCTCCGCGAAATACCAGCTTGTCTCCTTCGAACGCGCCGGTCTCGACAATCGCTCCGGGGAACGAATCGCCAAATACATAGGCCTTGTACTTGCTTTCCGACATGTCCCAGGTAAGCACGAGCATGCCTTCAAAGTCGCCAACAGGTCCTTTCGAATGAAAAGTATTGACCAGAGAGTTGCCGCCCGGCCCCAATTTGCTGGAGTATACGCCGGTGTTAGTTGCACCCTGGGGCGCCATGGCTGACTTGGGATACGTCTCGGTGTAAGTCCAATTGCCGACATAGAAGCCAAGGCGCTTCATCTCTGCTGCTCCCGGCTTTGCTTTTGCCTCCTGAATTTGTGAGGGCTTTGCTTCTGAATTTTGCTGGGCCCTACTTAGGCCCCCGACCGTAACCGCGAGAAGCATCAAGCCGAGAAGAGCCATTGTTCTGAAACTGGAACCAGACCACGCAGGACCTTTTCGCATAGATAATTGCCTCTGATTCGTCTCGTCAATCATTCACACCCTCCCATTCTTCTCCGCGCCTCCGCGGTGAGATTTTATTTTTTGGATTTTTCCCACGCCTTGGCATACTTCCAGCTCACATATGCGGCATGATTCATCAGTACCAGCAGGCCTTCGCGGCCGTCCAGGAATCCGCCGCGAAAAAAATATGCCCAGATGAATCTCACTAGAGGCCGCAGAACGATATTCACCACGCTGAATCCGACCTTCCGCTCACGCGCCACCATGTCCGCTCCCAGTGATGAATAGCGGTTCGCGTGCTCGATAAAACTTTCCAGCGTCGGATAGGCGTGATGGATCATGTCGCCTTTTATGTGGCCCAGTTCGCCCGCCATTTTCATGTCTTCATGCACGTCGCGCAGCTCAAACGTCGCCGCGCCGCGCCGGATCAGCCGCAGTTTAGGGTCAGGATAATAACCGCTCCGCTTGATCCATTTGCCGAAATAAAGATTGCGGCGATTCATTGTGTATCCGGCAAACTGCGGCGTGCCCGATTTGAGCAGCGCCTTGATGCTGGCTGCCAGCTCCGAGCTCGCCTCTTCGTCGGCGTCCAACGAGAGAATCCAATCGCACGTCGCTTTCTCCAGTGACGAGTTTTTCTGCCGCGCAAAGCCCTTCCATGGCTCCACAAATACCTTCGCCCCGAATGACCGGGCTATGGTTACCGTCGCGTCCGTGCTGCCTGAATCGACCAGAACAATCTCGTCGGCAATGTCTTTCACGCTCTGCAGCGTGCGGCCGATGTTCGCTTCTTCGTTGAGCGTGATGATGCAAACAGAAAGACTCATGCGCGGAAGGATAACAGGAGCCGAAAGCGCCGGTCACGCTGGCTGCTATGAAGCAGCTTGTCATACGCCCTCTTCACCACTAAACTCGCCCCAGCACTTCTCTAAAAAGAGTTCCTTTTGGCGCACAACCCACAAGGCGACGCATTTCCCCTGACCCGCCACTCCGTGGTGGCGGCCGCGCAAGGCCGCGATCCGGAAGAACGAAGCCGCGCCATGGACGCCATCACCACCTCATATTGGCGTCCTGTCTACAAGTACGTGCGCCTGCGCTGGCACGTGGAGCGTGAAGACGCTGAGGATTTCACCCAGGACTTTTTCTCCCGCCTGCTGGAGAAAGACTTTCTTGTCTCGTACGATCCCGCAAAAGGCAAGCTGCGCACATTTCTTCGCACATGCATTGATCGCTTCTTCATGAACCAGCTCCGCGATGCGCACCGCCAGAAGCGCGGCGACTCCGCCGTCCACATCTCGCTCGACTTTGAAGAAGCCGAGCATGAGCTTGCCGCATCCACGCAGACCGGCTCTGCGGAAGATTATTTTGAAAAAGAATGGGTGCGGACATTGTTCGCCCTGGCCGTTGAGCGTTTGCGTATGCAATGCCAGTCAGCAGGGAAGACCACACAGTTTACCGTCTTCGAACGCTACGACCTCGGCGATGAAGACACGCGGCCTTCCTACGTCGCCTTGGCGGAAGAGTTCAGCATCGCCGCCACAGACGTGACCAACTATCTCGCTTTTGCCAGACGAGAATTCCGCCGCTGCGTGCTGGCCCAGCTTCGTGACATGACAGGCAGCGACGAAGAATTTCAACGCGAGGCTCGATCGCTGCTTGGAGTCGAACCAAAATGAAGTTCCTCCCAGACCAGGTCGTCGTGCGCCTGCAAGCCGGGATGCAGACTCCCGATCTTTCCGGCACACGCTATCGTGCGCTTGAACTTCTTGGCCATGGCGGCATGGGCACGGTATGGCTGGCGCATGATTCCATTTTGCAGCGACCCGTCGCGCTCAAGGTCCTTGTGGCGGAAAACAGCTCGGCTGATCTGGCCGCGCGGCTCATGCAGGAAGCCGTGGTGCTGGCCCGACTGGAACATCCCGGCATTGTTCCCGTGCATGACGCCGGTACACTCCACGATGGCCGCACGTTTTATTGTATGAAACACGTAGAAGGCCAGACGCTTGATCGTTACGCGCTCAAACTGCCCCTGCGTGAAAGACTGCGTCTCGTCCAGCGCATCGCTGAGCCGCTGGCATTTGCCCATTCCCGCGGCATCATCCATCGTGATCTCAAGCCCGCCAACGTCATGGTTGGTTCTTTTGGTGAGGTGCTGATCGTGGACTGGGGACTGGCGAAGATCATGGGCAGCGCATCGGCGGCGGATCAAGTCTCACAGCATGTCACGGATGCAACCGGACTATCCTCGACCGGGACACAAGTGTCAGGGCACGAGTTTACTCGTGCCGTCCAGGACCCCTTAAGATCCGGGGCTTTAGCCCCTGAAAATGCTCTAGCCACCACAGCGCACGGTTCCGTTCTCGGTACCCCCGGATACATGGCGCCGGAACAGGAATGCGGAGATGTAAACGTGATCGACCAGCGCACAGATGTTTTTGCCCTCGGCTCAATCCTCAAATATCTTTTGCAGGAACCGCCCGGCTCGCGGCAGCATGAAGCATATGCACGTCCGCTGCAGGCGATCTGCGCCAAAGCCATGTCCGCTGAAATTTCCGCGCGTTATGCGTCTGTGCAAGAACTCGCCGCCGACGTGGGCAGATATCTTGACGGAATGCCGGTCACCGCCTATCGCGAAAACATTTTCGAGCGCACCGCGCGCCTGGTGGGCCGCAATCGAGTGGCCGTCGTCCTGGTCCTGGCATATCTCTTCATGCGCCTGTTATTTATTCTTTTCTCTCGGCGCTGATTTTCGCGGCACAAATTAATTGGCCGAGCTTAAAAATAATTTAAAGGTTCCGGCAAAAGCGGGTAATACGCTAGTAGAGACATCATCTCTCAGAGGGAGTGAGCAATATGAGCAACAAGATTGTGCTGGGTCTGGTGCTGGGCGGCGTTTTGGGCATTCTGGATGGGCTTACGGCGTGGTTCACTCCGGCGGTGCGCGCCGGGATCGTCGGGATCGTTTTCGGATCGATGATCAAAGGCCTGATCGCGGGTGTCCTAATTGGTTTCTTTGCCCGCAAAGTCCACTCGCTCGCGCTAGGCATCGTGTTCGGCCTGGCCGTCGGCGCATTTCTGGCATGGATCATCGCCTTCATGCAGCATGGCTACTACTTCCAGATCATGCTTCCCGGCGCGATGGTTGGCTTGATCGTCGGCTACGCCACGCAGAAGTATGGATCGGCAAGACAGGCGCAGCGGGCGGGAGCCTGATCCCCTTGGCAACCCGAAGCTGCGAGAGGAAACCTGCTACCGTTGTTTGACGAGCTCATCTGACAGCAGGCGCGCCTTCACCGCCAGCGTGTGAGCGCGGGCAGGATCGTTTTCCGTGGTGGCGGTGCGGCTTTGCTTGATGAATTCCCTGATCTGTGCCCGCATCGCCTCTTCATCTTTTGATAGCGTGCGTGTGATCCCGTTCAGGTTGGCTTCCGCGCCTTGCAGAAGCTGGTCCGTTGAAGCCTGGTTGTTTCCCCCGTCAGCGGGTGTCGGACCCGGGGAAATCTGGCCCGTCTGCGCCGGAGTAGGCGCGGGCTCCGCTGGAATGATTTTCTTGGGATTGTTGTGCGCCACTTCAGATTTCTCGCCCGGTTTCTTCGTGGCCGCATGGCGCGTGTGTTTGGGCTTGCTCTTTTCCGCTGTCTTTTTCCCGGTCTGGGGCTGCTCGGCCGGTGTTGCTGTTGGCTGCGCTTCTGGCTGCTGCGGCGCGGGTTGCGGTTCGGTCTCGGCGGGCGTGGGCGTGGCCTCCGGCGTTGCCGTTGGAGGCGGTTGCTGCGGCATCACCAATACCGGCTTCTTATGCTCGCAGCCTGAAACGATCAATGCGAGCAATAATATGCCGGCGGCTGCTGTGTTTAGACGAAGTGTTTTCATGCCTTGCTGACTGAATCCTCTTTTGCTACGGCGGGCACATCTCCGTTGGCAGCGGCCTCTGCCAGCGGGAAGCGCAGGAAAAACGTGGTCCCATGATCGATGATCGAAGTAAATTCCACCGATCCATGGTGCAACTGCACCACGCGATAGGCCATGGCCAGGCCAATCCCGCTTCCGCCCGTCTTTGTAGTGAAGTATAGATTAAAAATCTTGTCGCGGATATTCTCCGGAATGCCCGCGCCCTGGTCGCGAACGCTGATCAGCGCGCTGTCGCCGTCGCGCTTCACCGTCAGTCGCAATGTGCCTCCATCGGGCATCGCCTGCACGCCGTTCAAAACGATATTTAGCAGCGCCTGCTTCACCAGGTCGGCGTCAATGCGCACCGGCAGCGCATCCGGCGCGGCCTCGCGTTCTATAAGCACCTGATGCTTCTCCGCCGCCGGAGACGCAAGGTTCACCACGTCCTCAACCAGCTTGCGCATGTCCAGATCATTCAGGCGCAGCTCCACGGGACGAGTAAAGTCCACCAGCGTTTGCACAACGCGATCAAGCCGCTGAATTTCGCTGCTGATTACGTCCACGTGGCGGCGAGTATCGGGATCGATTTCCTTCATCTTCTGCCGCAGCACTTCCAGGTGCACCACAATGGCGTTGATGGGATTCTTTACTTCATGCGCCACGCCGGACGTAAGCCTGCCAATGGCGGAAAGCCTCCGCGAAAGCTCGATCTCATCCTCAATGCGATGCACAGACTCGGCGTCGCGCAACGTGAGTAGCGCGCCAATGCGCTCGCCGTGCTCCTCAATAAAGTCGAGCGAAATCTGGATGTGCCGCCCCTGCGCATCCTCAATTTCTTCCAGGTCCACAGCTTCGCGCGATGAAAACGCGTCCAGGATTTTGCGCCCCAGAATGGATTCACGCGAGAAGATCTCTTCCGGCTGGCGTCCCAGCATCTCTCCGCGCGCCTTGCCGATAAATCGCTCTGCAGAAGCGCTTACCAGCACCGCATTGGAATCGCTGGTAAAAAGCATCACGCCGTCCTGCAGGTTGGCCATCATCTGGTCCAGATTCTCCTTCAGGGCAGAGAAGACCTCTTTGACATCGCGCATCTGCCGGCCCAGTCGTTCAATTTTGGTAGAGACGGTGCCGTATTCGTCGGAACGCTTTTGCGGAGTCGCTACCAGATCAGCCTTGCCGGAGCTGATCAAATCCAGCCGTCGGCTGATGGCGGCCAGCGGTCGCAACGCAAGGTTTGAAAGTCCTGCCGCCAGAATCATGCTGAGCAGGATGGCTGTGCCGGAAAAAATCAGCGCACGGCGGATTTGCGGCTGAATGTCCTGCTTCAGGAACGCCGTATAAACGCCAACGCGCACTTCACCAAACGGCTTGCCCGTTGCGGTATGGATCAAAGGGAGGCGGACGTCATAGGCGCGCGCCGGACCGTAAATCAGCTTCAACTGCTGGCGCAGGCCGCTATCCAGGACGTTCTTGAAATCTTCTCGTGCGGGAATCACCGTGCCCTGCAGCGCCGGATTGGTGTGCAGCATCGCCAGCCCATCGGCATCCACGATGCTCACATCAAGAATGTTGGGTGAATCGCCGGTCACCGATTCCAGCAGCGCGGTGATGCCGGTATCGTATTGCAGCAATTCCTGCACGGCTGCTTCGACCTGCTTAGGATCGTTCAGGTCAATTTTGGAACTGCTCAGGTCCACGCCCATCGCGGGTTTCGATACGGCAAAGACGTGCAGCTTGATCACATCAGCAACCTGGTAAACCTCATGGATGCGCTGATGCACCACTTCCGAAATGTAAAGCGTCGAAAGCGTGGCCACAATCGCCACCACCATGGCGGTGATGGCGAAAACCAGTTTGGTTTTCAGGCTCAAGGCAGGCATCATTCACTTCTTAGCGTGCAACTTGCTATGTTGCATTTGCCATCTTCAGCTATCGCCACGGCAAATGCAAAGGGTCTTTTAGCCGGCGCCCTCGCTGGCCACGGCGGATGCGCTTCCATATTCCTTCAGCTTATTGTGCAGCGTTTTCAGGCTGATTCCCAGGACTTCCGCAGCGCGCGTTTTATTGTTATTGTTCGCCGCCAGCGTTTTCAGAATCAACATTTTTTCGGCCTCGCCCACCGTGGTTCCCACTTCCAGCCGGATCCCTTCGCCATCGCTCGACGGAACGCGAACACCCATGGCGCCAAAATTCGGCGGCAGATGGCGCTGGTCCAGTAAGGTTCCATCACAAACGATTACACCGCGCTCCATGGTGTTGCGCAATTCACGCACATTGCCCGGCCAGTTATGGTTATGGAACATTTGCAAAACATGGTCTGCCACGCCGGCCACCTTGCGGCCATGCTTGGCGTTCATGTCAGCAAGCAATGCGTCTACCAGTTGCGGGATGTCTTCCTTATGGTCGCGCAACGGCGGCAGGTGAATATTGAAAACGTTGAGCCGATAATAAAGATCGCCGCGCAGTTCGCCTTTTGCCACAGCCTCTTCAGGGACTTTATTCGTCGCCGCCAGCACTCGCACATCGACAGGTGTTTCTACCTTGCTGCCCAGCCGGCGAAGCTTGCGGTCTTCCAGCACACGCAGCAGCTTGGCTTGCGTTGCGGCAGGCATCTCTCCGATTTCATCCAGCAGCAGCGTGCCTTCTTCAGCCAGCTCAAAGCAGCCGGCGCGGCGCTCCATGGCTCCGGTGAACGCGCCTTTTTCATGACCAAAGATTTCGCTTTCAATCAGCGTTTCCGGAATGGCGGAGCAGTTGATCGCCACAAACGGCTTGCTTTTGCGCGGACTCAGGTCATGAATCGTGCGCGCCACCATCTCTTTGCCCGTGCCGCTTTCTCCGGTGATCAGTACGGACGCTGTGCTGGGCGCTACCATCTCAATCAGGTGAAAGATCTCCTGCATCGGGCGTGACGATCCAACCATCTGGCCGAAAACGCCGGTATCGCGCAGTTTTTTCTTGGTGACTTCCAGCTCTACGGTCGTGCCGCGCTGCCGGGAAGCATTCTGCAGAATCTGCCTGAGCCGCGCCGGGTCCACAGGCTTCTGGATAAAGTCATACGCGCCCGCCTTCATGGCGTCCACGGCGACATCTATGCTGCCCTGCGCCGTCAGCAATACCACGGCGATCTGCTGCGGCTGGTCAGAAAGCCGCTGCAAAAGCTCCATACCGTCCATGCGCGGCATCTTGAAGTCGGTGACCACGATCCCCGGCGACCAGGTGGCTACTTTTTCCAGGCCTTCCAACCCGTCTTTGGCTGTGTCGGTTCGGTAGCCCCACGCAGAGACGAGCTCGGCCAAGCCGGAGCGTTCATTTTCTTCGTCTTCCACAATCAGGACTTTTTCTTGTGTACTCAAACGCTTCCCCTTGTGTAGAGATTATCATCGGGCCCTGTTTTCCTTGGAGCGGGTACTCTGGCTTAGATGACAAACCGTGTAAAAAAGTCTATCAGGCCTCTAACCCTTTGACTGTATTGAACTTAAAATCCAGAGTAGACGCTTTTTGTGCCATTTGCATCTCAACTGGTGATTAGAGAACCGGTTCGTTGGCGACGGGATTCTCAACGCAAGTCTTTCAGGCCCGAGTTTCAAATTCAGATTGTCTGACCCCAGGGATTTTCAAACTTTCAATACCTTAGAGAGGAAAAGATTGAATATGAGGATATTTTGTATAGCCGCTATCGTGGCAGGCTTAGTCGCGACTGGCTCCATGGCGCAGACCTCGGCGGGCGGTTCGGCATCCGGCAATGCTTCAGTGACTCCCGGTCAGGCTAGCGCCGGAGCCAATGCCAGCCAGAGCGTACAAACTCCAGCCGCGTCAACCGGTGTGAATGGCGCAGCAAACGCTCAGGCATCGCATTCTCAGGAGAACAAGAAAGACGATAAAACTTCTGCCGCTGCCGGCAGCAACAGCGCGGCCGGCATCAATGGCGCTTCCTCAGCGCTGAGCAGTGGGACGACTCTGCAAGCTGAACTGACAAAGTCAATCGACGCTAAAAAAGCAAAGCCAGGTGATGAAGTCACGGCCAAGCTGACGCAAGACGTAAAATCCGATGGCAAGGTAGTACTGCACAAGGGCTCAAAGCTGGTGGGTCACGTTACTGAAGCGCAAGCCAAGAGCAAAGAGAATAGCGAGTCCAAGCTGGGCATAGCTTTTGATAAAGCGATGTTAAAGGGCGGAGAAGAAATGGCTTTCTCCGGCGTCATTCAAGCCTTGGCGGCCCCGGTGCAGGGTTCGCTTTCTGCCGCCACAGATGATGGTGGAAGCCTGGGATCGGGAATGGGAAGCGGCAGCGGTACTGCCATGGGCGGTGGTCGCGGAAACGGAGGCGGCCTGGCTCCCATGGGTGGTGGCGCAGTCAACTCAACGTTGGGCACTGCTACAAACACCGTGAACAACACTGCGGGATCAGTCACCAACTCGGCGAACGGGGCGGTAAACGGAGCGGTAAACCAGGCGACTGGCGTGGCAGCGAATGGCGCCATCAACTCCGCAACTCGCGGCGTGGTAGGAATGCAGGGAGTGGCTCTGAACACAGCGACCACCGGCAGCGTCCAGGGCTCAATTATCAGCTCTGCCAGCCGCAACGTGAAGTTAGATACCGGAACGCAAATGATTTTGCAGGTAACGGGTTCTGCTGCGGCACGCTGACTTATGCGCTCTTTCAGCGGTCAAGTTCCAAACTTGGCCGCTGTTTCTTTTGCATAGCCAATAAAAATCCAGTGTTTCCCGGCAGTGACAACCCCGCTTCGGCATTCGTCCATCTCTTTACTTGGTGGACATTGTAGGAAGTTCGTTGCACAATGGTGGCCGAGAATAACAGGCTTTCGGTGCTTCGTTCCCCCCTCGAGGTGCAGCATGAAGAGCTACTGGATCGCAGTTGCGGTTTTGATCGTGACCGCATGGCCTTGCTCGAAAGCGCGCGCGACGAACGCGCAACAGCAACTGGCAGATGGCAAGCCTCAGGCCTCCGCGCCTGCCACAAATGTAAAAAATTCTGTTCAAACCGCAGTTACAGCTAAACCAGCTGCGGCAGCCGCAGCCACTGCGACAGTGACCCCGCCTGCCACCAAAGTGGAAGACGCGAAGCCCAAAGCCTCTTACATGCTTGTGGAGTTAAGCAAAACACTCAAAGCCAAGAAACTCAAGGTTGGTGACAAGGTGAAAGCGGAAGTTTCCCAGGATATTGTGTCTCATGGCAAGATAATCATTCCGGTTGAAACCAAGCTGGTTGGGCATGTGACTGAAGTGAGCGCCAGGGACAGCGAGCATCCTGAATCGCGATTAGGAATCGTCTTTGACCGCATTCTATTGAAACATTTTCACGATATTGATTTTGAGGCCGTAGTTCAGGCCATATCCCAGCCAGTGGTAAGAAGGTCCCGGGTCGATGAGCCCTCGCAGATGCTTCCCCCCTCGATGGTTGGAGGTGTATCACGTGATGGATCGGTTGCCCCCACTGGACGCGGGGCAAGCGCAGCAGCGGCGGCGAATCGCCCGATGGGCGGTAGCGGTGGCGGTGCAGGCGCATCGGTTGCGACATTCCAGACTCCCATAACCGTAAAACAGTCACCTTCCACGCATGTAGACAGCTCCGGCGCGATTCTGGAGACGGCCTCAAACGGTAAACCGATGAGCATTGGCATGCCGCAGGGCATCTTCGGATTCAAAGGCCTGAGCCTGAGCACCACACCCAGCGCCGATACGCCGGGTCCGGTAATCGTATCGAATACTGAAGACGTAAAGCTCGATTCGGGAACCCAGATACTGTTGCAAGTGCTCAAAGTGGAAATACCGGCAAACCTGAAACCCGCGAAATAAGCCTTCATTTATCGGCGCGCGACTGATGTCATCAAATCGCGCGCCGTTTTATTTTGGGCCAGCATCCACATTGTTCGCGCAGGCGTGTACTTTTTAAATCGATTGCCCTTCGGTAACTTGTTGGAGCAAAATCATCATGTCAATCTCATTGCATTCAGTTTTCAGGGAAAAGACCGTTTCAACTCATGCGTACCACTATGCGAGCCATTCCCGTT
Source organism: Terriglobia bacterium (assembly GCA_020072645.1). Lineage (NCBI taxonomy): Bacteria > Pseudomonadati > Acidobacteriota > Terriglobia > Terriglobia bacterium. The sequence goes on from JAIQGK010000003.1 coordinate 170,507, forward strand.
CTGGTTAGCCTGCTTTGGATGTCTGCCGCCCTTGTGGCGGAGCAACCATGGCAACCCATTGGCCCGGATGGAGGCAACGTGCGCAGCCTTGCCATCGATCCCAATGATCCTGACCGCATTTTTCTCGGCACCAGCGCCGGGAATCTTTATCTCTCAACGGACAAGGGCGCAACATGGTCACGCTTTGCCCGGCCCGGCAATTCAGCGGAGATGGTCCTGGACCACATCATCATTGATCCCGCTGACTCCCGGAATATGTTTGCCGCTGCATGGAATGCGCAGCTTCCCAATAGCGATGGCGATCTTTACCGCAGCCATGACGCGGGAAAGACCTGGGAAATCGTGGCTGACCTGCACGGAAAATCGCTGCGCGCGCTGAGCATGGCCGCTTCCGATCCAAAAATTCTTGTTGTTGGCGCACTGGACGGAATCTACCGCAGCCGCAACGGCGGCCGTGACTTTGAAAGAATCTCTCCGGCCAATCATGCTGAAATCAAGAATGTTGAATCTGTCGCCATTGATCCGGTAAATCCCGACGTGATTTATGCCGGCACGTGGCATCTGCCATGGAAGACTGAAGACGGCGGCAAGACCTGGCACAACATCAAAAAGGGCGTGATTGACGACTCGGACGTTTTTTCCATTGTGATTGATCACGAGCAGCCCGCAAATATCTTTATCAGTGCATGCTCCGGCATTTATCGCAGCGACTCCGCCGGAGAACTTTTCCGCAAAATCCAAGGCATTCCTTATTCCGCGCGGCGCACGCGCATGCTGCGGATGGACCCCCTTGATCACAACATTGTGTATGCGGGAACCACCGAGGGCCTGTGGAAGACCGTTGACGCAGGCGCGACCTGGAAACACATGACCGGCTCCAACATCATCATCAATGATGTGCTGATCGATCCCCGGCAACCTTCGCGCGTGCTGCTGGCCACAGATCGCAGCGGCGTGCTGGCCAGCGATGATGGCGGCGTAACCTTTACGGCTTCCAACCGTGGCTTTACGCATCGGCAGGCGGCGGCTTTGCTGGTGGACCGCGGCAACAGCAACGTGCTTTATGCCGGAGTTCTGAACGACAAAGAATTTGGTGGAGTATTTGTTTCCCGCGACGCTGGACAAACATGGAAGCAGAACAGTGACGGTCTGGATGGCCGCGATGTTTTTGTCCTTCGGCAGGCCGCAGACAACACGCTGGTGGCCGGGACCGATCATGGCATCTTCGCGCTTCCGCCGCATGGCTCTCGCTGGATACCGCGCGATCTGCCTTTGAGCAAGCCGCAGGCCGCAATGCTGAAAAGGACTTCAACACGCGCCGTCGTTGCGCCTGAGCTTGCTCCGCGCGTCACGGTTTTGGAACTGGGCGCGGACAAGTGGTTTGCCGCAACATCGACTGCACTCTTTGTTAGTTCGGATTCCGGTGCGACATGGCGTGCGGAATCGCTGCCCGGCATTGGCGTTCCTGTAAGCATCAGCGTGGCCGGCAAAGTTGTGGCAATTGCCGGGCGCAACACTGTAGCCGTCTCTGTAAGCGGAGGGGAAAGCTGGCTGCCAACCAAGACGCTGGACGCCGACTTTTCCATCAACTCCGTCGCCGTGGACAACAGCGGCGACGTCTGGCTTGCGGCGCGAACAGGGCTCTTCCGCAGCACGGACGCCGGTGATTCGTGGAAAAAAGTTTCGTCGCTGCGCCTGGCCGATATTCAGACGATCCACTTTGACAATGAAAACCATCGCATGCTGGTGACAAGCGGCCTATCCGTCAATATCTTCGAATCGGCTGACAATGGCCGAAACTGGAACGCCATTACCACGGGATGGCGCATCCGAAATCTGCGCGTAGCGCGTGGCCGCCTGCTGGGGACAACGGCCTTTGACGGCGTTGTGGTCCAGCCTGACGTTACCGCAGCGGCAGAAAATGTCTCCGGCAGCGGCACACGTTAATCGATGGGGCCAAGAAACAGCTACTCTGCCAGCGGTAAAAAGTACACAGTTTTAAAAATAATCAGCCCATAAACCTAAGAAAATAAAGCCGCATTTTGGCATGCGTCGTGCAGTTACCCTTGGTGGCAGTGCCCCCCACACTGCTGGGGTACGTATGACGAGAAATCTATTCCTTCTGATTTTGCTGGTCCTTGCCGGACTGGCAGCGGGCTGCGGTGTCGGCGCGCAACCTCCTACTGTTGCCACCGATACACCCGCAGTGCCGCAGCAGCAGTTGCCTTTTGTGGAAGGCAAAGCGCTGGTGGTTCCGGCCAACACCGCCATCTATGTGCGGCTGCAGCAATCTATTTCCAGCGCGACAGCGCAGTCCGGACAGAATTTTTCCGCCGAACTGGACGAACCCCTTGTGGTTGAAGGACAAACTCTAGCGCCCAAAGGCGCTCCCGTAACAGGCAAGGTGGTTGCCGCCCGTGAATCCGGGCATCTGCACAACGCTGGTTATTTGCGGATCACGCTCTCTTCCATCATGCTGAATGGCAAGACGGTGCCGCTGCAAACCAACAGCGTGTTTGTGAGCGGCGGAAGTTACAAGAAACGTAATCTGGCATTTATTGGCGGCGGGGCCGGCGGTGGAGCGCTGCTGGGCGCGTTGGTGGGCGGCGGCAAAGGCGCAGCCATTGGGACCACCGTGGGCGCGGCCGGAGGCACAACGGCTGCTTATGCAACAGGAAAAAAAGAAGTGGGATTTATTGCGGAACGCCGTCTTGGCTTCCGGCTGACCCAGCCGCTCAACGCGAGCTAAATATTTTTTCTGATCGGTTAAGGTGATAAGGAGCCGCGAGCGGCTCCTTTCTTATTTGTGATCGAAAAGATGCCAGGATTGCCACGGACGATGAGACTACAACTTTACGCCAAGCTGCCAGAATAAAAAGCTCCAGACGTCCACGGCATCATCCACCAGTTTTGTAATGGCCTGTCCACTCCGTGTCCTGCTTTGGCGTCCACGCGCAACAGAATCGGACGATCAAGACCCATTCGCAGCTTCAGCCTGAAGCAGCGCCGCCATCCTTACCGCGTGCATAGGATCGACGCGCGTATCGCTCTCCGCCGTCATGAGTAAAACCGCCGGATAGCGAGTATCTTCACGTGATGAAAGGCGAGCAGGCGAACAAATACTCAAGCAGCGCCGGATCGTCTGAAGATCTGTATTCGGCAATCCACAACCTGGCGATCTGGCAACCCTGGTAGCGGAGCATGTCGAGCAGCGGAAGCTGGCATACCACGGCGCGAAACAAGTCGGGACGCTGCGTGATTGCCGCGCCCATCAGCAGGTCGCCATTGCTCCCGCCTGATTGCCAAATGCCCGGCATCAGTTATATTTTTCGGCGGGCAGATGCTCCACCGCGGCAATAAAGTCGCCAAAGACGCAGGATTGAAGTAAGGCGGGAAAGCGAATCGTAAGACGTGCAGGGATTAACGCAGTTAGATATATGGCCGTTTTACGAATCTTGCGTGGTGCTATGCAACGGCAATGGCTTTCCCACGCAGCTCTGTGGGGAATTTGCGGGGCTGCCCGCGCTCGGATGCAGGAATGCTGTGCGTTCTTCTTCCAGCCGCAGGAGTTCAAGGTGGACGCGGGTTTTGTCCCAGCCCAGCGCGCTGCCGATTTTTGCAGCAGCTTCACGGCTGCACTCTTCTGACCAGCATGCGCCCAGCGCAACCGGCACGCGACGCAGAAGAATATCGCCCAGAGTAACGGCGGCTTCATGCGCCACTGCCTCCACGGCTTCCGCGACGAGGTGGCAGCTATGCTGGCAGAGCGGTTCACGCAGGCGCTCGTCGAGCGATGCGGCATGGGCGATGGCCAGAGCGTGGCGGCCATGCCATTCCGCAATCGCTTGCGCGCAGCCTTCAGGAATTTTGGCTTTGCATGCGACGAGTCGGGCCCATTGTCGCACGGTGGATTGAACATCTTCTTCGCCGGCGGGCGAAGCAAATACGTTGACCGGCTCTGGCACATCAAGGCCAAGTTTACGCCCAACATCACGCGCAAGGCTGGCTGCCGTGGTCAACTTGCCGCCGATCACGGAGAGCAGGCCTGCGGCGCCGTCATCCGAGTGATCGTGAAGCAGATGCTTGCGCGTGATGGCTGAAGACGCTTTGCCGGGCGCAAACGGCAGCGGACGTATTCCGGCAAAGCTGTAACGTATGTCAGCCGGCGTGAGGCCGGAGTGCGGAAAGAGCCGCACAAAACTTTGGAAGAGATAGTCGCATTCCTGCGCACTGGGTTGCGGATTATCAGGCACGCTTGAATCAGCCACTTCACTGGTGCCGACAAGGAGTTGAGCGTTCCATGGGATAACAAAAATCGGACGGCCATCAATGGCTTCACTGTAGATGGCCTGTTGTGGCGCGCCGGCAAATTTGGGCAGCACCAGATGTGACCCGCGCACGCCGCCAATCATCCGCGGTGTGGAAATTCCAGAAGCGCCAATTACCGCGTCAGCCCACGGGCCGGTTGCATTTACAACGTTTTTGGCGTGGACAAAATATTCCTGCCCGGAAATCAAGTCGCGCAGCCGCGCTCCGTTGACGCGTCCGGATTTATGCGAGCCGCCTTCGCGAGTGATCTCCAGCAGCCTGGTGTGATTGCACACCACGGCGCCTGTGGCCATGCTTTCCGCCAGCCACTCCGCCACCAGGCGTTCAGGAAATTCGCACTGCGCGTCTTCATAAGAGTAGATCGACCAGCCATTGCCTTTGTCGAGCTGGCGTTCGAACGCGGAAAGATCACTGCAGCATGCGCGCTTGCCGCCTGCCCAGCGATGGTAGAGCCACAAGCCTGTCCGTATGGAAAGGGAGCTGCGAAGCAGCGAATGAGATTTTTTTGGCAACGCCAGCAGGAATTGCAGCGGACGGACCAGATGCGGCGACTGCATCAGCAGGCGCTCTCGTTCACGCAACGACTCACGCACCAGCCCGATCTCAGCATGTTCAAGGTAGCGTAGACCGCCGTGGATGATGCGCGTGGACCGGCTGGTAGTGCCGGACGAAAAATCATTTTGCTCGACCAGCAGCGTGCGCTTGCTCCACTGCGCACACTCGCGCGCAATGGCAACACCGTTGATGCCGCCGCCAATCACCAGAACGTCAAAGCTCTGGTCTTTCGATTGAATCGAGCTACTCACGTCCATCATTATTTAGATGCTTTTTCAGGAAAGAACAACATTACTTCCGGACGCATATTAGAGGAATATAACCGTTTCGGGAAAATGACGTGTTTAAAGGACTTACCGACGGATCTGCGAAAGTACGCCGTGCGTGGTGCCCCACAATTCAGGATCGATCTCCGGAAAGACCGAATCGCGAAGCTCAATAGCTTCCAGTTCCTGCAGTTTCTGCAGCGAAATCTGGTGGGTCGATTCAAAGCGACGCCATGTATCCAGCAATGCGCGGAATTGTTCCAGATGAGTATTGAAGCGCTTCTCCGCGTAGTCGCGGGCGGCCTTGGTGGTGATCAAGAATTGCCAGTCAGAAGATTCCAGCAGCAGCAGTTCACGGCAAATCTGTTTTACCAGACGCGTGGCCGTGTCATTGCCGCGCCACAAATCACTGTTGGCCATCTGTTGAACTGCCAGCTCAGCAGGATAAATATGCTTCCACGTCCAGGCTGTATCTTCATTCAGCCAGACGCTGTTATTGCTCTCCGCGCCCCACGAACCTTCCGGCAGGGCCACGTAAGCATTGGGAGGAAACTGGTCAAGATAGTCAGTGCAGGAAATCAGCTTGACGCGCGATTCCGGTTTCGCAAATTCCAGCGCCACGTTCTTCAGCCATTCCGGGCCTTCAAACCACCAATGCCCAAAAAGCTCAGCATCAAACGGCGCGGTCAGGATCGACGCCGCTGCGCCGTTGTTGCCATAGCGTTCGAGCGTTTCATGGGTGATCCGGACGAAATGTTTTGCGTGCTCGCGCGTGCGCTCCAGCGCAACCGCGGGATCATACGGCTGCTTGAGCCCGAGATCAGTTTTTCTGCCGGTAATCCGCCAGTATCGATTGCCGCCGGGCCAGCGCTTTTTGTGGAACTCCAGATAGTTCCCGTCGCCGGGATATCCCTGGTCACCGCTCCAGACCTGCGCGCTGGTGCGCGGATCGCGGGTGAAAAACGCAACCTGCGCATCGCGGTCCGGCCCATCGGCAAAATATGGACGATAGAAATTTTTTGCCGGCGGATCTTCCACTGTTTCCATTGCAATGGGAACGCCGCCCGCCAGCAGTTGATACGGAGTGAAATGCGTGGAACTATCAACCAGGTGCGTATCAACGTAAAAGAACTGGATTCCGTGTTCCGCCAGAATCTGCTCCACGCCTTCACGATAGAATGGCTTGGGCGGACGCGAAGATCCGTCCGGCGTAACAGGGAACTGCCACGTCCCTGCCGGCCGATAGCCGCATTCCGGTAGCCATATGCCGCGCGGCTTGCGTCCAAAAAAGCGCTCATGTGTTTCCACGCCGGTCTTCACCTGCGCGCGGATGGAAGAATCGGTTCCCAGCAGCGGGAAATATCCGTGCGTGGCGCCGCAGGTAATGATTTCAATGGCGCCGGAATCGTAAAAATGCTGGAAGCCGCGGATGATGTTGGATCCAAGCTGGTCAAATTGTCGCAACGCCTGCTCATAAAAATGCAGCCAGAAGCGCGACACCTTCACCATATGCGGGTCGTTCTGGACGGTAAAATCGTCGGCGTCTTTGTGCGCGGCCTGGATCTTCCGCAGCAGATATTTTGGGAATTCATCCTTGAATTCGGGGTGCGAGAGCTGCTCCAGCAGAATGGGAGAGAGATTCACGTTGGCCTGCAGCGCCAGGCCCTGCTGCTCCAATTCGCCAAAGACGCGGAGCAATGGAAGATAAGTCTCCGCAGCCGCTTCATGCAGCCACTCCATCCCATGCGGCCACGTTCCATGGTTGACTACATAAGGAAGATGGGAATGCAAAGCGAATGTCACATAACCCAGCGATTTGTTATCGGCGATTTTTGGAGTCATTTAAACGAAATCGGCGGCCCACGTCAGGGGGAACAGCAAGGCCTCTCTCTTATGTCAGATGCAGAACCAGAAGCGTAAACTTCAAGTTTACTACAAGTAGTGCGAGTGAGCTGCTCTGCACGCGGTTATTGGGCAGCACAGGAATAGCGCTCGTGGGGCGAACGCTAGACGGGAAGCCTTGATTCCAGGGGCTTTCAGGGCGTTTCTTACGGCTGCGCGATCTTGAAACTGAGCGGCGGATTAGGCGCATCTTTTTCCTGCTTTTCCGCCAATAGGTTCGTGACTGAATCGCTCAGGCTCACGCAATTGCAGCCTCTGCGTTTCGATTCATAAAGCGCTTCATCCGCGTAACGCAGCAAAATTTCTGGAGTGAGCACGCCGTCCTGCGAGAAAGAAATACCGAATGAGGCAGTCACTTTTCCCAGGGAGTGTCCTGCGTGTTGCAGGTCCAGCTTGGCAATGGACTCGCGCACTTGTTCCGCGCGCTCTGTCACGCTTTCGAGCGTCGTATCCGGCAGCACCACCAGGAATTCTTCTCCGCCGTAGCGGCAGACAATATCTTCCGTACGCACGGAGCGTCGCAACATGGCGGCTACTTCTTTCAATACGATGTCACCCGCCGTGTGGCCAAAGCTGTCGTTGAACAGCTTGAACTTGTCGATGTCCGCCATGATTACGCCAAGGCCGGTGTGGTGGCGTCCGGAGCGATGGAGCTCCTGCTCCAACGTCGCTTCCAGAAAACGCCGGTTGTAAAGGCCAGTGAGCGGATCGCGGATGGACTGGTCATGCAGCTTCTCGCGCAGGCGAAGGTTGGCCAGCCGCAGTGCCGCGTATTCTCCGGCCTGCTGGATCATTGCCAGCCGCGAAGCGGAAAGCTGGTCGGAATGTTCCGTGCTGATGTGCAGAATTCCAAGCGTTTCACCCAGCGCGGCCAAAGGCAGGCAGACATAGGCTTCAGGAATGCTGCCGCTGAAGTGGCGGCAAGTAAGCCCGCGTGAAGTTTCCACTTGAAGGTGCAGCCGTCCGCCGCGCATCGCGCAACAATCTTCCGGTGAAAGGATGTGCTGCGTGGGGCTGAGAGAATCGCCCCAGCTCGCCATTACGCCCATCAGGTTGCGTGAACTGTCAATGGCAAACACCGCGCCCGCACTGTTCGGGATGAATTTCTGCGCGTAGCCGCCCAGAACTTCATAGGCCTCAGGCGCGTTCACGCAGATTTGCAGGTTCGCCTGCAATTCATTCAGCATCTTGCCGCTTTCTGTTTCAATCTGCAGTTGCTGGAGCGAGCCTTCCAATCTGGTTTGTGAATGCAGCGCAGCCTGCTCCGCAATGCGCAGCTTCTTTGATTCCCTTATGACCAGCACGAACACAAACGCCATCAGCGCGCTGAAAACGCCAACGCGGACTGAGACGCTGCGTTCCACTTCCTGGGCTCGCGCCTGGGCAGCTTGATTGCGCTCGCGCAGTAGAACTTCCTGCTCGTCCTTAAATTGTTGCACCGCGTTGCGAACGCGGTCCTGCTTAAAATCTGTGGCCGGACTGTGATAGATCAGCAGCGTTTTATTAGTGCGCAGGTTGTCGCTGAGCTGCTTTAACTCGTCCGTGATCATTACCTGCAGCTGCTTGACTCGCTCCTGTTGCGCGGGATCGTCGCGCGTAAGATCTTCAACTCGGGCAACCCGTTTCCATATTTGCTTTGAGGATTCGGCAAACGTATCCAGGTCCTGTTGTTCCGGCGTCAGGATGTAGTGGAGCCATGCTTCGCGTGCGTCTCCTAATCCGTCTTGAATGGCATCCATTTCATAGAGCACCTGGTGCGTGTGCTCAACGTACGCCTGCGAGCTTAGCAACTCGCGCGTACGAGAGAAGCTGTCCCACGCCATTGCCACCAGAAAGCCGACGATTAGCACGAAGGCAAATGGCAGAAGCTTGCGAGCGTCTAGTGCGCTCTGCAGCACGCTCTTGCCGCTGTTTTTCAATAGATATCGCATCGGGCTTTTTGACCCCGGAAGACGTGAATTTTTGGGGAAATCGCCGCAATGATAGCATTACTTTCATGACAACGGGTGCGAAATTTGAGCGGGCTAAGTCGATTATGGCCAGGTTACGGGCCCCCGGCGGCTGCCCCTGGGACCGTGAGCAAACTTTTGACACCATTAAGAGATATACCCTAGAAGAAACATACGAAGTTTTGGAAGCCATTGATAACAGAGACTGGAAAGAGCTTACCGGTGAACTCGGCGACCTCTTGTTGCAAGTACTCTTTTACGCTGAAATGGCAGAGGAACAGGGCTCTTTTACAATCGACGACGTGCTTGACGCTCTCAGCAACAAGCTGATTCATCGCCATCCGCATGTGTTTGGTGACACAAAAGCAGATGACTCTGCCCAGGTGCTTAAGAATTGGGAAGCGCTCAAGGCTGAAGAAAAGCGCAAAAGTTTGCAGACTAATGGTGAAGCCCAGCAGTCCGGTCCCGCCCTGCTGCTTGAGGGCGTTTCTACCAAGATGCCTGCTCTGCAGGAAGCTCACAAAATCAGCTCCAAGGCCGCGCATGTTGGGTTTGATTGGCCAGAGATGCAAGGCCTGTTTGAAAAACTTACTGAAGAGACACGGGAGTTACAGGAACATCTGCAAGGCTTATTGCCAACCAGTTCTGGGAAGCTAGAAATTCCCGCGGAACTGCGTGACCATGTCGAAGGTGAGGTCGGCGATCTGTTTTTTGTGCTTGTGAATATTGCCCGCTATCTTTCCGTTGATCCTGAATCTGCTCTGCGCAAAACCAATAGAAAATTCCGCCGCCGCTTTGGCTGGATGGAAGAGCAGCTTCAGCAACAGGGTAGAACGCTGGAGCAAGCGAGTCTGGAAGAAATGGAGGCCCTGTGGCAGCAGGCCAAAACCCTGGAGGTACCAAAGCCTTGAGCGTCGCCGAGCATGGGACCGAGCAGATCACCATCCGTAAATGCGTTGGCATAGATGAGCTTAATGCCTGCGTCGCGTTGCAGAAAGAAGTTTGGAATTTCAGTGATCTTGACCTCATACCGCTGCGCATGTTCGTAGTCAGCCAGAAAATTGGTGGGCAGACCATTGGAGCTTTTCATGGCGATGATCTTGTGGGCTTCACCTTTTCCATTCCGGGCAGCCGGGCCGGTCATGCCTACCTGCATTCGCACATGCTGGCTGTGCGCGACTCTTTCCGTAACCACGGCCTGGGCCGCAAACTAAAACTGGCGCAGCGTGACGATGCGATTCAGCAAGGCTTTGAACTGCTGGAGTGGACTTTCGATCCCCTGGAAATCAAGAACGCGCATCTCAACCTGTCTCGACTCGGGGCAATCGCGCGGCGTTACAGCGTGAACCATTACGGCCATTCCTCGTCGCCGCTACAGGGTGGGCTGCCCACCGATCGATTGGTAGCGGAGTGGTGGCTCAAGTCGAAACGCGTGGTCAATCTTCTGGACAAAAAGCAGCCGCCGCAATTCAAGGTAGAAAAGAAGATAGAGGTTCCTGCGCAGATTTATGCGTGGAAGGCTTCGCCCGATGATCGGCCCAAAGCAGCCGACGTGCAAAAGCGCAACCGAGAACAGTTTCTGTCCGCGTTTTCTCAGGGATTGTCTGCGTTGGGCTATGAGCGTGACGCACAGGATAACGGCGCGTTTCTGCTGGGCCGCTGGGATGAAGATTGGTCATATGCAACGAAGGATGACGAGTAGGAATTAGCAATTGGCAATTAGCAGCTAGCAATTAGCCAAAATACTGAACCACAACGAAGCAAAGATCGCACAAGGAATTGACGCTCACATGCTTTATTTCTTTGCGTCCTTCGCGCCCTTTGCGGTGAAAAGATTTTGCTAGTTGCCAATTGCTAGCTGCTAATTGCTCAAAGGGAGGGAGCCTCGTTGAAAGTCGAATCCATAACTTTGCGCGAGATTCACATGCCGCTGGTCCATTTCTTTGAGACCAGCTTTGGCCGCACCACGGAGCGACGCATCCTCTTGCTGACCATTCATACTGACGGGCCGGAAGGCTGGGGAGAATGCGTCGCGGGTGAAGATCCTTTTTATAGTGAAGAGTCTATCGATACTGCCTGGTATGTCACCGAGCGCTATCTTGCCCCGGCGCTGCTGGGCAAAAAGATTGATCGTGCCGGCGAGGCCGTTGCGTTGTTCGGCAAAGTCCGCGGACATCGCATGGCCAAGGGCGCGGTAGAAAACGCACTCTGGGATGCGGAAGCCCAGGCGCGCAATCTTCCGCTTTGGCAGTTACTGGGCGGAACGCAGAAAGAAATTCCGTGTGGCGTCTCGATAGGTATCCAAAATTCGCACGAGCAACTGCTGGAGAAAATCGAAACGGAGCTTGCAGGGGGCTACCGGCGCATCAAGGTCAAGTGCAAACCGGGCTGGGACGTTGAGGTCTTCGAGAAAATCCGCGCACGCTGGCCGCAGATCGTGCTCAGTTGCGACGCCAATTCCGCTTACACGCTCGACCAGGTCGAGCACCTGAAAAAGTTTGACGCTTTCAACCTGCTTATGATCGAGCAACCGCTCTGGCATGACGATTTTTACTTTCACGCGCGCCTGCAAAAACAACTGAAGTCCAGCATCTGCCTGGATGAAGCCATCCACAGCTGGCGCGACGCGCAAGCCGCGCTGGAGCTGGGCGCCTGCAAGATCATCAACATTAAAGTGGGTCGCGTCGGCGGATTCAGTGAGGCCGTCGCCGTTCACAACGTGGCCCATCGTGGCGGCATTCCCGTGTGGTGCGGCGGCATGCTGGAAACCGGCATCGGACGATCACACAACATTGCGCTCTCCACGCTCGAAAACTTCACCTTGCCCGGCGACGTCTCGGCTTCAAAGCGCTACTGGAAAGAAGACATTATCGAACCGGCGGTCGAAGTTTCGCCGCAAGGATTCATCAAAGTGCCGGAGACACCCGGCCGGGGGTTCAAGATCAAGACCGATCTGATTGAGAACCTGACAGTTCGCAAGCAGACTTTGAAAGCCAGCAATTAGCAATTGGCAACTAGCAATTAGTAAAAGCTCATAGCTTAAAAAGTCAGGCTAATTGCCAATTGCTATTTGCTAACTTCCCCGCAATGCCTCATTCGGGTCCACTTCCGTCGCTCGTCGTGCGGGCAGATAGCTGGCCACGAGTGAAATCAGCAGGAACGCCAGCGGAGCCAGCACAAACGTGGTCAAATCGCGTGCGCTGATTTTGTATAGCAATCCTGCGAGCGTGCTGGCCATCACCCAGCTCAGGGCCAGAGACACGACCAGACCAATAGCAATTCCGATGACGGCAAGCTTCAGCCCATAGCCAACGACCATGCGCAGAATGTCGGCCTTCTCCGCGCCCAGAGCAAGGCGGATTCCCAGTTCCTGGCGGCGCTGCGCCACTGAATACGCCAGTACACCGTAAATGCCGATGATCGCCAGCACCAACGCCATCGCTGAGAGCACTCCCAGCAACGATAAGAACAATCGCGGATCGGCGCGCGAGCTGTCCATCAGTTCGTTCAGTGTTTGGATATTTGTGACCGGCTGGTCAGAATCAATGGCAGCTACTTGCGCCCGGACAGCGGACACCATGCCATGAGGCTCGCTGGCTGTGCGCACCAGCAGATTCATATTCCCCCACGGCAGTTGCGAGAACGGAAAATAGAGCTGTATCGCGGGATCCAGAGCGAGGCCGCGATTGTTCACATCGGCGGCAACGCCCACCACTTCAGAAGCAGGCTGCCGCCCCATGATGATGTGCTTGCCAACAGGATTCTGGTTCGGCCAGTAGCGGCGCGCCAGCGCTTGATTCACAATCACCACGTTGGGAGAGCCGGCCTTGTCTGCATCCGTAAACTCTCTCCCCGCAAGCAGGGGAACGTGCAAGGTCTTGAACCAGTCGGGACTGATTGCCTCAATGATGATGAAAGGACGCTCGGCCAGGGGGACTTCGGGCTGGCCTTCCGGCAGAACCGGCGTGATGCGCTTTGGAACCAATGGAAGCGCGGCCGAAATAGCAGTGGAGCGTACTCCCGGCAGCGCAGAGACGCGGCGCAGCAGGTCGTCAAAGAACGCGACTTGCTTTTGCGCGTCGGCATACTTCACTGTCGGCAGAGAGATGTTCATCGTCAAAACATTTTGCGGATCAAACCCGGGATCGACATGCAGCAACCGCGAAAAGCTTCGTATCAGCAGGCCAGCCGCAATCATCAGAATCAACGAGAGCGTTACCTGTCCCACCACGAGCAGGCTGCGAAGCTGCATGCTGCTATGGCCGCCAGTGGAACCGCGGCCTTCATCGCGCAGCGTTTGGTTTACGTTTGTCTTTGAGAGATGCAGCGCGGGGAAGATGCCGAAGAGAATGCCGGTAAGGACCGAGATCGCGGCCATAAAAAGCAGCACGCGTGCGTCCATGCCGATGGGAATTCCGCGCGGCAGGGCATTATCGGCCAACGTCGTAAAGTATCGCGTTGCTGCCCAACTCAAGCCTAGTCCCAGCAATCCGCCCAGAAAAGCGAGCAGCACACTTTCCGTCAATAGTTGAGCGATCAGGACGCTGCGTTGCGCGCCCAGAGCAGCGCGAACCGCAATTTCTTTTCTCCGCGAGAGTGCGCGCGAGAGCAGCAGGCTGGCAACGTTCGCACAGGCAATCAGCAACACCACGCCCACCGCGATTGACAATATCAAGAGCTTTCCCCGAATGTTGGCGACCACCGAGTCCTGTAAATCAGTGACGACCATCGAGAGACCGGGCTTGGCGTCGGGAGCGCCAGGATTATCTTTCTGAAATTGCTGGTCCAGAACAGTTAATTCCGCTTCCGCACGCTCCCGCGAGACACCCGGACGCAGCCGGGCAATGATGCTGAGATAGCCGACGCCCTGCCGCAGCCGTTGCGGCGTAAATAGCGAATGCTCAAAATACCGCGGGCTCCAGATTTCAGCCGGCGCAAGGAAAGGAAACTGAATTCCCGCGGGCAACACCCCAATGATGCTGTATGGATTCCCATCCAGCGCCACCGTCTCATTGGTTACGTTAGGATCGCCGCCGAAGCGCGTATGCCAGAGCGAGTCACTGATCACGATCACCGGCTTGCCGGCGGGCTGGCCTTCATCCGGCTGGAAGAAGCGGCCCAGTTGCGGCTTGACTCCCAGCACCTGAAAGAAATCGGCAGAAACTCGTGCTGAAGGCACTTGCAGCGGCTCGCCGCGACCGGTGAGATTGAAGTTGTCATTGGTCGCTGCCACAACTCCGGAAAAAGACTGGCTGTGGTCATGCACGCTGTCAAAGCGGTTCAGGCTGCAACAGTGGGACTGCCCATCCTTACTTTGGACGTCGATCGAGATCAGTTGTTGCGGTGAGTCGTAAGGCAGAGCTTTCAGCAACACAGAACTGGTAATGGTAAAAATGGCCGTATTGCCGCCGATACCAAGCGCCAGCGTGCAGATGGCGGCAATGGCAAAGCCCGGATTTTTGCGCAGCATGCGCGCGCCAAAACGTAGATCCTGGAGGAATGAGCGCATAGAGGTTTCCATTATAGGACGTCGCGTCACGATAAAAGTAATCGCTTATCACCGAAGCTTTGTTCTTCTTAACACCAGCAGCGCTTGTTTCGGGCCGCCGATCATAGTCAGCTTGGGGCCACTTGGTTCACAGATGGATATCTTTGCGCACAAACATCACGAGAGTATTGCCGGGCCGCAGCTCGTGTGTGCTGTACTGGCGGTACTGTTTGCCTAGTTGCCGCTCCACTTCAGGAACTTGCGGTTGTAAGGCGATCACAATCGGCTCATGGGTATCAACGATATGTCCCCAGTAGCCCACGTTTTTGTATTCCCGCAGATACCACGGCAGCGGCCAATGCTCAGGCGACACCACAGTGATCCCAATATCTCTCTTTGCCGGATTTGCGGCCGCAATGGCATCAATTTCATTTACCAGCCCCAGAAAATCCCGTTTTGTGTGCGCATAAATGTAGGCGTAAGAGTCATTGTCGTAATTGACAAAACTGATGTCGATCGCCTGATAGAGAGAAAACAAAACTGCCGCCCCGGCAATGACCGCCGTAAAGGCGCGAGTTCCCGTCTGGTAAGCCTGGCCGATCAGGTCTCCTGCCATGATAGCGAGCGGCAGAATAATGCTCAGCGCCAGCCATGGAGTTTTATAAGGAACAAGCGAGTATGCCGTGAAAATTCCTATCGACCAGAAAGCGCAGAACACCGTGAGATAGCTGCGCGCGCGGACCAGGGCAACAGCGGTTCCCATCAATCCCAGCACCAGGACCGGCGCTTCTTCCTGCCACATCCAGGAAAAATATGTTGACCATTCACGGTTGTAGATCCCCGTTCGTCCTGTTTTGGTCCAGTAGGTAAACGTCAACACCGAATCCAGAATGCCTCTGGGATTGGTGAAGAAAGAGGAATAGAGCAGGACCGCTATGGCGATAAAAAGCGTGGTGGCTTGCAGATAAAGCTTCTTTGTGTTGCTGGCATCGCTGTCCCACTCATGCTCCGGTAGCAATGGTGGTACTACATCCGCACGATTCCGCAATCGCAAGAAAATCATCGTGCAGGGAATAGCAATGAGCCAGACCGCGGCAGTAATGATCCAGGTTTCCTTGGTCGCGAAAAGCATCGCGGCGGAAGCGGAAGCCAGCATCAGGTAACGCGGTTTGCCTGTATCGCGATACCAGAGCCACGCCACGATCACTCCCAGAGAGAAGAACACAAACAAGATTTCATGGATGAAATAGCGCGAGAAGAAAACAAAACCGGGTGAAACGGTGGCAAGGGCAGCGGCTGCAAATGCAGCTGCAGAGCCCAGGTATCGGCGCAGGCAGAGCATGAGCCATATCACACCCACGCCGAAGACGGCAGTCACTAGCCGGATGGCAACTGTGCTGAGTCCATGTCCCCAGTGAAATACATTGTTGATGGCCGTGGGGATCACGGCCAGGTAATAAAGCGATGGGCCGTGATAATTGCTGGGATCGTAATGGTAATAGCCGGTGCGGAACAGGTTGACCAGAAACAGCCCGTTGACGCCTTCATCGTGATGCAACGGTTTTTGCGTGAGAAAAATCAGCCGCAGCAAAGCAGCAGCAAGAAGAACAACCATGCTGCCCCACCACCAGCCATCACGTTCGCCTGCCAGTTCTTGCGACACAATCGGAATATTCGATCGCGTGCGTGACCTGCGTTTGCGGGTCTTGGCGGAAAGCTGTGTCATCCGTGCGGCCATCCCTAAAGGAAGATCACTTGATTTCAGGAACTGGAAACCTCTTCAGAATGCTTTTCGCGCAGGCCTTCCGCAATATCAATGAACTCCTGGCTCACATAGCGCGTCTTGGCCACGGCGTCAGCGATGGGAACAGAACTGATGTCATTCCCCTTGAGCGCCACCATGCGGCCGAACTTGCCTTGATGCACCAGGTCAATGGCGCCAATGCCGTAGCGAGTGGCCAGCATCCGATCGAAAGCCGTGGGCGAACCGCCACGCTGGATGTGACCAAGCACTACAGCGCGCGTCTCAAAGCCGGTGCGGGCCTCAATTTCAGCCGCCAGCGTATTGCCGATGCCGCCAAGACGCACGTGTCCAAACTCGTCTGTCTTTCTGCGCTCAGTTTCCGGAATCCGGTTGGCAAGCTTCGCGCCTTCCGCCACCACAATGATGCTGAAGTAGCGTCCGCGATCGTGGCGCTGTTTGATGGTGTCGGCAATCTCCTGGATGTCAAACGGCTGCTCAGGAATCAGGATTACATCGGCCCCGCCCGCCACGCCGCTATAAAGAGCGATCCAGCCGGCTTCGCGCCCCATGACTTCCACCACGATCACGCGATTGTGCGCTTCCGCCGTGGTGTGAACGCGGTCAATGGCCTCCGTGGCGATGCTCACAGCGGTGTCAAAGCCAAAACAGAGGTCGGTGCCGGTAAGGTCATTGTCAATGGTCTTGGGGACGGCCACCACTTTCACGCCGCGATCAAAAAGCTTCAATGAAACGGACTGCGTGTCGTCGCCGCCCAGCGCGATCAACGCTTCAACTCCATTCTTCCTCAGGTTTTCAATGCAGCGCTCCATGCCATTTTCTTTTTTGGATGGATTGGTGCGCGAGGTGCGCAATATCGTGCCGCCCTGTGGCAGTATCCCTTTTACCGCTTCCAGGTCGAGCGGGCGCGTGATATTTTCCAGCACTCCGCGCCAGCCTTCCATAAAACCAACGAACTGGTCCTGATGATGAAAAATGCCCTTGCGAACAATAGCGCGAATTACCGCGTTCAGCCCCGGACAATCGCCGCCTCCGGTAAGAATGCCAATCTTCATTTTTTACCTCACTTACGTTGATCCCTGATTTGATACACGCGATACGCGCCTGCCCGCGCCAGCGTTTTGTACTTTGACCAGAATTGCTCATTTACCTTGAACGATGCAAGTTCCATGGGTCCAATAAGAACGTAATCCACGTTGTACTTGCGCAACAGCGTTTCCGTTTCGGGCGCTCCTAGATAGATGCGTTCAATATCAGCGCTGCGTTCAGAATAATCCAGTCCGCGCGACCACATCCAACCCGGGTGGCCCAGCAGGGAACGCCTGCCAGTCAAGAATACCGGAGAATTGTAGGTTGGTGCGTGCAGGACCAGTGCGCGTGGAGCGGTTTGGGCGGAAATTGTGCTGGCGATACTGATCCCCTGGGCGTCAAATTCCTGGTATTCCGATGCCTCAGAGACGACCCGCAACACGTCCAGAGCGCCGGCCAGAAGCAGAGTAGCCAGCACGGCGGGAGCGAGCCAGCGGATAAACGATCTTTGCTGCCACCATCGCGCCAGCAGCCACGCAACCAGCGGCGCGGATGCCACATACCATAGGAAGAGAATCTTGATATTGTCCCATACCCACGGCGCCGCTTTAAACAGGTTAAGGACAGCGAAGCACAAGATAAATGGAAGATAAAAGTTGACCACGCGTTGCGGCAGCTTGAATGTGCCGCGTCGCCATGCAAGAGAAATGACCAGCAGAGGAATGAATAATCCGGTGTTCACAAACCAGAACCAGATCACGTTATGCGTGCCATGGTCCCATCCAGGCTGCCAGCCCAGATAACTGCGGGTGTTCACGCCGCCGGTGTTCGCAAGCCACAGGACTTCTGGCGCGCAGACGATCAGAGCGACGCCAAAGAAATAAAGCCAGCTTCGCCATGCTGAGCGGAAAATGATAGCCAGACAAGCTGCCGCTGCCATTACCGTCAGGAACGTGTGTGCATGGATAAGGGGCAGCAATCCGGCGCAGAGCCCGGCAGCCAGCATGCGTCGAAGATAGAAATTGGGCGGCTCAGGTAGCAGAACAGCGGGTGAGGCCTTCCGGGAACGTTTGCTTCGGGATTTTGAAACCTTTGCACTAACAGCGTTTCTTTGTTCAAGCGCCGATGTAGCAGTCGGTTCATTGGAAGGAGGAACGTCTTCCTGCTGCGATATCGCGAGCCACCACTGGCAGAAAATAGTGATCGCCAGCGGCATGCCAAAGAGAATGCTGCGCTGGGGCACAAACAAAGTGGTCAGGGAGTTTCCCCAGCGCAGAATGCTGCTGGGGACAATGGTGTAATCGTGCTGGAGGTTGCCCAGCAGGGCAAAAAAGCCGTCGCTGCTGCTTTCAGAGAAGAGCAGCCACCATCCCAGGCCGCCGCTGAAGAGGACCAGAAGCGGCGCGATCACTCCAGCCAGCCTGTTGCGTGTGAGTAGGATCGTCCAGTAATGCAGCAAGCCCACTAAGGCCAGTGCCATGACCATGTTTTGCAGCCACATGGCAAAGATCACTCCCGCGCCGGCGCGTACCAGCATGGCGGCAAAAAAATCGACCAGGAAAGGATAGGCAAAGCGCACGCCCGCAAAGGTGGGGTCTTCCGGCGGCAAGTTGTGGCCTTGGGAGAAGCTGTTAATGACCTGAAGATGTAGCGGCAGGTCGCCCAGATTGTTCATCACGCCGGTATAAATGCCGTCAGCGCGCTCAAAAACCGCTCGGTTGAAAACCATGGCCAGCAAAATGGCGATGGCAAGATAAAAAGCCAGATAGCCAATGCCAGCAACGCTGGATGTCCGTGCGGCTGGGGCCGGGGAACGCAGAGCGTTCAAAATGATGGCACGGCGCTCCCGATTCAGCAGCAAGAAGAGTGGCAAAAGGAGCAGGATGGCGCTAAGAATGATCGTCGGCACGCCTAGGCCTAGAACCAAGGCCAGCAGAAAGCCAACCGTCGCCATGAGCGCCATGCCAATGGATGCGCCCATGCAGAGTCGCGCACCGCGAGGCGCGGTGCGGTCAAAAAGAAATGTGAGCAGCGTACCGCCCAAAATTGCGATGAGAAGTAGAAGACAGGCAGCAAACATCGTCAGGAGCGGCTTTCGTCGCGCGAAAATTGGACAACATGCTGCAAAGAGAAGCTGCCTCCGGTTTGAATCCGGTTTGAACTATTTCCGGTTTGAACTATTAAAGATAGATTCTAAATTATGCCTGAGAGAGTGGCGCACAGTCCGTGTTATATATAGGCGTGATGCCGAAGGCCCAGACCATTGCGATAGTGCTTGTGTTGTTCGTCGCTGCGCTCATGAGCGCACAGCAAGCCACAAGCCCCCAACAGACCACGAACCCACAACAAGCTGCGCCCAGCCTTAAGCTGCATGACCTGAAAGGCACGCCGCACTCATTGGACGACTATCGCGGGAAGCCCGTGCTGCTGAACTTCTGGGCCACATGGTGCGTACCTTGCGCCGCTGAAATGCCGTTGCTGAGCGAGATGCAGAAGCAATACCAGGGTAAGGTCCTGTTCATCGCTGCGTCAATCGATGATGAAGACATGAAGCCCCAGATTGAAGCCTTCATCAAGAAGCACCAGGGCGAAGCGCTGACCGTGATGATGGGCGCAACGCTCGACAGCCTGGATGACTTTGGCGTGAACCAGGGAATGCCGGCGACGGTCCTTATCGATGCCGATGGAAAAATCGTTGACAGGATGACGGGCGCGCTGAAGCGGCCGGATCTTGAACAACGATTGCGGAAGCTGGCTGGGGAGCCAGAATCAGGCCCAACGCCAAAGGCAAGAAAGCCAGTTAGTTCTGTCAAAAAATAAATACGCAGGGAATTCGCGAATAAGATTTTGGAATAGATACCTGCCCGCAGGAAGGAATAGTAATGTTCAAGAAGACCGTTCTCTTGCTGTGTTGTATCGCTGGTGTTTTGCTCCTTGCCGCGTTTGTTCAAGTTGATCGCAATAGCATTGATACCGCTCGAGATACAGGTGTGTCCGGATTGTGGGTCCTGGCCAACATTTCATTTGCCGGCATGCGAGCGCAAAATCACCAGAGTATTTTCTGGCGGACCGTTGCAGCGATTTTCGGGTTTCCGGGGACAATTCTATCTTTCATATGTGTCGCGGAAGGCAGTGAGCGTGCCTATGGGATCGAGATTCCAGGGCGGCTGCCTTAAAATTTCTCAGCTCCTGCAAGAAACGCGGACATCGCCATTCTATTTGATGACGCGGACCACTGGCGTGACGGGAAGCACGCTCCAATCGAATGAAGAAATTTTTAATTCCGATCTTTCTGTTGGGATTTGTCGCAAGCGGAATTTTTATTTGGTATCAAATTGTCGCGCCCGCCCGCGCCGCGGCACACGATCTTGAAGCCATCAATGGAATCACCGTGGGAAAGACGACTGAAGGAGAATTGCTTGGTCGCGCACCGTTCCAGAAGATGGGCGTACAGTGCTCTATGGGTTATTGCTTTTATTACACTGTCAGGGCGAACCACTTCCTGAGAAAGCTGGGCCTTGCGCCTCCCGTTTTTTTTGGCACAAGAGTCGTGGTGCGTGACGGCTTGGTGACGGAGGTTTCAGTTTACATAAGCAACGGCACGCGGCCGCCGCTCTCTTTTTCGCAAAAAATGCCGTTGCCGGCTGGGTGCGCTTCCAGTCCGTGCGTGAAGCCGATGATACCGCCAACAAAAGTTTTGGCCAGCATCATGGTTGCGTTCAACAATGAATCTGATTTCAGGAACCGCATGCCGGAAGCCGTCGAAACGTCATGCCTTTCTCGCCTGCACGGATGCCGTACATACGAAGAATTCGCGCCGCTCGCGCGAGGCCTGAACCTTGACGCACTTGCTGCCTCAAGTAAATAGAAACTCTTTTGTGCGCAAATCACGCACCGTGTCCCGCAGCTTGGCGGCTTTTTCAAACTCAAATTTCTTGGCCGCCTCGCGCATATCGGCTTCCATGCCGGCGATGTAGGCGTCCAGTTCTTCCTGCGACTTGAAGTCCGGCAGCCCTTCGGAGGCTTGCGTCACATCGACATAATCTGATTCGGCAATTCCGGCCAGCGACATGGAGAGCGGACGGATGATCGACTCCGGCGTGATGCCGTGTTCCTGGTTATAGGCCACCTGAATTGCCCGGCGGCGGTCGGTTTCATCCATGGCGCGCTTCATGGAGTCCGTCATCTTGTCGGCATAGAGAATGGCGCGGCCTTCCAAGTTGCGGGCGCAGCGGCCAATTGTCTGAATCAGAGATCCGGACGAGCGGAGGAAGCCTTCTTTATCGGCGTCGAGAATTGCCACCAGCGAGACCTCAGGCAGATCCAAGCCTTCGCGCAAGAGGTTGATGCCGATCAGCACGTCATACTCGCCCTTGCGCAGGTCGCGCAGCAGCTTGATGCGCTCCAGCGTTTCGATTTCAGAGTGCATGTAGCGGCAGCGCACGCCAACCTCGGCGTAATACTCCGCCAGATCTTCAGACATGCGCTTGGTGAGCGTGGTCACCAGCACGCGCTCGCCCTTGCTCACGCGGTCGCGAATTTCATGCAGAAGATCGTCAATCTGGCCTTTGACGGGGCGGATTTCCACCGGGGGGTCCACGAGGCCGGTGGGACGAATAATTTGTTCTACAACAACGCCGGCGGATTTCGTCAGCTCATACGGGCCGGGCGTGGCGGAGACATAGATGATCTGGTTGGTGCGCTCTTCAAATTCCTCAAACTTGAGCGGACGGTTATCGAGCGCCGAGGGCAGGCGGAAACCATACTGCACCAGGTTTTCTTTACGTGAGCGGTCACCGTGCCACATGCCATGCAGCTGCGGGACGGTCTGGTGCGATTCGTCGATGAACATGATGAAATCGCGAGGAACGTAATCGAGCAGCGTTGGCGGCGGCTCGCCGGGCTTGCGTCCGCTGAAGTGGCGAGAATAATTCTCAATGCCGTGGCAGTAGCCCACGGACTTCATCATCTCCAGGTCAAAGCGCGTGCGCTGGTGTATGCGCTGCGACTCCACCAGACGGCCTTCTTTCAGCAGCACATCTTCCCACCACGCCAGCTCTTCCAGAATGGTGCCGATGGCCTGGTTCTTGGTGGTATTTGACATCACGTAATGGCTCTTGGGATAAATTGGAAGCCGCGTGTATTTCTGCTTTACCGTGCCGAAGAGCGGATCAATCTGCGAGAGCGAATCCACTTCGTCGCCAAAGAGCTCGATGCGGTAAGCGTTGTCGTCGTAAGTGGGGAAGACCTCGATCACATCGCCGCGCACGCGGAACGTGCCGCGCTTAAAGTCCACATCATTGCGCTCGTAGAGAATTTCCACCAGCTTGCTGAAAATGTCCTGCCGCTTGATCTTCTGGCCTTTTTCCAGAAAGAGCAGCATGCCGTAGTACGCTTCCGGCGATCCCAGACCGTAAATGCAACTCACAGACGCTACGATGACGCAGTCTCGGCGTTCAAAGAGAGATCGCGTCGCGGAAAGGCGCAGCTTGTCCAGTTCGTCATTGATGGTCGCTTCTTTTTCGATATAGACATCGCCCGCGGGAATGTAGGCTTCCGGCTGGTAGTAGTCATAGTAGGAGACGAAATACTCAACGGCATTCGAGGGGAAGAATTGCTTGAACTCATGATAGAGCTGCGCCGCTAGCGTTTTGTTGTGGGCCAGCACGAGCGCCGGACGATTGAGCTGCTCAATCACCTTGGCCATGGTGTATGTCTTGCCCGAGCCGGTTACGCCCAGCAGCACCTGGTGCTTTTCTCCGGCGTAAATGCCGCGCGTAAGCTCTTCAATGGCGTTGGGCTGGTCGCCTTTGGGCTTGTAGTCTGATGCTAAGCGAAAATCCATGAGTCCCTTAAAAGCAATCTCATCGCGGAGAAATTGCGCCGGATACCTCTCTAGTTGCAATTTTGATGAGAGGAAATCTCTTTAGTGTGACATGAGGGAGCAGAAGGGCGCAAGGAGCATTGCAGGGGTGAAGATGCTCCAAAATAATGTCACCCCTTAACTGCAACGAAAAAATGTCACCCTTAAAGGATGGTGACCTTGAGCCAGAAGGAGTTGCAGAGAATGCGAGTGATTGAAAAAGCAGTGGACGGGCGGCTGAGCGTACGCGAAGCCGCCGGTCTACTGCAGCGCAGTGAACGCCAGGTGCAGCGCCTCAAGCGCCGTTACCGGCCCGACTCCGCCGACTGGGTGCGGCATGGCAATCGTGGTAAACCCAGGACCTGGGCCCTGGATCAATCCCTGCGTCAGCGCGTGTTGGAATTAGCTACGGGCAAGTATGCCGGCTTCAATGACTCTCATTTGCGGCAAAAGTTGGTCGACAACGGCCATTCTTTCTTCGGCCTTGAAACGCAAAACCAAACCGCCCCGCATTTATAACCTCGGCGGACGACCGGCCTTATCCGCCGCCACTTAAACTCTCAGGGGGTGACATTTTATCGTTGCAGTTAATACCACATTTTTTCGTTGCAACTACAGTGGCAAAAGCAAAAAGCGCGAAATTTAGACGTTGGCTCCGGCGGCGCTGAAAGACGGGGCCGGAGACATCTCGGGCAAACTGAAGCACTCATGGCTGACTGCTTCGCGTTGGCAGGCGGAAATGATACCCTATCTGAGTCCCATCACTGTGCGCCCGTAGCTCAGCTGGATAGAGCGGTTGCCTCCGAAGCAACAGGCCGGGAGTTCGAATCTCTCCGGGCGCACCAGAGTCTTACAAATCAATCCCTTGCAAACATTTCCAGATTTCTCCGAAGGAACTTGAGCTT
Organism: Terriglobia bacterium; assembly: GCA_020072645.1. Taxonomy (NCBI): domain Bacteria; kingdom Pseudomonadati; phylum Acidobacteriota; class Terriglobia; species Terriglobia bacterium. Next base: position 194,555 of record JAIQGK010000003.1, read on the forward strand.
ATGTGAGTACGTAGCTTATCGCATCTGGCTTGGCCTTAAAAACTCAAATTTCCCTTGCTTTCGCTTCATCCGGTGTAAACATCCACGCAGCCACTTGCAAGAGGTCTGGAATCTGCCCAGGGGTGACCCGAAATTTATTTGAAAATAAACACGAGAGAAGGAAGCATGGGCTCTTGATCGTTCCGCCTGTGAGCAGCTGCGCAAATCGAGTCATTTGAAAGTTTGCCTCCGATGAAAAAACATTCCCCGACTCGTTCACATCAAACTACGAGAAGGACATTCATCATGGAGAACTCAAATGACAATAAGTAATAGAGAAGCAGTGTCACGCAACAGGAGCAGTGAATCCAGACTGTACGACCAGTCCAATGATCGTAGCAGCCTGAGGGACAAAATCAACGACGGAGTAACAACCCTCAGGAATTCCGGCATTGATGAAACTACTATTCCAGACACCTTTGCCAATATTCCCAAGCTGATTTCGCCCAGAGTTCATGCATGGCTCGACGTGGCAGTCACGGGATATTTCCTTACGCTGGGCGCCATTTTTGCTGCCCGCCGCAAGGGCGGACCCGCTACCGCAGCGTTTATAAATGCCGGCATGGTTGCAGGAGTCTCTCTATTTACCGATTATCAGGGTACCGGCGAGAAGCCAATCAGTTTCAAACTACATGGCACCCTGGACGCTCTCCAGGCCACCGCGGCAGCACTGGGCCCGGTGCTGCATGGCTTTGCCGGTGAACCAGAATCTGCATTCTTCTACGGACAGGCCGCAAATGAAGTGGCCGTGATTGCTTTCACAGATTGGGACGAGGGAATGCCCTACACAATGGAACGCAAAGCAGCTTAATCCCTTTTTTTGACGGTTGCATGTTGACCCGGCAATGCGCTCTCGAAAGCGCAGGGCGCCAATGCTCGATCACTTAGGTTATAGTTCTGCCTGTGATGCCGTTTGGCAGCGATCTGGTATCAATGTCAACATGCGCCGTCTTGCTCAGAGAGCATCGCTTGGTCAGCAAGAGCTTTGGAATCGATCGCCTTCAATAAGGCATTCTCCTCCCAGGAAGCAGAACGGAAATCACAGTCCCCAGGCAATTAAGCTATTCACTGAGAAGTCGAAACAAGGAGAGTATCGGCCTTATTATGTTAGGTTCTCGGACCAGGAGAGCTTCTGTCAAAACCACTTAGCGCTGAATTGCAGTTCATCCACAAATCTAACCGATACAAGATTGTATGTGCGGCCTCCACCAGTTTTCCGCTTTCAGGGCGGATCTGGGATTCTGCTCCTGCAAATAGCTGCAAAGCAAGTTCCTGCATTTCGTGCGCAATTGCGCGCAGAGCGTCGCTCCTCTGCTTGTTGTCGCACGCCAGCGGCGTACGTGAAAGCCACTGATCAAGCTCCTCACGGAAAGCTATCACGGCGCTGCGGTTCTTTCCTCTGGGACGATGAACGGGTAGTTGTAATTCCGCTTCCCACCGTTGAACCGTCCTTACCCCACGCCCCAAATATGTGGCAATCTCTTTCCATGAATTGAGAACACCTGAATGTACTGGGACGGCGCGCAGCAGCTGCGGCGCTCGAACAATGCCATTGGGATTCTCTGCAGAATTTTTGTCGTCGTAGGTCGCGCGGTGATCACCGCCGTTCGGAATTACGCTGAGAGCATTTGAAGATTTATTGAATGAATGAGAATGGATATTGTTCTGAAAATATCGAGAGTTCATCAGTGGCACACCCTGCTATTGCATTAAGAATATTCGTTACCGACAACCGCTGTCAGTCTGGTATCAGACCTTGAGCCTCAAAGATTCGTATTACGATGTATCCAAAGGTTGTCTGCCAAGAAACCCGCCTTAGCTCTTAACACTTACTAGGCCGCTCGCCAACTGATCGCGGTCGTCGTGGACAGAATTCCTCTGGCCTTCCATGATCATTAATGCGCCTTCACTTCAGTATGTCGTCCTGCAGGGAATTTTGCCGCTGGAGAGAATGTTCGAATTGCTACAACTGAAACTTGTTCTATTGCTTTTTGGCGAATCGTACACCGCCTGAAATGATCCGAGGCAAAGCGTAGTTCGGCACTGGAGTTGCTGCCACCTGGATTTTTGTGTCGAAGATGTTTGTTGCGCTCGCAAACCAAGTCCATCTGCCAATCTGTTTGGAAATTGAAACGCCTGTCACGGAATAGGGCTGAAGAGGAAATTGGTTTAGGTCATCGTCGAATTGCCGGCCGGCTGTGCGAACTAACGCAACCAAAGTCCATGCCCGTGCCGTGAACGTTCCGGAAAACGTAGCAGTCTGTCCGGGCACCTGAGGTATTTTTTTGCCAACCAACGTTGGGTTCGCACTAAAACTGCTCACCACAGAATGAACATATTCATAGCCTGTGCGCAGCTGGATATGAGGAAGAATCAACAGGAGATCCAAATCCGATCCTCGGGCGCGCAAACTGCCCAGGTTCTCCCGCTGGCGCGTTATCAAGGCCGCGGTGATTGCTTGCGTGATATTTGCAACGGGATTTTCGACATTCTGCTGAAAAAACGAGCCGCTCACCATGACCCGCCGGTGAAGATATCGAATTCCAGTTTCACCGCCATAAAGGTGCTCTGCCCTCAATTGATCATTCGCCAATGTAAGAATGTTGCCCAGCCTAAAACTCCGGTACAGCTCATTCAAAATTGGAGCTCGAAAGCTCTCATACGCCGACGCAGTAAGCTGCCATTGCGGAGCGAGGTCATAAATCGCACCGAGCCGAGGGCTCCAGACTGTTTCGTTATGCGGGTCCAGCAGTGTTTGTGCTGTACTAACATCTGAGATTTTGGCAGTTCGATTAAATCCATCAGTGTTCAACCACCAGTCGAAACGAAGGCCCGCGGACAGGCGCAGCCGCTTCTTGAACGTCTGCGAAACCTGAGCAAAGACACCCATAAGATTGCTTCGCCCACCCGCGGAGACAAGGCTTGTGGGTAAGTTGGCGACAAAGACCGTTTCATCGGATTGTCCATGAATGAAGCGCCCATCGGCGCCAATCAGGAGATTCGCTGAAGAAATTGGCCTGCTCCAGTTCATGGAAAAGCCAATCTGGTCTGACGAAACGGTCTGCCAGCGCGTCAAAGCCTCGCTGTTTCGGTCGGCGGAAATTGCGGAAAAACTCTGGTGATAATGTTCTCCTGAACCATAGATTCGCGCGGAAAATATATTATGGCCGACCGTACGATCTATCCCTCCACTGATTTCGCCCAGATGCGTACTGTTGATCTGGAGTGCGGTGCCGTTATTGCGCTGTTCTGAAAACAGCGAGCCGCTGATGAATGCATTATCTGCCCCGGCAAGGCTGCGCTGCACCAGAACGCGGCCATTACTGAATTGGAGCGTGGCTGGAGTATCGATTATTCCGCGGTCTTCAGCCGCGACCACAAATGCACCATCATTACCGAAATTCTCGCCGTCGGCGGTAATCGTCCATTTGGTGAACTGGCGTGATATTTGTCCTTGTACATCGTGCCCATTCAAAGAATCGCCTGCCGACTCAAAGCTGCCAAGACTGTTGGGAGTCCGCGTCACAAGATCTACTACACCGCTGAAGGCATCGCTGCCAAAAAGAGCCGATCCTCCACCTCGTAACACCTCCGCGCGATCCAGTGTGATGCGCGGTACTCGGTCCCAGAACACCCATCCGCCAAAAGGGTCATTCAACGGAACCCCATCTTCAAGCACCAGCAGCCTGCTTGCGCCGCTGCCGCCTACTCCCCTTGCCGATGCACCCTGAGTCGTAGGATTCGCGGTGAGGCTGTTGTTGCGGCGGAAAAGTGTAAAGCCCGGTACCTGGCGCAATGCATCGTCCAGGGTTACAGCCGAGCGACTATTGAGTTCCGCGGATGTGAGCACAGCAACATTCGCGGCGGTTTGGTCCAGGCGTGTGGCAGCGCGCTCAGCCGTGACCACGATTTGCTCAGCAACAGGCGCTGGCTTGAGCGTAACCAATAGTGGTGAAGCTGAGTCGCTCCATTCCACGGTAGAAGGCGAGAACCCAGGCGCTGAAATGCGGAGTGTTCCCGAACCAGCGGGCGACTGAATAAAAAAGTTTCCGGCGCTATCAGCCATCGTGTGGTAATTCTGGTTTTGCGATAAAAGCTGCACTTGCGCGCCGGCGATTACCGCTCCAGATTCATCCAGCACTCGCCCGCGCAGTTCAGCAGCATGGGCGACAGTGCAGTACAAACAGAATGCGATGAGCACTTTAATGGAGCGTGTAAAGATAAGCGGCGACGTCTTTGCTGTCTTCATCAGTCACCCCCATTTCCGGCATCGCCGTGTGCGGCTCAATTTCATGCGGTTGCTTGATCCAGTGACGGAGATTTTCCGGCGTGTTAGGTGCCTCCCCGGCGATATAGACCCGCAGAGCGAAAGCGTTCAGCGGCGGTCCCACTTTTCCGTTAGCTTCTGCAATACCGGGGATGGTGTGGCAGGTGGTGCAACCATAAAACCGGATCTTGTCTTTTCCTCGATGAGGATCGCCTCCAGTCGCGCGTATAGCTGCCTTGATATCGCTGGCTCGCTGGACTTCATTGCGGCTGTATCCAACCAGCAGAACAGCCACAATGACAACAAAGACAATCAGGGACAAAGTTGCCCAGGGCTTATGCATCCGGCCCTCCCTGGCGCAGTGGCACCCTCAGGAGATCGCTGGTCCGTGTGTAGAGAAGCCTCTGATCAGATTCCCGCAGCCATCCGGCAAAAAGCCACAATGCAATTACGATGTACACCACGCCGGCAGGCACCCACATAATCAGACCGCCCAGTTGCTGGTCCTGCAGCGCACTCAATCCCCATGCAGCGGTGTGCCCGACGTAAGCCGGATACCACAATTTTGAAGTACAGGTGAGCAACGCACCCAGCACGCTGGTGTGAACTGCCGTAGTAAAGACATAGACAACCGCCGCTCCGTATGTCATCCGCTCGCCACGGCCATGCAAGAGAGTCCACCAGAACAACAGCGCCGTTCCCAAAAAAGTAATGTGTTGCGCCGCATGCACCAGCTCATTCTCAAGAGTCGCCTGGTACAGAAAAGGAATGTGCCAGAGCCAGACGCTGATGCCGTGAATGATCCATGCAGAGAACGGGCTGGAAACAGTTTTCCATGTTCGCTCAATCACGGGCTGCTTCAATGCTTTTCCCAGCTTGATGCGGAACGAAACGGGAAAGGCCCACAGCATCGGAGTTCCCGGCTGTCCCATGACCAACAGCGGAGCTGCAACAAGCATAAGCAGCTCATGTTGCGTCATATGCGCGGAAAATAACTCCGATCCCAATCTGTGAAGAGGTGAAAGCAACGTCAAAGCCAGTGCGGCTATTCCAGCGATAAAGCCGGTAATCTGCCATTTTGGTACGCTGGTTCGAATTCGCCGCAATCCCATTAGATAAAGAGTTAACGTGAGCAGCAGGCTGGCGATCACCCACGGCTCCCAGCTCCAAGCCCGCCATAAATTAGCGCGAGTAACCGGACTTTGGTTCTCATGAGCAAAAGCCAGCGTCGGAACCAGCAGAAGGCTCGTCGCAAGCCGGCATGTATAGCGAAGCTTCATTGATCGCACGGGCTCATGGCCCATTTTGGAATTGAAAGCGCAATGATCACTAACGTGAACGCGATGCTGGCCGCCATTCCGTAAATGGCCATGAAGCGGCTGCGTGATTCCACCATAACGCCGCTAATAATGGCATTTTCCGGTAGCCGACGATAACACCAGAACGCCGCCGCAAACCCGGTGAGAGCCAGCACAATAGCCAGCACGGTATAAAAATGCAGGAGCCAGTGGTATCCGGTGGAACAGGTGTGCTGCACGATGGCATAGCTCAGCACCTCATCCAGCGCGAACCCAATTGGCCCGGCAAAAATTCCCCACCAGAGCGCAAGGGCTCCCGCACCGCTGCGGAACTCCTCCGCTGGTCCAGCCGTCACTGATTTTTTTATAACCATCGCGGCGCCCAATAGATCACCAGATACGTGGCGATAAAAGTAATGATGATGAAGTACCAATACAGCGCATTTACGCTAACGTCCTCAAATCTGCGCCCCTCAATGGGCGTAAAAAACATGATCACCGTCAATACCAGCGTGTCCAAGGTATCGGTTACAAGATGAAACGTGTGGAAGCCCAGCAGCGTCCATGTAACCGAGCCATAGGCGTTTCCGTCCCAGACACAGTTGAGTGACGGAAACTCCAAGGCGCGGATGGCGCAATTCACAATGCCAATCAGGGACATGGCTATCAACCCAATGCGCACAGCCCTAAGCTCGCCTTGCTCGGATTTTTTCTTCAGCCACTGGTTGGGGAGCGCGCTGAGCACCAGGAGCGCGAGGTTAATGCTTCCCCACTTCAGCGCAGGGAGATCAAACCCAGGCGGCCAGTCGGTTTCGCGGGTGCGCAGGAAAAAGTAAGTGGCGATGAAGATAGCGAACATGGTGCCTTCAATCGCCATTAATCCCGATTGTCCCCACCAGATAATGGAGCGATGACCGAATACGACGGTCGGAGTGCGGGAGACGTCAAGCACGGGACGCGGCTGGTTCAGTGTTCCCATATCTCCCTTTCTCTACGGCGCAGGCTCGGTTGCCGCCTGGGCCAATACCAAATCAGAAAGACGATGCCGACAACGATAATGGTCGGAAAAAAAGCTTTTGCGGTGAAAATGGTGCTGATAAAAAATCCGCTGGTGGCAATGGCGGCAATGAAAGGCACGGGCGTGGCTTCAGGAAACTCGTCCCGGTGATCGGGATCAGCATCCATGACCCTGGTCATAAGCACTTGCCGGCAATCTTCGTCCAGTCCTTCCACAATGGGCTGGTTGGGCAGCGCGTCCCAGAGCGCATCACGGCCATTGACGGTGGGAAGTTCAGCAAAGTTATATACCGGAGGCGGAGAACTGGTGGCCCATTCCAGCGTAGCCGCGCCCCATGGATTATTTCCGGCAAGCTCACCCTTTTTCTGGTGCCAGAAAAAGTTGGCGATAAAGATCAGAACGGCAGCCGTCATAAAGACCACGCCGGTGCTTGCCAGCATGTTGAGGCTCCCCCAATGCATGCTGGATGAATACGTATAGACACGGCGTGGCATTCCCCGCAACCCCAGGATGTGCATGGGGAAGAATGTCATGTTGAAGCCGATAAAGAATAGCCAGAAGTGCCACTTCCCTGCTGCCTCATTAAGCATGCGCCCCGTAATCTTCGGCATCCAGTAGTAGAGCGCGCCAAACAGCGGAAACACCGCGCCACCGATCAGCACGTAGTGAAAATGCGCCACAATGAAAAAGGTGTCGTGAATCTGCAGATCGACCGGCACTGAGGCCATGAGCACACCGGTAAGCCCGCCCATTACAAATACAAAGAAAAATGCCAGCGCAAACAGCATGGGCGTCTTCAACACCACTTTGCCAGTCCACATTGTTACCAGCCAGCAGAACACCTGCGTCCCGCTGGCGATCACCACCATCAGGCTGGCCGCGGTGAAGAAGCTTTCCCCCATCTGCGGCAGCCCGGTGGCAAACATATGATGCACCCAGAGACCGAAGCCAACAAACGCGGTGCCGACCATCGAAAGCAGGATTGCGGTATAGCCGAAGATGCGTCGCCGAGAAAACGTGGAGATGATGGTGGAGACAATCCCTGTCCCGGGAATAAAAATGATGTAGACCTCCGGGTGACCAAAAAACCAGAAGAGGTGCTGGTAAAGAATTGCGTCGCCACCTTCCGCGGGATTGAAAAAATGCGTGTTCACCGTGCGGTCCATCAGCAACATCGTGCTGGAGAGCATTACGGCGGGCATGGCGAAGATCACCATAAAAGCAACGATGGCCTGCGCCCACACAAACAGCGGAATCCGGTTCAAGGACATTCCCGGCGCCCGCAATTTGAAAGTCGTGATGATCACTTCTACCGCGACCGCCAGGGCTGAAAGTTCCGTAAACGTAATCATCTGCGCCCAGATATCAGAGCGTTTTCCCGGAGTGAAGTCCGGGCCTGAAAGTGGAACGTAGGCGAACCAGCCCGCATCCGGGCCTGTATTGACGAACAGACCGGCGTAAAGCAGTAAGCCGCCCGCAAGATACACGTAATAGCTATAAGCGTTCAGCCGCGGGAAACAAATGTTCCGGTTTCCTACCATGAGTGGCACCAGGTAAACTGAGAGCGCTTCAAACATCATGGGGACGGCAAACAGGAACATCATGGTGCTGCCGTGCGTGGTGAATATCTGGTTGTAAAGATCCGGCCCCAGGAAATGGTTCTCCGGTCGCGACAGTTGGATACGCATCAGCGCGGCCAACACACCGCCCGCAAGAAAAAAGGCAAATGCCGTAACCATGTAGCGCTTGCCGATGGAGCGATGGTTTACGTGAGTGAACCAACCCCAAAAGCCTGAAGGATCTTTCCAGACTCGCTCCAGGTTCGCCAGCCGGTTCATATCCGGCGCACTTGCGACCGCTGATTGCTCTGATGGTGTCACTACGTTCTCCTCATTTCAGTGTCTCCAAATATTCGAGCAGAGCATTCAGGTCGTCAGGCTTCAGTGGATTGGGAGGCATCTTGTTGCCCGGTTTGATCGACTGCGAATCCAGTATCCATCCGGCAAGATTGCCGCGATTGTTCGGCAGAGTGCCAGCTGCAATGGTCATACGGCTGGCGATATGGGTAAGGTCCGGCCCAAGCTTCCCACCCGATCCGTTGCCGCGAACGGTGTGACACATAACGCATGTGTGCGTAAGAAACACCTGCTCTCCTTGTTTGGCGACCTGGTCAGATGGCGATGCTGGGGTGCTCACCTGTTGTGCCAGCCACGCGTTGAACTTCTCCAATGGTTCTGCGACTACAAAGAAAGCCATATGCGCGTGCTGGTGGCCGCAGAATTCAGCGCACTGCCCGCGATATGTACCAGGCTGGTCGGCCTGGAGCCACACCGCATTCTGATATCCAGGAATCAGATCGCGCTTGCCATGAAGATTCGGGGCCCAAAAGCTGTGAATCACGTCTACAGAAGATGTCTTGATCACCACGGGCTGCCCTACGGGAACATGAATCTCATTCGCCGTGACAACTGTTTGGTCAGCTTGTGTTGCTTCATAGCGAACCTCCCACCACCACTGGTGGCCAATAACGTCAATGGTGACCGGATTTTTCGAGCTAAGGTTCGCGATGGCGTGTCCGGTGCGTACACTTGCCGTGAGCATTACAAACAGCAGCACAACGGTTAGACCAATGGCCCACGCGACGACCACGGTCATGCGGCGGTCAGCCTCCATATTTACCTGTGGCGGAATTTCCTGCACGGATTGCTTTGTGCGAGAGCGGAGAACCGCTGTGCCAAACCACCCCAGTACCACCAGGTAAACCGCGACTATGATCGAAAACATCAGCCACCACAGCCGCTCAATGCGTGCTGCCTGCAGGCCCTTGGAATCCAGCGCGCTCTGGTTTCCGTGGCAGGAAACCAGACACGCCAGCCCGCAGCAAAGCGCAACCAGCCAGAATGAAGATCGGCGCTTCATTTTTCTTTTTGCCCTGGTGGCACGTTAGTTTGCGGCTGATGTTCTTTCGGCGTTGAAGCTTCCGGCCGCTTGGTGTACATGTGATCTTCCCGCCCGGGAGAAACATCCTTAGGCAACTGGCCGCTTATGGCTCGCACGTAGGCCACAATCTCCCAAATTTGTGATTCCGGAATCTTGCCGCGGAAAGACGGCATCCCATTCGGGCGTCCTTCCACAATCGTTTCGTAGATGTTCTGCGGCTCGCTTCCGTAGATCCACTTGGCATCGAGCAAAGGCGGTCCTATCCCGCCACCACCATGCGCGTGGCAACCAACGCAGTTGTACATCTCATAAAGCTGCTTCCCCTGGCTCACGGAATAGGCGCTGTCTTCATAAGGATTGGCGTTAGGCTTGCGATCAGCGGAGTGTCCCGGAGCAATGTCACTCATCTGCACGCCTTCGCCTGTCTCATTCGAAGGTGTAGCTTCGCGGAAGTTGCGCTGCTCTCGCGCGCATCCGGCCAGCAGCAGCGCGGCTAATGCCAAAATGTGCCGCACCTTGTTCATTTCAGCCTCGCCTGCGTCGTGGCAGTCTGAAATTCTGGCACGGAGTACGTGCGAAGAATTCGCTCAATCTGTGCATGCTTCTTCAGCAGAGCGCGATCCAATTGGTCTTTAAGTTCGCGATCTGACTTGCGTACAGCGACGGCCATTGCGAAGCGAAATGGAAGCGCTGGTGGATCGAGTTCAGGGTTTACGGGACGCAGATCAAGAGCAACTCGCTGCCGGGCCGCATAGTAACCGGCAAGAGGACCCCATACGATAGCGACGTCGATTTTGCCCCGAGCCACAGCGCGAATAATTTCCTGGCTCTCGTCGCCGGCAACATCGAATCCCACGATATTCTGCGTGAGCTGGCGGCGGGAAAGCGCGCGAGCCGGCGGCGCGTAATCATCTTCGAGCACCTGGACACCAATTTTCATTTTGCGCAGGCGTGGATCGTCGAATGAATTCAGGTTGAGATGGCGATCTTTCCGCGTGACAAAAACGTAGCTGGAGCTGTAGTAAGGGCTTGTGGTAAGCACCGGACGAAACCGTACCGGCACACCTACCAGCACGTCGCAAACGCCTTTATTCAGGTTTTCCCGTACAAATCCGCGGCCCGCGCGCTGCCACACAAATTCAAGCTTGCGTCCCAGATCACGGGCCAGCAATTCAGCGATCCTGTTATCAAACCCTTGCCCCTGTCGATTCGAGAAAGGCAAATTGTCCGGATCAGCACACACCTTCAGCGCCGGCGAAGCTGCGGCAAGCGATGAAGCTGCAAGTATCACGCAGCACAATTTAAGGAAGCGCAAAAACATACAACTGGCCTCCTTTGCTGGTGTATTTAGGAAGCTCTTTCATAGCGCTCACGAATCCCAGCGCAGCTGTAGGATCGCGTGCATCCAATCCCCCGGAAACAATTGCTCCTGCCCAACCTCCTACCCCGGAGAGAACGGCTACATATTGCTTGCCATCGGGACCTTTATACGTAACCGGCTGGCCGATGATTCCCGATCCGGTCTTGAATTGCCAGAGTTCATCGCCTGTCTTGGCATTAACGGCTTTAAAGTAGCCGTCCATGGTGCCAAAGAAAACCACATCGCCAGCTGTAGCCAGCGCGCCGCTCCAGACCGGGAAACGGTCTTTGATTTTCCAAACCGCTTTGCCATTGACCGGATCCCATGCCGTGAACTCGCCGCCGTGTCCTCCCGGCCCGGCAAACATTTTTACATTCGCTCCTACGTATGGAGTTCCCGCGATGTAACTGACGGAAACATCCTCCTCGTCCTCACAGAGATTGTTGTGCGGCAGGTACAGCAGGCCTGTTCTGGGAGAAAATGCGGATGGTTGCCAATCCTTGGCGCCGGGTGCGCTTGGACATATTTCACGCGTTACTGATCCAAACCGGGGCTTCTTTTCATCGTTGTATTGCAGCAGCCCGGATTTCAAGTCCACGCCTTTGCTGGTGTTTACGTAAGCAAAAGGGCTGGCGGAAAGCGGCTGCCCGGTAGCACGGTCAAGCACGTAGATATAACCGTTTCGGTCCGGGTGAACGATAACCTTGCGCTGCTGCCCGTTGATGGGCAGTTCCAGCAGCAGGTTTTCATTCACGCCATCGTAGTCATAAAGGTCGTGCCGGCTGTACTGGTAATACCAGATTGCTTCACCGGTATCCGCATCGCGTGCAAAAATGCCTGCGGTCCATTTGTTGTCGCCAGGACGCTCATCGGAATTCCACGGACCCGGGTTGGCAGTGCCGTAAAATACCAAATTCGTTTCAGGATCATAGGAGATCCATCCCCACACCGTGCCACCGCCGATTTTCCATGCATCTGGCGGCCAGGTCTTCACTCCCAGGTCTTGTCCTTTATCGGAACTGTAGAAAGGTTTAAATCGCGGACCGATGAGCACATCTTTGTCCGGACCCGTGCTGTAAGCGCGCCATGCAATCTTTCCGCTGTGTGCGTCCACCGCCGTGAGCCAGCCTCGAACTCCGAATTCCCCGCCGCTGTTGCCCACCAGCACTTTGTCTTTCACCACGAGCGGAGCCATCGTGATGGTCTCGCCCTTGGTAATGTCGCCCAGCTTCGTCTTGTAAACTTCCTTGCCGGTTGTCGCATTCACGGCAACGGTGAAACCATCGAGCGTGTTGTAGTAGATATTTCCGAATGCGTAAGATCCGCCGCGATTGACCCAATCACAACAAGCTACGCCCTTGGCGGAAGGCGAGGGATCGGGGTTGTACTGCCATTTGATAGCGCCGGTTTTCGCATCGAGCGCGAATAAAGTATTTGGCCAAGGAGTGATGATATAGAGCGTCCCGTTTACATAGAGCGGCGCTGCTTCATGGCCGCGATCCATACCGGTCGAAAATGTCCAGGCTACTTTTAGTTGCTTTGCATTGTTGACATTGATTTGATCCAACGAACTATAGCGAGTGGAAGCATAGTCCTTTGCCGGACGGACCCATTGGCCGTCATCAGGCTCCATTTTTCCTGCATACACCGGGGCCGAGTAGCTGGACTCCGTTGCAGGAGGTTGCGTTCCGGCAGCACGGCTCTTGGAGTTTCCGCATCCGGATAAAACACACGCCACCACCGCCGTGGCTGCGATTAACCAGCAACGTGGGGTCCCGGATGTTCCTGCTTTTCTATCTTTGTAAAACAACTCTTGCATGGGCAACGAGTAAAACCTTTCAGCCAATTTATGTTGCTCTGCAGATTCGAGGGCATGCGGCCGGAGAACCGGGCAATTAATTCACAATGATGCTTTGAGGTTTATTCAAGTTGTCAGGCGCTGTGCAGTTCAGGGCGGAAGTGGTCTTCTGCAAATCTATGCATTAGCCTCATATCGTCAGGCTCATTTTTCATATTAAGAAACCATGCGCCAAGAAGCGCCAACAGGTCGTGAATGGCCCCTTGCAGCACAATGCCGGCAACCCTTACGTGTGCTTCGGATTCCTGGCGGTTTGCCCGATACGCTATGTCCATAGCAAGTGGAAGTACGCCGGCGAATGCGGATTGTGGATCATCTTCGTGAAAGTAATAAGTAATGGGAAATTGTGCCAGGTCATTGCGAATCTTTGTGATGTCTATGGCCAGCGCAATCACCAGCTGCTCGGTTTCCTGCTCAGGGATTGAGCTGATGCCAATCCGTTCCGAGCGATGGGCGTGATAAAGCAGGCTCAAGCGATGGGCCGCCGAACGACGATACTCAAGGATGGGGTAAATTGACAAAGCCCATGACAGACTCGCGGTAAGAAGAATAAAACCCATCACTGCCTCGCTTCCCATGGCAAAGCGCAGCCAGCGTGAATTTGTGTTGAAATCGCCGCCCACGGTAATCAGAGATCCCAGTGAGACGTTAACTGCGTCAAGAAACGATTGGTGTTGGCGTATGTCCAATCCCGGAGCCATAACAAAGGCAAGCTGCAGGAACGGCCGATAAACAATACCGAAGCCGCCTACGATCAATATGCCCCACACGAACACCGTGGCCACAAATGCTAAAGGGCCAGCCAAGCTCAGCCGCGAATGGTTAGCAGGAAACAGGCGACGGAATATATGCCACATTCGGAATGAAATAAATTCGGCAAGCACCCCACGACCGGAAGGATGAAACAACGTGTGAAACATGTCATGCAGCGCCAAGCTGACGATGAACAAACCGATCACAACTTGTAAAACAATCACAGGCAATTTTCCTTGCGAATTTATGCAACCTGGGCAAGATGGAGAGCAGAGCTGCCTAGATATTGCAAGCCAGGATTATCGGGCGTTATTTTCCGCTGGTCTTAAATTTCTCAGGCAGTTGCTTGATGATATCGTCGGGTGGCTTGCCGCCCTTGCAAGTGGGATGTCCAAATCCGCTGGCGCTTGCGCCGTTCTGTATGTCCAGAATCATATTGTCATTCTGGCCCGGCGCCACACCGTAGGGCACATGATCGAACCCAAGTTCATGGCGGACTTTCCACGCCACAATGTGGTCAGCGCAGGATGTGTCACCGCTTACTCCTAATCCTCCAACAACTTTTCCTTTTGCGTCATACAGTGCCAGGCCGCCGCCAAACACAACAATGCCGCCGATCGCCTTGCCGACCATAGGATCATTTGTTTGGCCAAATGCTTCCGGCGGACCCGCAAATGCCGCGAGTTGATTTGCCGAAGCGCTGGTTGTAAGGCTATAAAGGCTCTGGCCCGGCTGCGAAGGGGTGAATAGATTGGCCGTTGAGAATGCAAAGTTCGGCCCGCTGAGAGCGTTTGCGGTATTGGCCTTTTCGGCTGCAATCAGCCTGCTTCCCGGCCATTCGGCGGACCGATCAGGTCCGGAAAACACCACTGCACACACAATTCCATCGCGGTTTACCAGTGCCGCCCATCCCTGGTTTCCCATTCCGCTGTTGGATTCCTTGCCCTGTTTGACCACTGAGGTCAATGCGGTTTTCAATTTCTGATAGTCGGGTACGTTGGAGCATTTGTCATTGGTCTTCTGGGCCGCGACACTACACGCAAGCGCGCTAATCACCACAACGTTGAATGCGAATTGGCGAATGAAATGAAGCAACACTCTCATCGCAACCTCTGTTCCCATCACTTCAGTCAGTATGGATTCGCAGCAACGCAGCAGGGTTGACTCGGCATTCCATTCTTGGATTGGCTGCGAATAAAGGAGCGTTTCGGCTGAAATTCCAGCCGGCATATCCACTCACTCGATATCTTGGCTCGGCCGTTGCCCTGGCGATTGCCTCAACGAGAGGTTACGCAATGCCGTGAATGGATGGAACCAGGTGATCCGCAATCTTGCGGAGATGCCGGTCTTCATTTCTGAGTAAATTGCGATCACGGGCAGATGGCATCTGACTCTTTCAGTTCACGCGCCAGATTTGCCCTGAGCTGCACGGGGATAGGCTGCACAGAACAGAGAGACTGAGCAGTTCACGAAAACCGCTTTTGCTAATCGCCAACCGCTACTTGTTTCTTGTCAGCTATTGATAGAGGTTCTGGTTGCTTCGCACCCACGGGATTCGAAAACTCCAATCCTGCATCGTCAACGCGGGTCCATTTCAGGCTGATGCTGTCGCGGAAATAATTCTGATAGACGCGCCACGGTTTTTTGTGTCCCTGCTTGGGCCAACCGGCCAACGCGCGCTGAATATAGCCGGAGCTGAAATTCTCAACAAAAGGCGCAGCAGCGCTTTCGTCCACGGGCCGGGGGGTAACCTGGCGCACGCCTTTGCTGTCCATAAAATTCAAGAGCCGACAGACATAGTTGCAGATCAGGTCAGCCTTAAGAGTCCATGACGCATTAATGTAGCCGAAGACGGAAGCAAAGTTCGGCACGCCGGACATCATCACGCCTTTGTACGCCAGAACCTGGCCCGGGTCCACGCGCTCTTTGTCCACAGTGAGCTCCATCCCACCAAAGGCCTGCATGGCCAGGCCGGTGGCGGCAACGATGATATCGGCCTCAAGCTCTTTGCCCGATTTAAGCCGGATGCCATGTTCCGTGAAGGTCTCAATCTGGTCTGTGATCACGCTGGCGCGGCCCGATTTGATGGCTTCAAACATGTCCGCATCAGGAATCAGGCACATGCGCTGTTCCCATGGGCGGTAGCGCGGAGTGAAATGCGTGTCCACGTCAAAACCAGTGCCTAGCTGCTTGCTCGCCTTCTTGATGATGCCGCGTTTCACAAAGTTGGGAAAGCGCTGCGAGAGCTGATAGACGTACGTCATGAAGCCGACGTTTTTCCATCGGCTGAGCCTGTAAGCCCACATTGCCGGCATGATGTGGCGCAAAAAGTTGGCGATGCGGTCTTTTTCCGGCGCGGAAATCACGTAAGTAGGCGAGCGCTGCAGCATCGTCACATGGGCGGCGGTCTTGGCCATGGCCGGAACGAGCGTTACCGCCGTTGCGCCACTACCGATGATGACCACGCGTTTTCCGGCGTAATCAAGATCTTCAGGCCAGGCTTGTGGATGAAACATGCGTCCCTTGAAGCTGCTGCTGTTGGGAAACTCCGGCAGGTATCCGGCGGAATAGCGGTAGTAGCCGGCGCAACAGAACAGGAAGTTGCAGGTGAGGGTGACAGCTTCTTCTTTTATTTCAACCCCGCCCAAGGTTGTAGCGCCCGCAATGTTCTTGCCTGCACCCGAGGACGATGACTGCTTTACCGCTTCCACAGTCCACTTTGCATCTTCCGATGACCATGACGCCCGCTTGATCTGGTGGCGGAAGCGGATGTTGCGGTCAATGCCTTCGTCGCGGGCCGTTGCCGTAATGTATTCGCGAATGTCTGCGCCCGGCGAGATGGCTTTGGGGTGCGTCCACGGCCGGAACGAATAGCCCATGGTCAGCATGTCAGAGTCCGACCGGATTCCGGGATAGCGGAACAGGTCCCATGTGCCGCCAATGCGCTCACGCTGCTCCAGGATCACGTAGCTCTTTTTGGAGCAGAATTTCTGGAGGTGATGAGCCGCATCAATGCCAGAGAGGCCCGCGCCGACGATCAGGACGTCAAAATGTTCCGGGGTGGTTGCCAAGGGCTGCTCCCAAAAAAGCTCGTGGATAGGATGAACATACCACAGAGAGGAAGTGCGATTGCCAGACAGGATTGCCAAACAGCGCCGAAATTGAAAAACCTGACCGTTGATTTCACGGATGACACGGATCAGCACGGATTAGAGGCGATTAGTCCCGAGACGCTCTGGGAATCTTGTCGGCAGCTTCCGCTTTATATTCCGTCGGTCGCGACTGGCAAAATTCACGTAAATGACTTTAAAAAATTAAAAGAAATACAAGACTCACCGATGCGTTATCGAAAATATTTTCGTTTTTGCTATTGCTTTCGCCTCTTATTTGCGCGTATAAGCTTAAAAAGCAGGCTGCGCCGGTGCGTTAACACCGAACGCAGCCCTGACCAAATCGCCTTTACCCAATAGGAGAACAGGCAACATGGCTACATTTGACGTTACCAAAAAACTTGAGATTTATCACACCATCTACCGGCTGAACCGCTCGTTTGCCGCCATTGTGGCGCATTGCCAAACGCTGGAAGAAACGAGGTTTTTCCCGTCCAAATCCCTGCGCAATTTCCAGGGATTTACGCAGGAGCTGCAGGCGGAAATGAACCAGGAGTTTTTGGAAATTCTGCACGGTACAGAACTGGAAGACTGGAACCGCTATGGCAAGATCCGCCAGGCGCGGGAAAAGGAACTAGCCGATCCGGATGACGTGTTTATAAAAGCTGAAGAGCGGAGAAAAGAGTTGGCCAAACAGAAGAAGAAAACGAGACGTTCGTGAGGGAAGGCGCAAAACCTCACCACTGATCAACACCGATGACACTGATAGTTCAAAGGCGGGGGTGGCTCACGATTTCTTCCTTGTTACAGTGATGTTCAGGCGGGTTTCATGGGGTGAAAACTCCCAAATCCTGAAACCCGCGTTAAGCTGTTCCGCCAACCTGGTTTTTAGTCACGCGTTGTATCTGGGCTGATGATGTGGGTGAAGGCGAAGGTCTGATTCTGCGAACCTCTGACTTGTGCGGCCTCTTCAGGTGTGAGGATGCGAGCGCCAATGCGACTAAGCACTCTTTGACTCGGCTGCTGGTTTGGATTTGACATGGTGTTACTCCTTTCCCTTCGGCCAGTGGGCAACAGGTTAGCGAGTGACGGCGGGAAAATGCAACGCTATTGAGCACTATACAAGGGAAGGAGGTTCCCATTTTGGGAGCGAGACGATTCAAGCCTCCAGGCAGCTCACTCTGGGACGCGCTCAAAGGTGAGACGGCACTGCTCGCGATTTCCCAGCACGTCAGCTAGTTCGCGGGGGTGATCGATCAGCACATCGGGCGGCGCTTCTTGCAGGGTATGGGGTGCCAGGCCATAAGTCACGCCGACGGAATAAATCCCAGAGTTGCGGGCTGTAAGCATATCAATGTCTGAGTCGCCGATGATCACTGTCTCTTCTACGGCTGCGCCAGCTTCTTCCAGAAGAGCTAGCACGCCGGTGGGATCGGGCTTTTTGGTATGGAAGCTGTTACCGCCGTAAACCTGAAAGAAATACTGGCCAAGGCCGAGCGCTTCAACGATCGCGCGTGAAGGGCCGACGGGCTTATTGCTAAGGACGGCCATCTTCAGGGCCTGCGTTCCCTGGGCAGAGTTCGCGTCACGGCTTTTCTGGATAGCGTCAAGCGCTTCCTTTACGCCGTCATAAACATAAGTGTTATCGAGCTTGTGCTCACGATACCAGCTCATGAAATAAAGCACGGCGTCCTGGACAAAGCTTTCGTCGTCAGGATCGCCCAGGGAGCGGCGGACCAGCATGGGAGCGCCATCGCCAATATAGCTGGCGATGACTTCATGAGGCAGCTCCTTCTTGCCAAAGTGAATCAACATGGCATTGATGGAGTTGGCCAGGTCTTCGCGGGAATCGATCAGGGTTCCGTCGAGGTCAAAAATAAGCAGTTTGGCGGTGTGGCCCGGGATGGGGCGATTTTTGCGAATCATCCGTTTTCAGTATATCCCGGTAAACACCTTAGGATTTAAAATGTAAGGTACTCCTGAGTACGCCCCAAAACCCCACCCGTAGTCTTTTAGAGGAGAGCCATGGCTGTAACCAAGATTGAGTCCAAGAAGAATGCTTCTGCAGTGGCCGAGATGCCGGCGAAATCCGACAAGAATTATGAAGGGCTCAGCCGCCAGCAACTGGTGGAGATTTACCGGCTTATGTACCTTTCCCGCCGGCTTGACGACCGGGAGAAGGTGCTGAAAAATCAGCAGAAGATTTTCTTTCAGATTTCAGGCGCGGGACATGAAGCGTTGACCGTGGCGGCGGCGTTGAATCTTAAACCGAGTTATGACTGGTTTTATCCGTACTATCGTGACCGCACGCTCTGTCTGGCTTTGGGCATGACGCCTTATGAGCAACTGCTGGAGGGCGTAGGCGCGGCCGATGACCCGAACTCTGGCGGCCGGCAGATGCCTTCACACTGGGGACACAAGAAGCTCAACATTGTTTCGCAGTCTTCACCCACGGGCACGCAGTTTCTGCAAGCGGTGGGTTGCGCTGAGGCGGGTCGATATTTTGGCCGGCATCCGGAAGCGGCAAAGAAGCATGATGGCGATTACCGCCAATACAAGAATGTAACGTTCCAGGGCGACGAAGTTGTGTACGTTTCCGCAGGCGACGGCACCACCAGCGAAGGCGAGTTCTGGGAAGCCATGAACTCAGCCTGCAATCTCAAGCTGCCTGTCTTCTTCTTGATTGAAGATAACGGTTACGCGATCTCAGTCCCGGTGGAAGTGCAAACGGCGGGCGGAAGCGTTTCTAAACTGGTCAGCAATTTTCCGAATCTGCATTTGGAAGAATGTGATGGAACTGACGTAGTTGCTTCATACGCCGCATGCAAACGCGCGGTGGATTACATTCGCTCCGGCAAGGGGCCGGCAATGGTCCACGGGCATGTTACGCGCCCGTATTCGCATTCACTTTCAGATGACGAGAGGCTCTACCGTCCTGATACCGAGCGCGAGAAAGACGCAAAGCGCGATCCTGTGACGCGGCTGCAAATGTTTTTGATTCGCGAAAACATTCTGGATGAAGCCGGCGTAAACAAACTGGAGAAATCAGTAGACCAGGAAGTGGAAGCCGCGGCTGACCAGGCTTTGAAGGCCGCGTTTCCCACTACCGACTCGATTTACAACCACGTATATTCCCATGACCTAGATCCGCGCAAAATGGCCACTGAACCGCAGTCACAAGGCGGCGACAAGACCATGGCTGACCTGATCAATGCCTGCCTGAAAGACGAGATGCGCCGCGATGATCGCATTGTGGTATTTGGGGAAGATGTCGCAGACTGCAGCCGCGAAGAATATCTCAAAGAAAAACAGATCAAGGGCAAGGGAGGCGTATTCAAGCTGACGTCCGGCCTGCAGATGGAGTTTGGCGGCGAACGCGTGTTCAATTCTCCGCTGGCGGAAGCCAACATTGTGGGCCGCGCCATTGGCATGGCCACGCGCGGTTTAAAGCCGGTGGTGGAAATCCAATTCTTTGATTACATCTGGCCTGCGTATCATCAAATACGCAATGAACTCTCTGTAATGCGGTGGCGCTCGAATGGAAACTTCTCCTGTCCGGCGGTGATCCGCGTGGCCATTGGTGGCTACCTGACCGGTGGCGCCGTGTATCACTCACAGTGCGGAGAAAGCCTCTTCACGCACAATCCGGGACTGCGAGTGTGTTTCCCGTCGAATGCGCTTGACGCGAACGGGCTGCTGCGAACTGCGATTCGCTGCGACGATCCTGTCATCTTTCTGGAACACAAGCGTCTCTACCGTGAAACTTTTGGCCGCGCACCATATCCCGGCGCCGATTATATGATTCCGTTTGGCAAAGCGAGAATCGTGAAAGAAGGCAACGATCTGACGGTAATTACGTATGGTGCAACTGTTCCCCGCGCGTTGCAAGCGGCGCAGAAAATTGAACGCGAGCAGAACGTAAGCGTGGAACTGATCGATTTGCGCACGCTGAACCCATATGACTGGGAAGCGATCGCGACGTCTGTCAGCAAGACCAGCCGCGCTCTGGTAGTGCATGAAGACACGCGCAGTTGGGGATACGGAGCCGAGATTGCAGCACGCATTGCCGACGAGCTTTTTGAAGACCTTGACGCTCCAGTAAGGCGGGTGGCCGCGACTGATACGTTTGTCGCGTATCAGCCGATTCTGGAAGACGTGATCCTACCGCAGTCAGAGGATTTGTTTAGAGCCATGGAGAGTCTGGCGAAATTTTAAAAAAGCTTTTACCACAAAGGGCACGAAGGAACACGAAGATCATAGGAAAAATACGGCCTTCGTGATCCTTTGTGCTCTTTGTGGTTAAGTTTTGTTCCCAACCCGCTCCAGCACAAATCGGTCCAGCGCGAGCAGCAGTTCTTCGCGATTGGAATACGGTCCCGGTTGATAACCCTTGGAACTGATTCCTTGCTGCGCCAGATCAGAGAGTGCCCAGTCCTGTTTGTTGGTTATGTCCCAGAATTCAATTGCATCTTGCGGATTGAAGCCAGATTTGCGGATTTCGTCAGGATGAAAGTGCCACTCGCAGATGACCTCCGTCTGGTCTGCCGCGCGCGGCCACATGGTGAATGTAAGCATGTAGTCGGGATGCAGATTTAAGAAGAAGTTGGGGAGCAGGCAGTAATAGTAAACGTGGCGTTGGTCGTCGACGCTCAGGCCGGGCAATGAGCAGCGATTCGTTGTGCCGTCCATAGTTAAGGTTTGCACGCCATCACGCAGGTCCATGCGACCGCCTAAATATGTTGGCTGCGGTGGTTCGTTGTCGCCGCTCATGTAGTGCGATTGCTTCTGCAACAGCGGATGCACGATAGGACAGTGCAGGCACTCAGAATAATTCTGGATGATCAGTTTCCAGTTTGCCTTGAGATGATAGACGCGTCGCTCGACCATCTGAAGCTCCGCCATGCGCCACGGCGCGAACTTTTTGTCGAGCCCGGCCAGATGCTGCTCGAACGGAATGGGCCGCGCTGAAAGATTGATGAAGATATGCCCATCCCAGACCCCGGTTGCGACGGCGTTCAGCGGATAATCGGCTTCGCAGAAGCCCTGCACTTTTTCCATGTGCGGCGCGTTCGCCAGCGTGCCGTCGAGTTTGTAAGTCCAAGCGTGATATTGGCATTGAATGCGTCCGGCAAATTTGCCTTCTTCCTGCTGGCATAGCATGGTGCCGCGATGGCGACAGACATTGTGGAACGCGCGTATGTTGCCCTGTTCGTCGCGCGCGATGATCACGCTGGCATTGGCAAACTGACGCAGAAAATAATCGCCAGCGGCCGGAATCTGGTTGATGCGGCCAGCGCAGAGCCACATGTCAAAATGAATTGCCTCCATCTCGCGCTGGAACCATGCTGGATCAGTGTAATAACTCTGCGGCAGCGTCATGGCTTCAGAGACAGCGACTGCGGGCCGGGTATTTGAATAGGGCGTGGACATCTGTTTTGCTCAGCTTAGCTCTATTGACGCAACTGTTTCAATATTTCCCGTGCTGCGTTGGCACCCGAGCCACCAGTTAATCCCGCACCGGGATGTGTGCCGGAGCCGCATAAATAAAGGTTTCGTATCGGCGTGTTGTAGCGCGCCCAGTCGAGCAGAGGGCGCATGGTGAAAAACTGGTCGAGCGCGAGTTCGCCATGGAAGATGTGACCACCGGTCAGGCCATAGGTGGTTTCCAGGTCTTTCGGCGTGATGATCTGGCCGTCTTCCACCAGCGAAGGCAAATTCGGCGCGTATTCAGCCAGCGTCTTTACAACGGTTTCGCCAAGAGCGCTGCGCTGGCTGTCCCAGTCGGTAGTCTTGAGCTTGAACGGCGCGTATTGCATGTAAACGGACATCACATGCTTGCCGCTGGGCGCGAGCGTCGGATCCGTGAGTGAAGGAATCGTGACTTCAAGATACGGATGTGGTGAGAAGTTGCCGTATTTTGATTCATCAAACGCGCGCTCAAGGTAATCGATCTCGGAGCCAATGTGGATGCGGCCGCGCAGCGAAGCATCATTGCCGTCGAGCGCCATGAATCTGGGCAAAGCAGATAAAGCCAGATTTACTTTCGCCACCGTGCCCGGCATGCGGATGTTTTGCAATTTCATCACGAAATCTGGCGTGAGATGTGTGGGATCGACCAGAGTAAGCATCGTGCGACGAGGATCGGCGTTGGAGATGACAATTTTGGCAGAAACCTCTTCGCCAGCGGCAAGAACCACTCCCGTCGCGATGCCATCTTTCACGCGGACTTCTTTCACTTCTGCTGACGTGCGAATCTCCGCGCCTGCTTCCTTGGCCGCCGCCGTCATGGCCTGTGTAATTGCACCTATACCGCCGACCGCAAAGAATGACGAACCTGCCGGATGCGAATCACCCGCGGCGCGAATGAGCAGCACCAGGCTGCTACCCGCCGACCACGGGCCCATGGCTGTTCCAAAGATTCCTCTGGCTGCAATGGTGGCGCGCAAAAGTTCGGTCTCAAAAAATTCAGCCACGAGATCGGCCACCGCCATCGGTCCCCAGCGCAGCAGCCGGTACATATCTTTCTTGCCCAGCTTGCGCAGAGCGCGTCCGGTCTGGAGCATGGCCCAGAGATCGCCACGACTCGGATCATCAATGTTGGGCGGCGCGAGCTTCAGTGCGTCGCTGATCACGCGGCCAATCTTTTCCAGCGACTGCTGAAACACTGGATAGTGTTCTGCGTCTTTCGCTGAGAACTTTGCGATCTCCTGTGCCGCTCGCGCGGCATCGTTATAGAGAACCAAGGCGCGGGCATCGGGCGTGAGCGCTGTGACTGCCACTTCCGGAGTGATCAGCTTCAAACCGTGCCGTGCCAGTTGCATGTCGCTCACGATTTCCGGCAGCAATGGGCCGGCAGAGTGCGCGAGCGTGGCGCAGCGGAAGCCGGGAGAGAATTCTTCAGTGATAGCCGCGCCGCCGGTTTGCGCACGGCGTTCCAGCATCAGCGGCTTGAAGCCTGCTTTCGCCAGATAGAAGGCAGTTACCAGCCCATTGTGGCCGCCGCCGATGATGATTACGTCGCGAGTCTCAGCCATTGGCTAGCTGGCTCCGTCTTTCAGGATTTCCAGCGCCGCCAGCCGTCCGGGTGCGCCCATAATGCCGCCGCCGGGATGCGTGGCTGAGCCGCACATGTAAAGGTTCTTGATGGGCGTGCGGAACTGCGCGTAGCCTGGAACAGGCCGCAGGAAGAAAAGCTGTTCCAGCGAAAGCTCGCCCTGAAAGATATTTCCTTCGCTCAATCCGAAGTCGCGCTCCAGGTCCAGCGGAGTCAGCACCTGCTTGTTCAGGATGATGCTCTTCAAATTCGGCGCGTACTCAGAGATGGTGTCGATCACCGTATTGCCAAATGCTTCGCGCTGGTCGTCCCAGTTCAATCCCGGGCGCAGCTTGTAGGGCGCGTACTGCACAAAGCACGACATTACATGCTTTCCCGGTGGAGCTACAGAAGGATCAGTCAGCGATGGAATTACCATGTCGATATACGGCCTGCGCGAGAAGTTGCCGTACTTGGCATCGTCATACGCGCGTTCCATGTATTCCACGCTGGGCGAAATGGAAATCGCGCCGCGCAGATGCGCCCCGGAACCGGGCAGGCATTTAAAGTCTGGCAGTGCGTCCAGCGCGATGTTTACCTTGCCCGACGAACCACGAAATTTATACCGCCGCACGTCTTCCAGAAATTCTCCCGGCAGTTGGTTCTCTTCTATGAACTTGATGAACGTAAGCCGCGGATCAACGCTGGATGAGATCACATCGCCGTGGATTTCATCACCATTTTGCAGCACCACGCCCTGCGCACGATTATTCTTTACGATGATCTTCGCAATCGGCGCTTCTGTGCGGATCTCTGCGCCCAGTTCACGCGCAGCGTCGGCAATAGCGTTGGAGATAGCCCCGGTCCCACCGCGCGAAAATCCCCAGGAGCGGAAAGCGCCGTCAATCTCTCCCATGTAATGGTGCAGCAGTACATAGGCGGTCCCGGGCGAGCGTACGCCAAGAAATGTTCCGATGATGCCCGAAGCCGACATTGTCGCCTTGAGCACGTCGGTTTCAAACCACTGGTCCAGAAAATCGATGGCGCTCATGGTCATCAGTTGGACCTGGTTGTATTTGTCCTCGCTGCTCATGCCCTGAAAGCGCTTCCCGATAAACAGCATCTTCATGAGTTCACGCGGATTCAGAGTCGAAGGATCGGGCGGCACCATGCTCAGGATCGGCTTAACAAAGCGGCACATGGCCTGCATAGCCTTGCCGAACTCTTCGTAAGCTTCGGCATCAACTTTTGAGTGGCGCGCGATCTCACGGCGCGACTTACCGTGGTCGTTCACGCGCCACAGGTAATCACCATTGGGCATCGGCGTAAACGTGCCATCCAGCGGCAGGATTTCGAGACCATGGCGCGGCAAATCGAGGTCGCGAATGATCTCGGGCCTCAAGAGTGAGACCACATATGAGCAGACGGAAAACTTAAAGCCAGGAAAAACTTCTTCTGTCACCGCGGCACCGCCGAGCACGTGGCGGCGCTCCAGCACCAGCACTTTCTTTCCGGCGCGAGCAAGGTAGGCGGCATTGGTAAGGCCGTTGTGGCCACCGCCGATCACGATTACGTCGTATTTGTTTGAAGCCACTAGCTTCGAGCTCCTGGCTTCTGGCTCAATCAGAACAGAAGCAGTTTCATCGCAAAAGAGTGTAACTCGTAGGGAAAGCTGTGTGCGTGCTACGCCGAGTGGCTCAGAGGCCACTAAAGAGGACGCTCCATTGGATCAAGCGACGCATATAGACAAATGATTTTAACATCCCGCATCGGCAAATAGTTGAGATATCCCACATGGTGTTATCTGTGTCATTCGCGGTGTGGTTTCGTATAATCAAAAAGTTCCGCAGCTTAAATTCTGAGGTTTTTCCTTTGCCCGTCGGTACCGCATTTCATGATCGCACGTTTGCCTTGTGCCATAGCCTGAATTATCGGGAGTGGTCAGGCTTTTACACGGTCAGCAGCTATGAAGTGCACCATGAGCATGAGTACAACGCCATCCGCAACGCCGCTGCGCTGATCGATATCACGCCGCTGTACAAGTACATCGTGGAAGGCCGTGACGCAACCAAACTGGTGAACCGCGTGATCACGCGCGACATCAACAAGGTGAAGCCGGGCCAGGTGATTTATTGCTGCTGGTGTGACGAGCAGGGAAAAGTCATTGACGATGGTACGATTACGCGGCTGGCGGAAAATAAATATCGCTGGACGGCCGCAGATCCTAGCCTGCGCTGGTTTCGCCAGAACGGGCTGAACATGGATGTCCAGATTGAGGACGTCTCAGAAAAAGTTGCCGCGCTCGCGCTGCAAGGTCCGACCTCAGGTAAGCTGCTCAAGAGCGTTGCTGAAGCGGATCTCGCGAACCTTAGATATTTCCGCATGACCAGTGGGAAGATCGCTGGCGTGCGGGTGGACATTTCTCGCACAGGATACACGGGCGATCTGGGCTATGAAATTTGGGTGCCGCTCAACGATAGCCGCGATGCCGTGAAAGTCTGGGACGCACTTATGGATGCGGGCCGCCGCTTTGATATTCATCCCGCCGGCATGCTGGCGCTCGATGTTGCACGCGTTGAAGCAGGATTGTTACTGATTGAAGTGGATTACATCAGCAGCAAGAAAGCGCTGATACCGGAGCAGAAGTATTCTCCGTATGAACTCGGCTTTGGCAAGATGGTCCATCTGGATAAAGAGAACTTTGTAGGCAAAGCCGCGCTAGCCCAACAAAACAGAAGTGGCGTCGCGCGGCAGCTTGTCGGGCTGGAAATGGATTGGGTGGAGATTGAAGAGCGCTATGAAAAATTTGGACTTACCCCCGCGGCTCCAGCGCAGGCTTCCCGCGTCCATGTGCCGGTGTATCTGGGCGGCAGGCAGGTAGGCAAAGCCACTTCTACCACGTGGTCGCCCCTGCTCAAAAAAATGATTGCGCTCGGCAGTGTGGAAACGGCCCATTCACAGCCGGGAACGAAATTGCAAATGGAAATTACGATTGAAGCGGTCCGGCAGAAAGTTACGGCCAAAGTGGCGAAGCTGCCGTTTTTCAATCCAGAGCGGAAAACCAAAACG
This sequence comes from Terriglobia bacterium, assembly GCA_020072645.1. NCBI lineage: Bacteria > Pseudomonadati > Acidobacteriota > Terriglobia > Terriglobia bacterium. Next base: position 221,300 of record JAIQGK010000003.1, read on the forward strand.
CCGATCGAATAGAGACGTGGCATGCTACGTCTTTGGCTAAGATAACCGACGACCGGTCAAAAAATGATGTCATTCAAATCGATTTCTACCACTTCTTAAAAATAAAGAATGCCGCCACCACGATAAAGAAAAATCCCACCGCATAGTTCCACTTGATGTCCTGCTTCAAATACCAGATTGAAAATCCTGAAAACACCACAAGAGTGATGATTTCCTGGATCGTCTTGAGCTGCGCGGCGTTGAAGGTATGGCTGCCAATACGGTTGGCCGGCACTTGAAAGCAGTATTCAAAGAAAGCGATTCCCCAGCTGATGAGCGTGACCTTCCACAGCGGCACGTTCTGGTATTTCAAATGGCCGTACCACGCGAAAGTCATAAAAATATTGGAGAAAATTAACAAGATGATTGTGGCCATGCGTGTCCTTATCCCATTCCAAGGTCCGCTGACGATTCCAGAGGCGTGCCGCAGACGCGGCAGATCACGGCAGAGCAGTCGCCACAGGTGAGCGGGTCGGTAATTTCTCGGGCGCAGTTAGGGCAATAAAGCGCGTCATGCGACTGCGTTGCGTGATTTTCAGGCGGCTCTGCCATGGTTCGATGTCAGACAGTTCGAGTCCAATTGAGTGAGTGAAACATTTCAATGTAGCATAGCAACATGGACTCTAAAGTCGACAATCTCCCCTCCGTGGCCGATCAAAAACTGCAACAGGAATTTAACCAGTGGGCTGCCGCTGGCCGTGGCGATGAAATGGAAAGCCACCACTCAGACATTACAGAACAAACGCTCGCGCTGATGGATATCCATTCCGGTGACCGCATCCTGGATTTGGGCTGCGGCACGGGATGGGCCTCACGCCGTATGGCCCGCATTGCGACCACCGGTGAAGTTGTTGGTCTGGACGTGGCGGATGAAATGTTGCGACGCGCTGAGCAGTTATCGTCCGCATTCAGGAATGTCCGCTATGCCTGGGGATCGGCGGAAAACATTCCTGAGGCCGACAATACTTTCAACAAAGTGCTTTCCGTGGAATCTTTTTATTACTATGCCGATCAAGATAAAGCGCTGGACGAGCTGCGCCGTGTGATGGCGTCCGGAGCAAAGCTGTTCATCCTGATTAATCTATATAAGGACAATCATTACTCACTTCGCTGGGTTACAGAGCTGAAAGTCCCGGTGCAGGCGCTCTCAGAGTCGGAATACAAAACGCTGCTGGAAAAACATGGCTTCACCAACGTTGAAGCCCGGCGCATCCCGGACCGCAGCCCCACGCCTGAGACATATTCCGGCAAGTGGTTCAAAAATGCCGAAGAATTACGTGACTTCAAGAAAATTGGAGCGCTGTTGCTGATCGCAGAAAAGCCGCATTGAAAAATAATTGAGCTCAAGGGTGTGGTACGCTCAAACTCTGCATGATTTTTTGAGCGAAACATTTCTTGCGTAAAACCAGGACACCTTTGGACAGCCCCGCACAAACCAAACCGGCTTCCGTAGCAACGGCTGCAACCTCGACCGGTGCAAACGCCGTCCGCCGCACTCTGGCGGCGTTCCATTACCGTGATTTCCGCATTCTCTGGCTCGGATCGTGTACCTCCAGCATCGGCACGTGGATGCAGAACGTGGCCGAGAACTGGCTTGTCCTCTCTTTGAGCGGTTCAGCGTTTTATCTTGGGCTGGACGCGTTTCTGCAGCAGTTACCGATCATGCTCTTTTCTCTCATCGGGGGAGTGTTGGCGGACCGGTTCGATCGCCGCAAGACGCTGCTGGTATCGCAATACATTCAAATGACGACGGCCTTTACGCTGGCCACACTGGTTTTCTTTGGCTTGAGCCACGTCTGGCCGATCATGGTGCTGTCATTTATTACCGGCTCGGCCCAGGCCTTTGGCGGACCTGCGTCCCAGGCGCTGGTTCCTACGTTGGTGGAGAAGAACGATCTTCCTAACGCGATTGCGCTCAACTCGATCCAATTCAACCTGGCCCGCGTTGTAGGACCGCTGCTGGCCGGTGGCGCGCTGGCAATGTTTGGAATGACCTCCTGCTTCTCCCTCAACGGATTCTCGTTTGTAGTTGTGATCGTGGCATTGATGATGCTGCACGTAAAACATACGCCGCCAGCGGCGCCACGGCGGATTCACGAAGAGTTGCGCGGCGGCCTGTCTTACGTCCGGCACCAGGGCAGCTTGCTGGCACTTACTGTCCTGGCGTTCACCACAACATTTCTTGCCTTCGCCGTGCTGACCTTTCTGCCGCTCTTTGCAAAACAGGTGTTTCATCAGGGCGTGGGCGAATATACACGGCTGATGGCATTCTCAGGTTCTGGTTCGGTCGTGGGGGCCATTGTTGTGGCCTGGCTGGGAAGCTACAGGCGAATGGGGCGCACCGCCCTCGTTGTCCAGGCGCTGTGCGGTCTGTTGATCGCCATGTTCGCGCTCTCCCGCGCCTTGTGGCTGAGCGATGTTCTTCTCTTCTTTACCGGCGCCGCGCTGATCATCGTTTTTGCCACCGTCACGTCGCTGGTGCAGTTGGTTGTGCCCAATGAACTGCGCGGGCGCGTGATGAGCATTTATATGGTGGCGTTCCGGGGCGGCATGCCTCTGGGAAGCCTGGTGAGCGGCTATTTCGCCAGCAAGTTCAGCGCTCCGGCAGTGCTTGTGTGTAACGGCATCCTACTGGTCGCGGTGGCAACATATTTTCTGGTTCGCAGCCACGGCGTAAGAGAGCTGTAGGTGTTGCGGCCTTTCTGTTTTACGGCGTAGCTCCACTAAACTGATAAGAATGGCCACAAGCGCAATCGGCATTGATTTTGGGACTACCAATAGCTCAATCGCCCACGCTTTCAGTTCAGGCGAAGTAGAGCTTGCGCACTTCCCGCAAATGGGCGGCCTGACCGATGCCTATCGCTCGCTCCTGTACCTTGAGCAGGAGCGGGATAGGGGAGTCAAGGTCACCAAATCCTGGACCGGGCCTGAAGGTATTGAGCGATATCTGGCGGCTGAAACCAAGGGGCGTCTGATTCAGTCGCTTAAGTCTTTCCTCAGCAGCCGCACGCTCCAGGGAACTGAAGTCTTTGGGCGTCGCGTTACGCTTGAAGATCTTATCGCCCGCATCTTGCGCGATCTCCGCGAAAAAGCTGAACTCCAGTTTGGGACCACGATTCGGTCCGCCGTGGTCGGCCGGCCCGTACATTTTGTTGGGGCGGAAAAAGAAGCGGATGACGTCTACGCCGAGGCCCGTCTTAAGTCGGCGTTTCAGCTAGCGGGATATGAATCAGTAGAGTTTGAACTGGAGCCTGTTGCCGCCGCTCACTATTACGAATCCACGCTTGACCACGATGAGCTTATTCTCATTGGCGACTTCGGAGGCGGCACCAGCGATTTTTCTCTGGTCCGCGTTGTTCCCTCGATTCGCAAGAAGGGCAGAAGCCCGGCGGACCTGCTGGGCAATGCAGGCCTGGGGTTGGCGGGTGACGCATTTGACGCAAAGATCATTAAGCATCTGGTCTCGCCCGCTCTGGGCGCTGGAAGCAGCATACGGTCCATGTACAAGATTTTGCCTGTTCCAGGCTGGGTATATGCAAAGCTGGAACGCTGGCATCACCTGTCTCTACTAAGAACCAAGGATGTAATGGACATGCTGAAAAGCACGCATGCGCAGGCGCTTGAGCCGGAAAAGATCGCCGCCTTGATGCATTTAATACGGGAAGACCTTGGATACCAATTGCATCGGTCGGTGCAAAAGACCAAGTCTGATTTGTCGGCGAACGAGGTGTCCACATTCCGCTTTTCAGACGGATTCATTGACCTTGACGCAACCGTAAAGCGTGCTTCGTTTGAAAAATGGATTTCTGAAGAGCTTGAGCAGATTGCCGGCTGCGTGGACTCTCTCCTTGATTCGTCTGGGGTGAAACCTAAAGACGTAGATATGGTTTTTCTTACGGGAGGCTCGTCGTTTGTTCCGGCCGTCAGGAGAATTTTTGAAACACGTTTTGGCGCAGAGAGCATTCGAGCAGGGAACGAGTTCACTTCAGTCGCCCGGGGATTGGCGTTGAAGGCGTTGGATAGCGGGTGAGTTGTGGTCCTTGAAACCTCGAATGGGAAAGAGAATCTTGCTGTATAAATGCTCTTGCCGGAGGGGTTGAAAACTGCCCGATACCAAAGAGCTTGAGCGTTTTTTCTGTTAGGCCGCGCGTCTTTAACCAATCACTTTTCACATAAAGCTTTTCATGTGTTCTAGCGAATGGCTTATTTTCGAAAGTTTCTTTTGATTCACTTGCCGGAGTAGCTTTTGAGACGACTTCCAGAAAGGGTGATTGCTTGGCTCCTAATCGGCTGACCGCATTCTAAGAGCCAATCTTCTTGAGTTTCGTTACTAGGTCAGTCGCACCACTTCCATGCTCCACAAGATAAGCAGTTGAACTTTTCATCTGTGAAGGAAAAGGATGTTGTTGTTTTTCTTGGGTTGATGGAACGGGCATTTCCCGAAGTGTTCTTTCTTTCCACGCCGCTTTTTAAAGCCTGCGATGCCCAATTGGGCAAGCACAGACCCGAGCTGGATGCTGCGGACATCCCGATATTTCTCCATTGGCCCTCCTATTCAGTTGTAATGGCAATGAAAATGCTGGCGCGAGTGGATGGTTGCACCATTGAGGGTAGCTGCTGCATCCAATACAGCAGCGGAAGAAATTCAGCGTTCCGAACAATTTATTTGGACGGCATTGTAAATTCAGGCCTGAATTGGCCTAGGGAAAGGTGTGCCCTATAAACAGGTGCTAATCATGACGCAGATAGACCTAACTCTTTGCGAAGAAATCGTGGTCAAAGCGATTCTGGTAATTTCGGCCTCATTGTTACTCATTCGCATCGTTGTCATCGGCGTCCGGGATATTCGCGACGAAATTAATAAGAAAGATAAGTAATAGATGAGTAATTCAATGTTTGGATTCATTTTCTGAACTAGTTGCTGGCGGCGCATTGCCGTAATCCAATCGGCTCCCGGCTTATTGGGTATTCAGCCGAACACCACCAGCGACCAGCACAAAAGGCTTATTTCTGAGAGAGCACAAATTGGATATATCGAACCGCATGAATCAGTTCGACGATTAACAACATTGTCAGTGAGATAACAGCAGACAGAACGCCTGCTGTTTGAAACAATTTACGCATAGAGCCTTCGCTCCGGGCTGTCCCTAGGGGACACGGTGACCTGTGGTCCCGAGGACCAGTTTCTTCTCTTGGGTTTGCCACTCTTTTTGGGAAGGGGACCTGGCTCTACCGGGTGTTCATTTCTGGCCAGTGCGTCAGGTCTCGTTATACCCGTAACTTTGACTTTGCAGGAATCGTACTCTCTCATTCTTAGAAATCAAATGACATTTAACACATGGATCCAGCCTCTTCTTGATTATTACAAGGACGAGTCCATAATTTTCACGGATTACATCCGCCCGAACAAACGCGGTACTTTCAGCGTGAGGAATGCGCCAGAGGCCCAGGCGAGGCTTGGAGTGTCAGCAAGGTATCTGTATAACATTCGGAATCGGATAGAGGCCGTGGCAGTGCTTTATGAAGCATTAGTGCAGAGCGGAATTATTACTTGAATAATTTAGTTTTGTCTAGGAGTTTCAGGTCTAAGCAAATTAGGAATTCTCTCTTTAGTCGGTCAGCTCCTTCTGCATCACTAATTTGATGTTGGTCCACCTGCTCTTTGGTTAAATGGAATACATCATAAATTTTCTTTATTCCGACCCACGTTGGAATGCTAAATAAGGCTTCTTTGTGTTCGGCATAATAATAGTCAAATCGTTCTGCAGTGAATTCAGGACCGACATAGACGTATGTAGTATTACCAATTTTTTTATGTTCTTCAAAAAACCGGACGTACATGCCAGAAAGTTCCCAATAAATCTCTTTCTCCGCTCGCCATGTAATATATTTCGCTCCCGCCCATTTTTTCAGTGGTTCTGAGATAACGCCGACGATAAGACCGACGCTAATACCACTAATAAAGCCGATTAATGTTTTTCCCCATTCTGCCATGCCGTGATTGTCGGGCAACTCTGAAAGGCTCGTCAAGACTCCGTTATGTATCAAATAAATTCGGTTAATCAGGGAAGACTATTTTCGACCTGTTTGCTGGGGCTGGATGAATTATTGTGAGCTTAGTACGAATAAGTGCTTTGTTTTCAGCGATGAGAACTGCGCTATTTTGCGGCATTGACCGATTTTCTATTTTTGGGCCATAAGTGATTAGGAAATAAATCCTCTAAAGGGTTTCTGGCTGTTCTTTATCTGTGAGGAGAACTGAGAATGACGCCAATGCAATTACAAGGGATTTTGAGTGGTTCACGACAATTGAACTCGTACTCGCTCGGTTAGTGATATTTGCCTTATTTCTTATTGGGCTGTGGACTGTTTTTCAGTTGGGGAGGAAAGCCCATGCTCAACCAGGTAAATAAGCATTTTGGCGCGAGCATCGGCTTCGGTCTTCTCTGTGCCATCCTCTGACATCACCGACCAGAACCAAACACCATTTCCGTGCCATGGCAAATCACGGTCTTCTGACAACATCTCTCCCAGCTCGGCAACTGTGAAAGCAGAATATGATTCCCAACTTGCTTGAGATGGCGCGTTCGTAATATACCGACGCTCTTTTACAAATTGCTCAAAAGTACGAAGCATAAGCTCAAGTTCCTTGTGAAGAAATTTGGAAATGCCTGTAACCGATCGATTTTCAGGATTCTGGTGCGCCCGGAGAGATTCGAACTCCCGGCCTGTTGCTTCGGAGGCAACCGCTCTATCCAGCTGAGCTACGGGCGCACAGTGATGGGAGTCAGATAGGGTATCCTTTCCGTCTGCCAACGCGAAGCAGTCAGCCATGAGTGCTTCAGTTTGCCCGAGATGTCTCCGGCCCCGTCTTTCAGCGCCGCCGGAGCCAACGTCTAAATTTCGCGCTTTTTGCTTTTGCCACTTGCCTCTTTTGCAGCAGAGTTCTAGACTCGCCTGTTTGCCAATGAGCCAATCTTTGTCCATTCAAACCATGCTGCCAATTCAAACCATTGCTGCCAAGCTCAATCTCCCCGAAGAATATTTTGAACCCATTGGACGCCACGGCGCCAAGCTAAAACTGGACATCCTTGCTGATCCGGCGTTTCCGCGCCGAGGCAAACTCATCCTGGTGACCGCGACCACGCCCACGGCTTCCGGTGAAGGGAAAACCGTGACCTCCATTGGGCTCACGCAGGGGCTGGAGCGCATTGGCCGCCGGACGATCATCACGTCGCGCGAGCCGTCGCTAGGGCCAGTGTTCGGTATGAAAGGCGGCGCTGCAGGGGGAGGAAAGTCGCAGATTGAGCCCAGCCAGAAAATCAATCTGCATTTTCACGGCGACTTCCATGCCATTACTACGGCGCACAACCTGCTCGCTGCGCTGATCGATGCGCACGTATTCCACGGTAATGCGCTTGACCTGGATATCAACCAGATCACATGGCCACGCAGCATGGACATGAACGATCGCGCTCTGCGCCGCATCACCATCGATATCGGCGAGAAAAAGGGAGCGCTCACCCGTAACAGTGGTTTTGTGATCACCGCTGCTTCAGAGGTTATGGCCATCATGGCGCTGGCCAGCGGCTTTGAAGACTTGCGCCGGCGGCTGGATGCGATTGTTGTGGGAGTAACACGGGCCGGCAAGCCGGTGCGCGCAGCCGATCTGGGAGCTACGGGCGCGATGATGGCATTGCTGAGCGAAGCGATCATGCCCAACCTGGTGCAGACCACGGAAGGCACTCCGGCCATGGTGCACACTGGGCCGTTCGGCAATATCGCGCACGGAACCAGCAGCGTGATCTCGCACAATATGGGAATTCGCCTGGCCGACTACGTGGTGAATGAAGCGGGTTTCGCGGCTGATCTGGGCGCGGAAAAATATTTTGACATTGTGATGCGGTCGTCGGGGATTGCTCCCGCTTGCGCCGTACTGGTCACGACCGTGCAGAGCTTGCGCAATCAAGGCGAGGGAGACCTGGATCGTGGCGCACCGAATCTCGTCCGCCACATTCAGAATCTCAAGCAGTTTGGCGTGCCGACCGTTGTAGCCATCAATCGCTTCCCCACGGATACCGAAGCTGATCTAAATCGGCTGGCCGCCTACTGCGCGCAGCAAGGTGCGGTTAGCGCTTTGAGTGAGGCATTTACCAAAGGCGGCGACGGCGCTGCCGCCTTGGCGGAAAAAGTGGTGGAAACCATTGAGAAAAATCCCAAGTCGAACGTGCAGCCAATTTATCCGCTTGAGGATTCTTTGGAAAACAAGATTGCGAGCGTTGCCACCAAAATTTACGGCGCGGCAGGAGTCGCATTGAGCGACAAGGCTCGCGCCAAGCTGCAGCAATTCAGCGACTGGGGATTTGCCGGGCTGCCAGTGTGCATTGCCAAAACCCAATATTCGTTCTCTGATAATCCCAAGCTACTGGGCGCGCCCACAGGATGGACGCTGAACATCACAGACGCATCGCTTTCCGCTGGGGCGGGTTTTGTTGTGGCGATTGCCGGCAACATGATGCTGATGCCTGGATTGCCGAAAATCTCGCGCGCCGCAAGCATTGATGTGAACGCGAAGGGCGAGATCCTGGGAGTCTAGGCGCGTCAGATCCAAGCCGTTTTGGACGTAGCCGATAATGGTGGAACGGGCGCCTGAGCAGTTTCGTACTAATTGTTAGAGGCGCTTATGTTCAGCTTTTTGCTTTGGTGCATCCTGTTGGCAATGTGCTGGCCGCTGGCCTTGCTGGCGCTGGTGCTTTATCCGTTGGTTTGGCTGGTGCTGCTGCCATTCCGGATTGTGGGCATTGCCGTGGGCGGAGTGCTGGAACTGGTGAAGGCGATTATTTTGCTGCCGGCAAGGGTATTGCGAGGACGTGTTCGCGCTTAGCGGGGAATCGACCCGGAACTTAGTAGGATGTTTCGGTGTGCGAAACCACCTTTAAAGGCGGATTGCCCATAGCAGCGTCAATGGCCTCACAACTGTAGGAGATTGTGAAATTGCCGGCCCCGCTGCTGCTGGTGGTCAGAAAAAACTGGTCCCCAGCCTGAAGCATCAACGCTCCATTGATCATCCCTGTAGCTCCAGTATTGACGAAGAACTGTCCTGATGGGGATGTTGATGAAGAACGTACCATCACGATTCCAGTCCATTGCAAGTTGGAGCTCTGTATTTCGAAATCACTAGGCACCTGCAGGATACCGACGCCAGTGAGGCTGGTATTGAGCAGTTTCAGGCTGCTATCGGTGATAACCACCACCGCGGGCTGGGTCAATGAGCCATACGTAGCGGCAAGACTTGTTGATGCAACCTCGAAGTAATTTTTGCCAGACGCCCTACGGGCGGCGATATAGTCAAGGACCGCCTGGTTCTCATCAGCCACGATATTGGGTGTTTGAGATTGATAGACAGCCGGATCGACTGAATTTCCTGGATTGCCCCCAAACAGCGGCGACGGAGAGAGGTGGTTATCTGACAGGTCAAGGTTTGTGTAGCAACTCTGAGTTGCCGTGCTGCAGTCGGCTGTTGCTACCGGCGTTGGTGTGGGAGTTGGAATAGGAGTCGGGGTCGGGGTCGGGTTGTGATTGTCGTGCCCGTCGTGTCCGCTGCTGCCACTGCCGCTATTGCTGGTGCTTGTGACAGGAGTTGGGCTAGGAGTTGGACTAGGCGCTGGGGTGGGCGTTGGTGTTGGTGAAGCGCTGGATGTGGTGAATCTAGGAAGCGCGCCAGTCCCACGTACCCAGGCCAAAGGCGCCGTGCACGGGTTGCTGGCTGAAATGCTGCTGCCATCGGCGTTACAGAGATTATTGGCTGCCTGGACTAAAGCGGACCGCAGGCTATTCAAGCCTGTTTGCAATGAAGCTGTGCCCTGAGGGGTGTTTGCGGCGACCGGAGCCACGTTAGAGCAGGAGAGAGTGGTAGCGAGTGAGCCGTCGGCGTGGTGAACCCGGCCATCGATACTGGTTAACGGGAACACCGTCGCGCTAGAAAGGGTGGGGACATTAAAAGTCGCGGGAATGGGGGTCGTGCTGGCGGAACCGCCAACTTCAACAGTGATTGCGCCGGGCGGCCGGATCGATGAGCCCACCACCTCAGCGCGCAACAGGTTCCGCGTGCCTTGTGCCGTAGCCAGGGAAGTAAGCATGTAAACCGGCAGCATTCCATTGGCATCGCAAGCCGGTGTGGCGCCGCCGGGAGAGAGTTGTTCGGTTTTGCCGTCCCAGCAAACGCGCGTATCCAGTGTTGTGGGATCGCCTTGCTGGTCGACAAAATAAGGCGCGGCGATCCGGTTCGTCTTCATGTTCACGCGCACCCATTTATAGCCCAAAGAAACAGCGGCGGGAGCGGTGCTGGGTGCGGCATAGAGCGAGGCCATCATCCAGTTTGGCGTACCGGGAACTGCCGTGCATTTGGAGTCGCGAACGGTCACGCCTGAGTTGTAGTCATGGCAGAGTTGGACGTCGAAGTACGGGCTGGCCGGGTCAGTAGGATCAACCGTCTCGCCGGCATCCGGATTCAGCACATACAGTACACCGTTGGCATTACCGGCAATATCGGTGGGAAGTTTGTCAGCAAGGCCGCTCGATGTTGTTGTGGAAAGATAACTGATCCTGTCCCGCATTTCTTCCAGGCCGGAGTGGGCTGCGTAATAGGAGCGCAGGCTGCCTCCATAGTTGGCGTCAATGCGTGTTTCAGTGGTGGAAGCCAGGACCATGCAAAGACTTATGCCAGAGAGCAGCAAGAGCGCGAACAAGGCCATCATCAGGGCCATTCCCCGTTCGTCCCGCTGCGTCAATTTGGACATAATCTTTGCCATTAGTAATTCAACCTCGAGATTGCCGACATTGACGTGCGCACAAAATTGCCTGTTGCAGGATCGCGCTGATTAGTAAGCAGACTGAGATTGATTTTTATTGTTTTGATTGAAGCTAAATTTGCAATGCCCTGGGGCGTGGATCTGTCACTACCGGTACTGAGATCCACTGGATTTCCGTTCTGGTCGAAATACGCAAACAGGTCTTCACCGGATTGGCCTGCCCCGGTACCAGGAGGAAATACCTGCTGCGTCTCCGTAAAGAAAAGATTCGTCGGCTGGCTGAATGAGTCCGCGTCTATTTTTGGCTGCGCGCTTCTGCGGATACATGGGCAATTGGGATCGCTGGGATCGTTTGCCACATAGGTAATATCTACGCTTTCAACAGCGCCGTCATTGTTAACATCGCCTTCCATCAGAATTTCGGTCGGCGAAACCCGTATCAGCCCATAAGCCACCAGTGAAGGATGCGCCAGAGCATTTGAGTACATACCGGGCCCGGGATATCCTGCCATGTGCAAATCGCGTACTGTCTGGCTTACAAAATCCCGTGACTGCTGAGTCAAATCCACATTCACGGTTTCTGAAGCTGATTTTTTCTGCATCGAGTTAATCTGTTCAAATACTGCGCCGGTGACTGTAATCAGAATCGCCAGGCTGACCAGCAGTTCTATAAGGGAAAAACCTGCTATTGCGCTGCTTTTCGCGCTAGTCCTGACAATTGAACGGGGGGAGCGCGATATCATCAGAAGTTCCCCCTTAACTGATGAAGCGTATAAGGCAGAATGAACTGAGTTGCTCCGGCTCTGACGAGCGGTTTGGCGCTCACCGTTACCAATTGCGTAGCGGGGGTCGGGCCGCGATCAATTCGCCAGCGGACGTCATATCCAACGTTCCCGCCGCTCGAGCACGTGACATAAACCATTGAGTAATTGGCGACAGTTGGCTGCGAGAAATCGATGGTTCCCGAAAAAGCTCCGCTAGTAATCATGGCAGGACTGCCACCAGGAGCTGGCACGGCCGTCTCAATGGTGTGAGGTGTCCCTGTGCAGTCCGTGAGCGACGTTTGAGTATTTCCAGCGGCTGCTGGAATGGCCGCAATCTTTTCCATGGTGCTTTGTGCCAGAAGAATAGCCGTGGAATGCAACTTGGATCGCCCGTCATTTGCGGTCGCCACTGCGATTACAGTTATGCCGCCCAACAGCCCTACCACCAGAACAGCCATGGCGATCATTACTTCAATAAGGCTGAATCCGCGCGACATCTTTGCCCCTTTGGCCCCATGAATTTTGCAGTCTGCATTCATATAGTGTCTTAGAGCCACTTACCGTTTCCGTTTCCCGATGGAATAAATGTCCAGGTCTTGACCCGTCCTGTGGGGCTTACGGTGACGGCGGCATACATTACTTCTCCGTTGGCGCGCTGAAATTGCAGGTGCTGTATCCAACCAACGGCAGTACAAGGCGACGTAGGCGAAGTGCGTTGGCAAGGCAAACCCACGCCGTTCCATGTTAAATTGCCCGGAGCGCTCGCCTGTTCCGTTGTAACGGCGGCAAAATGCACCTGGACGGAACTCAGCGGAACCGGCACACCAAGATTGCTCACGCGAACTTGCGCGGGGAATGCCGTCACAGGATCTCCTGCACCGCAGCTTCCGTCTCCATCCAGATCTATGCAGACCTGTGCCGGCGAAATTCCGGGCGGAGATACGAGCACCTGAAATAACGTGTCTTTCTGGGTAGCGCGAATGCGCGCATCCTGGTACGCCGCTGCCAGTGCCTGGGTCGATCCATTAATTCGGGAAGCATCGATGGCGCGGGTGAGGGATGGAATGGACATGCCGCCAACGGCCAGAATGATTGTGACCACAACAACCATTTCTGTCAGCGTGAAGCCCGACTGTAAGGCGAGACTTCCCCTTGATTTGGCCATCGACTTCATGATCCCGTAACCTTCCCCTTCGCAGCCGTTACGCAAAAACTTCACTTCACATCGTTGATGGTTGATGGATCCCTCGACACATGGAAACTTCGGCAACTTTAGCGTGGCGCGCCCAAAATTGCTGTCTGGCCAGGTGACTTGTGTGAGTGAACTTTTGTACCGCAATATAGTATCCCAGTCAGGAACACTGCTTATTAAAAATCCTGGTATAGCACTGAAAATAAAAGAATTATTTTTATTTTGGTGGAACCAGACAGATGCTTCAATTTTGCGCATTTGGACACGGGCCGAACGTCACATGGGGGCTGCGACCTAATGGCCATTGTCCTTCTGGGCAATGGCCTTGGCTGGGAGCCTAAGCGAAGAATATACGATTTTTTGCACCATTGATAGTTTTTGAAGCTTTCGCCTTCTCTTTTTAAAAGGTTTTGAATTTTATTGCGCGAATGAAGTCGGCGAGTTCCATTTTGGAACTGTTTTTCCCAAATTGGTACTGTCCCCGGCTTTTTCGGAAGCTAATGTCCAGTAGATCTGCTGAATGATCCAGTGGTGACGAAATGCCTTATGACCTGTCTACAAGACAATGCTTATGGCCGGGCAGAAATGCCTTGTTATAATCAGCGCGACCTAATCCTCGAAATCTCCTGGGAGTATTCATGTTTTCTCGTATCCTTAGCGCACTTAGCGCGGCTTTTCTTCTCTCTAATATCGGCGTTGCTCAGCAATCCGCCTGCAAAGCTTCCGATGTTCCGGTTGGAGTGATCAGCGTAAGCGGCAATGTTTTTCGTGGTCTGGCCGCCGAAGATTTCATTGGGCAGATACAGAAAAAGCCAGTGGCTGTAAAAGGTCTCGCCTTTGATGACGGCCCGCGCCGCGTATTGATTGTGGCAGATCTAAGCAAAAAGCTATCTGCCGATTCGCGCAAAGCCGAAGATGAAATCATCAAGACGCTGCTTGCAAATGCCGGTCCGCATGACACCTTCGCCATCATGCCTGCTCGCGGCCCTGGAGAGGACGTTAAGTTTACTGAGGACCGTTCCGCCATCAGCCAGGCATTGGGACAACCCGGAGACGGCAAGCGCGGCAAGGAACCAGGAGTGCTTGATACCGTGATGGCTGGAATTGAATGGTTCGGAACACCGCAATCAGGCGATGCCATTGTTGTGATTGCCTCTGAACTTGAAGGCAACCGCAAGGCCAATGCAAAAATGGTGGCAAAGGCACTGCACGACAATCACATTCGCATGTTTGGTTTGGCTTTGGGGCCAGTAGAAACAAAGAACAGCGTTGCCAGTCATTTTGTAACCTCAACCACTTCGCAGGGACTGGCCGAGGCCCAGCCGCTGGTGGGCACCGTTCTTTACAACACCGGCGATGAACATTTTTTCCCTTTGACCACGAATAGCGGCGGGCTGGTGTTAAGCGTAATGAACGCCGATCCGCGACGCACCTATAGCATGGCCGACTCTCGCCTGGCCGAGTCCGTGCGGCAAAAAGCCCGCTCGGTTTCAAACATGATTGCTTCTTACTACCGGATGCAGGTGGAGCCTCCTGTCATCACCAAGCCCACGGATTGGGACTTGACGATCAGTGACCAAATCCAGAAGCATTCGACGCCGATGTTTGTTCTTTATCCCCATGAATTGGGGCCATGCTAAGGGATGGGCGCAAAGATTTCCGGGCGCGACAGATAAAACTAGCGGTCCATCTCATATGCTGTCGTGAGCCACTTTTTCACTTCGGCATCAATATCTTTCACTGACGCGATCTCGATCCGGTGCGTGATGCGGTCCTTTTTCGCGAACCCTCCGGTATCAATCAGCCGTTTTGGAACCTTGGTGTCCTTGAGCGCCAGTCCCAGATCGATGCGCGTGCGCGTGGTGGGTTTGATCTGCGCGAAAACGTGATTGCGGTAAAGAGGCACGATTGTCTTGCAAGGACAAACTTTCACGTCCTTGCCCAGGCTGCGTCCCAGCTTTAGAAGTTCGTTAAAGACCGGCCGCAGAGCTTCCTTCGTGCCCGCATACATGTTCTCTACAAATTCCTCAGCCTGTTTGAGGTAAGTCTCAGGATTCCCGTCGTCGCCCTTTCCCACGGAATGTTCAGCGATCCACCCTGCGTAGTTCATTCCCAGGCCGTGCTCTGCCTTGAGCCATGCGCGACGTTCTTTCTCCGTCGCCGGACCGCTCTTTTGCACCAGCTTGATCCATTCTTCCAGCGTGAGGCCGGTTTTCTGCTGCAAGGCCGTGAGCGAGCTCTGGTACATGCCCAGGCTGGGGTGGACGTCATAGGTGGAAGTCGCGGGCTGTTTCCTTGTGGCGGGCATAATCTTCTCCGGCGCAGCAGTTTACTACTGTTCGGTGATTGAAAGCCGATGACCGAATATTTTCAAAGATTTACATCGCATTACGAAACAATTTGCGATTTTTGTGTCACCAAATGCCATCTTGCGACTCAATGCCATCTGAAGAGCTTTTCCGGAAGCCTTTCAAACCCCCGATAGCTGAGGCCCAAATCCGTGAAAAAGATCAGACTCCCCCTCATGATTGCCGTTGCGCTTATTGGCGCTTTTACTCTTTACTCTGAACAAAAGCATCAGTCACTTGCCGAGCAAGGCAAAAACATTTTCCGCAATGATACCTTTGGTGACCAGGACTTCTGGGGTGGCACGCTCCAGTTGCACACGGCCATTGAAGGCGCGCAGCACGGCGGCGTTGGACCGGGCGTATCTCCGGCAACAGCGCTGGCCGTTGGACTCAAAGTCGATCAGGACGCACTTCCCGCCGCGTTGGTCCAGCAGATAAAAGCGGGAAAGGTTGACCTGAATGATCCAGCAGTCACGCTGGCGTTACTGAAGTTGAATGCCGTTGTGGGCGTCACCGGATTTTTCAATCCTGACGGCACGCTGAAATCCATGGGCATACAGTGCGCGCTCTGCCACTCCACGGTGGACAACGCATTTGCACCCGGCATTGGCCATCGACTGGATGGCTGGGCCAACCGCGATTTGAACGTCGGCGCAATTGTCGGTCTTTCTCCCAATCTCCAGCCGGTTGCCGATGTGCTAGGCGTGGACGTTGCAACCGTCAAGACCGTTCTTGCCAGTTGGGGTCCAGGCAAATTTGACGCGGAGCTGTTCATGGACGGAAAAGCGTTTCGTCCGGACGGCAAAACTGCCGCAACGCTCATTCCTCCGGCCTTCGGACTTGCCGGCGTGAACCTGCATACCTATACCGGATGGGGCTCTGTGCCTTACTGGAATGCGTTCGTCGCCAATCTTGAGATGCATGGCAAAGGCAACTTTTATGATCCACGCCTGGACGATGCCGCGAAATTTCCAGTGGCCGCCAAGAACGGCTTTGGGCATGTAACCAATGCCGACGACCAGATCACTTCCAAGCTGGCAGCACTTCAGTTTTATCAGCTCTCTCTTCCTGCTCCGGCAGCGCCCAGGGGTAGTTTCGATCGCGCGGCAGCAGCGCGAGGCAAGGCGGTGTTCAACGGCAAAGGGCAGTGCAGCAGCTGCCATGTCCAGCCGCTGATGACCGAGCCGGGATGGAACATGCATCTGGCTTCCGATGTCTGCGTTGACGATTTTCAGGCAAGCCGTGCGCCTGACGACCGCTATCGCACCACGCCTCTCAACGGCCTGTGGACACATACCAAAGGCGGCTTCTATCACGATGGACGCTTTGCCACGTTGCTGGATGTTGTGGACCACTATGACTCCTGCAAGGGGCTGGGACTCAGCGTGGCTGAAAAGAGCGATCTTGTTGAATACCTGAAGTCCTTGCCTGATCGCGATCACGACGGAGATCGAGATTAGGGGATTGTTCGAATCGGGGAGCGGAGCAAATCCGCTCCTCTTTTTTCCTATTAGCGCACTTTTATTGGCGCACGCCATCCCCGCGCAGGTTGTTTTCTTGAGCAGAGAGGCGTCTGCCCGACAAATATATTGAGGTGCTGGAAGAATTTTTGAATGGCAATGACACAGCCATCTTCCTGATCCGCGTTCATCCGCGTTGATCCGCAGTAAGATGTCGTCTTACTTAGACCACCACGGTTTCCTGATACTCACCGAAAACGCGGCGCAGCGTGTCAGAGATTTCGCCGACGGTGCAGTAACTTTCAACGGCATGAATGATGTGCGGCATCAGGTTTTGATTGCCGCGGGCGGCCTCTTCAACGGAGCGTAGCGCGGACTCCCACTTCGTCTTGTCGCGACGCTGCCGCAAAGCGCGAACGCGCTCCACCTGTCGGCCTTCCAGCGCTTCATCAATGCGCAGCACCGGCACTGACTTGTCGCCTTCCGTCTGAAAACGGTTCACGCCCACCACGACATTTTCCAGCCGGTCAACGCCCTGCTGGAAATCGTATGCGGCGTTCTGTATTTCCTGCTGGATATATCCCTGTTCGATCGATCGCAGCGTTCCCCCCAACGATTCAATCTTGTCGATATAGAGCTGGGCGCGGCGCTCAATCTCACTGGTGAGCGATTCGATGTAATAAGACCCGGCCAGAGGATCAATAGTGTTGGCGACGCCTGTTTCATGCCCCACAATCTGCTGCGTGCGCAACGCGATGCGCGCAGCTTCTTCCGTCGGCAAGCCAAGAGCTTCGTCAAAGCCATTGGTGTGCAGTGACTGCGTTCCACCCAGTACAGCGGCCATCGCCTGCAAAGCGGTGCGGACAATATTGTTCTCCGGTTGCTGCGCCGTGAGCGTTGATCCTGCGGTCTGGGTATGGAAGCGCAGCATCAGCGACTTGGGATTTCTCGCCTGGAAACGGTCTTTCATGATGCGCGCCCACATGCGGCGGGCCGCGCGGAACTTGGCCACTTCTTCAAGAAAATTATTGTGCGCGTTAAAGAAGAACGAAAGGCGCGGCGCGAACTTGTCCACGTCCAGCCCGGCGTGCAGCGCCGCATCCACATAAGCGATGGCGTTGGCCAAGGTGAACGCCACTTCCTGCACGGCGGTGCAGCCCGCTTCACGCATGTGATAGCCGGAAATAGAAATGGGGTTCCACTCCGGCACGTGCTCATTGGCATAAGCAAACATGTCGGTGATGATCCGCAGGGCCTGGCGCGGCGGATATATATATGTCCCGCGCGCAATGTATTCCTTGAGGATGTCATTCTGCACGGTGCCGCTGAGCTTGCGCGTGTCCGAGCCATTGCGCCGCGCCACGGCGATATATAACGCCAGCAGAATGGCGGCGCTGGCATTGATGGTCATGGAGGTTGAAATCTTTTCCAGATTGATGCCCGCGAAGAGGCGCTCCATGTCCTCAATGGAATCAATGGCCACGCCCACTTTGCCGACTTCGCCGGCAGCCATGGCGTGATCTGAATCCATGCCGATCTGCGTCGGCAGGTCAAAAGCGACGGAAAGGCCGGTCGTCCCGTGAGAAAGAAGATATTTGTAGCGCTTGTTGGATTCTTCGGCGTCGCCCATGCCGGCATATTGGCGCATCGTCCAGAGGCGGCCGCGATACATGGTGGCCTGCACGCCGCGCGTAAACGGGAACTCACCGGGATAGCCCGCGTCAGCGTCGTAGTCCCAGCCTTCAAGATCGGCGGGAGTATAAAGAGGCTGGGGCGTGATGTCTTTGAGCTGCTGCTCGGCATCGCGTTCGAGTTTGGTGTCCTGAGGCATGGGCAGGCGATCTGCTGATTATGATACTCCGACCCGAGCGGCAAGAGCCTCTGGCATTCACGAGCGCCAGAACAAATGCCGCGATCGCTGGACCGGTTAACGATGAACTTATCCCAACGCGACTTGCTACTTCGCGCCCGAGTCGCAATGTAAGGTGCGCCGATTTGCGCCAACGTGGGGAAATGGAGGCCGAATAGTGGCAAAACCCGAATCGGCAGGTTTTGGACAGAAATCTAGCTAAACACTTTCAAGATCGGCAGAAGCTATTTTCGTTTGAGAGTGCGGCTGGCCTTGATGAAAGAGTGCACTGTAAAGTACAAGCAGACGACGGTAAATATCGCTTCAATCGTGGCGCGCTGGTGGTCGGCAAAGTGGTCTTTGTGGTATTGGCGCACCAAGGATGAGGCGCCAAGTACGGTGAAAAGGACAAACATGAGCCCGGTGGTCTGGAGCCAGAAAGCGTAGAAGGTCCGGCTTACGGACGTGACAAACGATTTTCCGCCGGCAAAGACCGCATTGAGCAGGCGGTCTTTCTTTACAACGGTTTGCAAAGCGTTTTTTACCGCGGAAATTTGTGCCATTTTGGGTATTGTAGCGCGAAAATTGCCGCAATCGAGCGGAAAGAATAAAACGCAGGTAACCCGACGAGCATCTAATTTAAGCAGTCCCAAGGAGTTTGCGTGAATCCACGACTAAAGCAGCTGATGAAAGAGCTGGGAGAGGCCATTAACGTGTCTCTTTCTGAATCCGAGCAGATTGCGCAGGTGATTGCCAGAATAAAAGACGAAGGGTTTGATGTCTTCCTGGTACTTGAAGCCACTATTGGCTTCAACAAGCATGAAGAGGAAGCCTCCGCGCCTCAGCTGGTGAGCTCGCGCAAAAAGCACGCTGAACCTGAGTTCAGCATCAATGCCCACGATGTGCGCTTCCTGAAGTCTCTGCGCATCTCCACGGACGACGCTGCTTAGCTGAAAAAAATTTCTGTATCTGTTCCGGCGATCAGGCGGGCTGCTGCGCCGGTTTTTCTTTTTTCTGCTAGCATAAAATTTTGGCGTCTTAAGATTGAGTTGTCACAGAGTTCCCCGGCAGTCCCGCAAGAAATGGTCCGCAAAAAATTATGAAGGATACACTTGGAGTATTACTCGCCGGCGGCGCTGGAGAACGCCTCTATCCACTTACGCGCGACCGCGCCAAGCCGGCAGTAACTTTCGGCGGCAACTATCGCATTATTGACATCACACTCTCCAACTGCATCAATTCAGACCTGCGCAAGGTCTATATCCTTACGCAATACAAAGCCTTGAGCCTGAACCGGCATATCCGCGAAGGCTGGGGCTCAGTGGTGGCGCGCGAGCTGGGTGAGTTCATTGAAGTGCTTCCGCCGATGAAGCGCGTGAGTGATAGCTGGTACCTGGGCACCGCCGACGCCGTTTACCAGAACATTTATTCCATTGGCTCTGAGCAGTCAAAGCATGTGCTGATCCTCTCCGGGGACCACATTTACAAAATGAATTATCAGCTGATGCTTGATCACCACAAGTCCACCGGCGCGGACGTGACTTTGGCCACGATCCTGATCGATCCCAGCGAGTGCCGCCACTTCGGCATTGTTGATATTGACCGCGCGGGACGCATCACCGGCTTTGAAGAGAAACCCAAAGAAACCAAGCTGCGCTCGCCCTATAACCCGGAGATGGTTTCCGGTTCCATGGGCGTTTACATCTTTAACACTGACGTGCTTTTGCCCGTGCTGCTGAAGGACGCTGAAGATCCAAACTCGTCGCATGACTTTGGCAAAGACATCCTGCCCAAGATCCTTGAGCAGTACAAGCTTTATTCCTTCAACTTTATTGACGAGAACATGAAGGAAGCGCAGTACTGGCGCGACGTGGGCACCATTGAAGCCTACTATGAAGCCAACATGGACCTGGTCTCTGTCTCTCCGGTCTTCAATTTGTATGACAAGCACTGGCCCATCCGCACGCATCAGCGACAGTATCCGCCGGCCAAGTTCGTCTTTGGCGAGCCCGGACGCACCGGCATGGCGATTGATTCCATTGTGTGCCCCGGCAGCATTCTTTCCGGCGGCTACGTGCGCAATTGCGTGCTCTCTCCGGACGTGCGCGTGAACTCTTACACTGAAGTGGATACCAGCATCATCTTTTCTCACGTCAACATTGGGCGGCACTGCAAGATCCGCCGCGCGATCATTGACCGCGACGTGCATCTGCCTGAAGGTACGGTGATCGGCTTTGATCCTGAAGAGGACGCAAAGAACTACATCGTGACCGAAACCGGCATCACGATTGTGACGCGCGATTACTCGCTGTTTGAAAGTCCCGTAGCGGTGGATTACTTTACGTCTGAATAGCCCGGTGGCGGCGCAAAGCCGCCAATTTCCTTCGCCAGCAGATCGGCAAAGGTAATCGGAGTGGCATCTTCCCAGAACGGCCCCATAATCTGAATGCCCACCGGAAGTGCCTGCGGTGTGCGACCCACCGGAGCCACGGTCGCGGGACAGCCGGTAAGTGTTGCCGGAGCAATCCAGTTGAGCATATCCGTATAGTGGCGAGGGCCCGCTGAAGTGGCGATGGTGCGCTTGTCCTGCGGTTCGCTGTGGTCGTGCGGGAATGCCGCGGTGAAAGCCACAGGTGAGAGAAAGACATCCATGTGATCGAAATATGCCTGCCACTGCACGCGGTATGCCAGCCGGCGAAAGTTTTGCTGTTGCCAGTCCGCAAATGAGCTGAGCGCGCCTGAGTTCTTTGCCGCCAGCGTATCCGGAAATGCTTTTCGCTCGCGCTCCTGTTCTTCCGGAGGCGCGGTGCTATACAAGAAAGCTTCCAGCAAGAACCTGTAATTGGCCAGTAGCTCTGCCGGCTTCAGCCCTTCGGGCCATCCCGGCTTCAAGTTGGCCCCGGCGCGGCCAAGCCGATCAATCACGTTTTCCAGCACAGCTTTTACTTCCGGAGTGGGCGGAGCCATGGGATCGTCAATCACATAACCTACGCGGAAATCTTTCAAACTGCGCGCACGAGGCTCGGGCATCTGCCACTTCCATGCTCTGGCGTCCCAATCGGTGGGCCCGCCAACAACTTTAAGCGCGTCAAGCAGATCGCCTGCGCTGCGGGCCAGCGGTCCGGCCACCGCCAGAAGCGTGGAGAAATCGGGCGGCGCAGGATTGCCGCCGGGAAGGTGGCCTTGCAGGCTCACCAGATCGAGCGTCGGCTTATGCGCAAAGAGTCCGCAGAAATGTGCGGGAATGCGAATGGATCCACCGATATCGCTGCCCACGCTCAGATACCCCAGACCGGCTGCGAGCCCTGCCGCGCTTCCACCTGACGATCCTCCGGGAGTTCTCTTCAGGTCCCATGGATTGTTGGTCTGACCGTAAATCGGGTTGTAAGTTTGCCAGTCCTCCAGCGCCACAGGCACATTGGTTGCGCCCAGCAGCACCGCGCCGGCGTCACCCAATAAACGGCTCACCACGTCAGAATTTTTTGGCGCTTTGGAATCACGCAGTGGAGGAAAACCCCATGTGCATGGATGTCCCGCAACGGCAAAACTTTCCTTCACCGTGACAGGAACGCCGTGGAAAACGCCAAGTGACTTGCCTTGCGTCAATGCCGCATCAGCCCTTTTCGCCTGCGCCAGCGCGTCTTCACGCAACTGATAAGCAAAGACGTTCAGCTGCGGATTGTAATGATCAATGCGGGCAAACATGCGCCCGGTAAGTTCCACCGACGAAACTTTTTTTGTGCGAATGGCTTCCGCTGCCTGCAAGGCCGTGGCGAAGTCGAGTTCATGCGGCGCGGATGGCGCAGAGTTTTGAGCGGCAGCGTCGTGTTTTGTGGCGGTCGCGGCAAACGTTTCAGAAGTGGGCAGGGTGGTTGCCGCAAGAGCCAGCGGCACAGTAGCCAGGAAGTCGCGTCGATTCATCTGCGAAATGGTAAAGGGAGCAAGAGGAACGCGCAACATGGCGAGATCGCATGTTCGCTGACGCGCCGGAATATTTGACCGGTTCGTTAACGCATCTATTGCTCCTCAGGGAAACGCGGCAAAGAAGCTCCATTTCGAGACTTATATTTTTCTTATTTACAGTACTTTTACCCTGGCCGCCCTCCCAAGCGTCTACGATTGGCGATTGCAAGGAGAGTAAGACCATGAAAGCACGCAGAATTTATCCGGCAATTTTTGCTGTGGCCCTCACACTCAGCGGGACTTCTGCCATCGCACAGACTACCTTCACCTTTACGCAACTCGATCCTCCGGGAAGTATCTCGACCGAGGCTGACGACATCAATTCTCAGGGACAGATCATTGGCTTCTTTTTTGACGCGGCTGGCCGGCAGCACGGCTGGCTCTTTGAGAACGGTTCGTTCACACAAATTGATTTTCCCGGCGCCAGCGCAACGCGCACCGTCAACATCAACAACTCCGGCGTGATTACCGGCTCATTCTTCGATGCGTCCGGCGTGCAGCATGGACTGGTCGGGCGGTCTGATGAACTCACGCAGTTTGACGTCCCCGGCAGCACGTCCACAAACGGTGAAGGCATCAACGATCCGGGAACGCTGGTGGGTTCATTTACTGACGCAGCCGGGCAGGTACACGCTTTTGTGAAACGCCGCGATACTTTCACCACATTTGATTTCCCCGGCGGGCACAACACCATTCCTGTCGCAATCAATAACCGTGATGAGATTGTGGGACTGTTTACCAATGCCGCCGGCGTGACGCATGCCTTCACGTTGCGCCGGGGTATCTTCACGCAGCTTGATCCTCCGGGTTCGACCAGTTCAGAAGCCTTCGGCGTGAACGCGCTGGGTTTTATTGTGGGCAGCTTTACGGATGCAGCGGGAAACGGCCACGGCTTCTTCGATCAGCACGGCGTCTTCTCTCAGCTGGATTTTCCCGGGGCTTCCTCGACCGATGGCAACGGCATTAATGCGGTGGGAGTGATCGTCGGCGACTATTTCGATCCTGCAGGCGTCGAGCACGGATACATAGCCGTGCATTGAGGCGATTAGCATTTAGCACGGAGCTAAAGCAGACCATGGCAGAGGGCATGGGACCCAAGAAGGAAATTTTTGGGACATGACTTCCTAGGCGTGCACCATGTCAACAGCCATAGTGCGGGCAAAACATCTGCTCACGATTTTTGCACACGCGTCCAGAAACTCGCGCTCCTGATTGGCTTTGAAGGCGGCCATGAAGTAGCTTTCCACGTTAAAGATGGCGAAAATCTTGTTGCCGGCCAGTATAGGGACCGAGATCTGCGATTTCACCAGGTCTGAGGCCTGAATATAGCGCGGGTCTTCGGCAACGTTATCGGCCACAACAACCCGGCGGGTTGCAGCGGCAGCGCCGCATAAACCTTCATTCCAGGAAATCTTTGCCTTGGGAGTAAAGCTGCCCGTATGGGGGCCGAGGACCAGTGTGGAAGAATCGTTCTTGTCGATCAGGTAGAACCCGACCCAATTGTAGCGCGGAATATGCAGGTGAACGCGCTGCGAAATCCGCTGCATCATTGCGTCAGGCTCGGCCGCCGATCGGGCGAACTCCTCAAACTCTTTCAAGAGGTACTTATGCGGCATGGGCACAATGTATAACCTCTCCCGGCTCACAATCTAGAACATTGTTGAAGTTAGAAGTACGAAGGTAATCATTCCCAAAATGGAACTGGCATCTCCGGGCGCAAATCTTGTTATTTTCCATTACTTTTCCGGGCATGTGACCCCCGTCACAGAATCGCTCCCCGCTTGCGGAGTTCAATGTTTCATGTATTTCCCGCGGTCTTGAAAGGGATCGTTAGGGAGATTCACCAAGGCCGACGCCCGCAGGCCTTTAGGTCTCATTCAATCCTCGGCTTCCGCGTGGAAGACCCACCGCCGGGGCACATTCTTCACTTTATCTAACGCTATCCAATCAACTTCTTGGGGAAGGGTAGCAAGGTTCACATCGTACAAAACCAGGAAATATGCAAGGAGACGTCCTCATGTCAAATCGTCGAGATTTTTTAAAGTACGCAGCAATAACCGGCGCAGGAGTTGCTCTGCCATTCAAGTGGAGCCTCCCCGCATTAGCTTCCGTGACCACGCCACAAACACCGTTGTCGGGTGGACTAGTTCCCCGGTATGTGGATCCCTTACCGACATTTCTAGGCAAACGAGTGACCGCGACCAGCATCAACGCCGCAATGCAGGAGTTCAAGCAGCAGATCCTGCCGGCAACCTTCCCCAAGACCACGGTTTGGGGCTACAACCTGAACAACAAAGGGCCAAGTTTTCCCGGAATCACGGTGGAAGCGAAGAAAGGCACGCCCACAACCATCACATATGTGAATAACCTGGTGTCGCCGTTCCTGCAGCAATTCCTCACGGTGGACCAGACTGTGCATTGGGCGGATCCGCTGAACCAGATGGATACGCTACCCTTTCCGCCTCCGCCTTATACCGGGCCCATTCCGCTGGTCACGCACCTGCACGGCGCGGAGGTCCCGTCAGAATTCGATGGCAATCCTGAAGCATGGTTCACCGCGACCGGACTGCACGGCAGCGCTTACCGCACTTTCAGCAAAGCAGCCAGTAACGCAACTGTTTATCAATATCCAAATAAGCAGGAGGCGACTACCCTGTGGTTCCATGACCATGCCCTTGGCATGACGCGCTTGAACGTCTTAAGCGGCCTGGCGGCGTTTTATCTGCTGCGCGACGATCGCGACACCGGCCTGGCCAACAACCCGATCGGCTTGCCGGCCGGCGCGTACGAAACTGAGCTCCTGATCCAGGACCGGCAATTCGACGTCAACGGGCAGTTGTACTTCCCGGATGGCTCCGGCACCGGCCTAAACGGCACACCACCGAACCCGGAAATCCATCCCTTCTGGATTCCCGAGTTCTTCGGCGATGTGGTTGTTGTGAATGGGAAATCGTGGCCGTTCCTCAACGTTGAGCCGCGCCGCTATCGCTTGCGTTTGCTGAATGGCTCCAACGCGCGTTTCTATGAGTTGCGGTTGCAGAACCGCGACACGAAGAAAGCCGGTCCAGCATTCTTTGTCATCGGCACGGATGGCGGACTGCTTGATGTTCCGGTCAAGCTGAACGACCCGAACCTTCCAGACAGCAGCGCGCCACGGTTGCTCATGGCGCCTTCCGAGCGCTATGACGTGATCATCGACTTCTCCGGCTTCGCGGGACAGACGCTCACGCTGGTCAACAGCGCCAAAGCGCCATTCCCCAACGGCACGTCGCCCGATCCGCAGACGTTTGGCGAGGTGATGCAGTTCCGCGTCGTCTCTCCTCTGCAAGGCACGGACAAAAGTTACAACCCAGCCACGGGCGCGCCTCTGCGTACTCCCATGGTGCGGCTGGCCGATCCCGTTGCGGGAACGCTCGCCGCGGGTGTAGTGCCCAACGTCAAACGGCAACTGATTCTGGTGGAAGTTGAGGGAGGCGGCGGACCGGTGGAAGTGCTGGTTAACAACAGCAAATGGGACGGCCTGGAGGAAGGAACGACTACTCCGATTCCCGGCGCCGCGCCCGTTAACGGCAATTTCGTGACGGAACTGCCGCAAGTGGGCTCCACGGAAGTGTGGGAGATCATTAACACAACCGCGGACGCGCACCCGATCCATATCCACTTGATACAGTTCCAGCTCATCAACCGGCAGATGTTCAATGTGACTCAATACCGGCAGACTTATGATTCGTTGTTCCCGGGTGGTTTGTTCATGCCGGGATTTGGCCCGCCTAACTCCTATAACACTCCGAACGGCGCAGGTGCGGTAGGCGGCAATCCAGACGTAACTCCCTTCTTGCAAAATGGCATCAATCCACCTCTGCCTGAGGAAGCAGGTTGGAAAGATGTCTTCAAAATGTTCCCCGGACAAGTGACTCGCGTGGTGGTGCGGTTCACCCCGCAGGCCAATCCCGTGGGAACAACAGTTGCAGGTACGAATTACTTCTCCTTCGATCCCACAACGGGCCCAGGCTACGTGCTGCATTGCCACATTCTCGATCATGAGGACAATGAAATGATGCGGCCGTACATCCCCAAAAAATAGAACGATGGCATACCAGAGGACGGCGCTTGCGCCGTCCTCTGTACTTGCTAAGTCAGATCGGGTAGTCCTCACCGTCGTATTCCTGGGCCTTTTGATGTAACCTCGCGGCCATGAGTATTCGGCGTCTTGATTCGATTTGTTTTGTCCGGCGGGAGGATGATCGGGCTCCCGGGCCCGGAGATCCCGAAACTCCGCAAGCCAAAAAGACAGTCAATGGCGCTTTGGCGCAGCCGGATTTTGCAAACAGTACATTACCTGCGGCCATGTTGGCCGTGGCGCATGAGGACTCGTCGCAAAACCGCCAGACGCTTTATCAAAGCATGTTGAATACCTGGTTCGTGGTGCCCACAAGGGAAGCGCCACCTGACAATCCTGGATTCTCCGCCGTTCCGGAGAATGTGGCTGACTCTTTCTCACTGGAGCATGATTCCGCCGGCCTCTTGGTTGCCGTGGCATTTACTGATGAAGAAGCGCTCCGCAATTGGAACAAGACCATTCCATGGATCGCGCTGCAGGGAACTGCGTTCTTTCAGGCAGTGGCAAGCACACAGGCGAAGGAGATTGTCATCAATCCTTATGAACCTGAAAATCCTGCCTCAAAGATGATCCGCCCCGGAGGAAGGATAAAGCTCTGGGAATTTGAAGAGCTTGCAGAAAGCCGTATTCCGGAAAAAAATTCGAATGAGCAAGGAGTGCAATCGCAAAGTGTGCTGGTGACGATGCCCAGTCAGATGCCGACGCCGGAAATGTTTAATGCGATTAGCGAAGCTGCCGGCGCTTTTCCTGAAATTGCGGGCATGTATTTCGGCCAGGTCACCTATCCAGATGGAGAACCGCACTGGACGATTGCCGTCGAGTTCGCAGGAGGGGAATCGGCGAAGCAGATCAAACACATGATGACCGCTCTGGTGAAAGCAGCCCGACGTGTTTTCCCCCAAAGCGTTACGGCAGACCTGCTTCTTGCATCAACGGCTCTGGGGCCATCAATCAAGACATCGGGAAAGAAGTTCTACAGCGCGGCCAAGTAAAACGCCGCCTCTCTTCAGGTGGCGTCTCTACGACAGCGATTATCTTTAAGACGGTTATCTTTAAGACGATTATCTTTAAGACGATTATCTTTGAAACTCTTCCGGCTGTCCCGTGAGCCTCTCAATCCTTTTGGCAATCGGAGGATGCGTGGAGAAAAGGTTGCCGATACTCGCCGACGTGAGCGGCTGAATAATAAAAAGATGCGCTGTGGAAGCCGATGCTATCAGCGGGACCCTCTTTGCATACGCATCAATTTTTTGCAGGGCCCGAGCCAGCGCATAAGGATTGTGGGTGATGCCCGCGCCTGTGGCGTCAGCTTCATATTCGCGCGTGCGTGAGACCCATAATTGAATGAGCATGGCCGCCACAGGGGCCAGGAGCAGCATAAGAATTCCGCCGCCACGGTCGCGATCGTTCCGGTCACCGCCGAGGCCGAACCAGAAGCCCATACGGGCCAGCATGGTGATGGCCCCGGCCAGAGTCGCGGCGATTGAGCTGGTGAGAATATCGCGATTGCGCACATGGCCCAGCTCGTGCGCCAGAACGCCTTCCAGTTCGTCATCATCCAGAAGCTGAAGAATTCCCTGCGTCACCGCAACGGACGCATGCGCCGGGTTTCGTCCGGTGGCAAAGGCGTTGGGTGAGTCCGTGGGAATCACATAAAGCTTGGGCATGGGCAGGCTGGCCTTCTGCGTGAGCCGCTCCACCACAGCATAGATACGCGGCAGCTGTTCCCGGCTGACGGGTTGCGCCCGGTACATGGCCAGAGCAATCTTGTCAGAGAAAAAATACGAAATAAAATTTGTGATCCCGGCAATGGCGAATCCGAGGACCATCCCGTTTTGTCCGCCGAAGTAATCTCCCACCCCAATGGCCAGCAGGGTAAGCAGCGTCAGCAGAAAAACTGTTTTCAAGTTGTTCATATCTAAGTAGATGATAAATACCACCGCAGGATTCCAAAAGCGTTTCGGTCGGAGAGCAAGGCTTCGCTGCAGAAATGTTCCCGAAACCCGCCAATTGTTAAGAGTAGTAAAGTTGCATATCAAATTTTCAAGTGATTGAAAGCAAAGGATGATATTCGAGAATTATTAAGGATTCTAATGATTTTCTAATGGATTGCTAACCGAGGATTCGGTACTCTCTGACAGGCCAATATCGTGATTGATAGGCTTCTGCTACGACAGGGCCACTTTCCACGGTAACTTCCGGGCTTTCCCTTCGCAAAGCGTGCCTTCCGCGAAGATGTAGTTCAACGTCTTGAAACTGAAAGTCTGCAACAACTTAAGGAGCGCAGCTATGAGTCATAACGATGAAGGCTTTTTTCTATCAGAAAAAAGCTCAAAGGCACGTCTGCGGGAAGCCGAGAACGCACGCAAGAACCGTGCGGAGATATTAAAGGCGTATTCGCAGGGCAAAGTCTCCCGTCGCGAACTGATGAAGTGGGGACTGATTACAACTGGTGGTCTTCTGGCCCCCATTCACGGCCTGAACCCGTTCGTTTCCAGCGCGTACGCCAGCGGTGGCGGCGGCGGATCTACCATACCCACCGGTGCACCGCCGAGTCCGACATTTGGAGTGCAGCCTTTCAGCACACCGATGCCGCGGTTTGACGTAATTGCACGCGGCACTAATCCTCTGGGCGGCGATCTGACTCCTGTTCCACAGGCACAGGCCAACCAGACGCAGCAGCCTCTGGATCCGGCCTTGGTCGGTGGACAGACCGGCCTGACCGGCCCGATCGAAGGCCGTCCGGGTGGACCAATCTGGGCGCACCAGGGTTTCACTGATCACGCACCACAGATCTCGGTTGAGATGTCCCAGGCCCAGGCACAGACCAATACGGTCTATAACCCTGCCGTGGCTTCGAACCTGAACTCCGGCATCGATCCGACAACGCCAATTCCTCTGAAGTTCCATCCTGGCTTCCCCACGCAGGCCCCGAACTCAGTCTGGACCTTCAACGGAACCATTCCGCCGAAGTTGGTGATGTCCCGTTACGGCGAGCCGATTCTGTTCCGCCATCACAACCGGCTGCCCGCCGATGTGACGCAGAACAACGGCTTTGGCCGCAACACCATCTCCACGCACGAGCAC
Organism: Terriglobia bacterium; assembly: GCA_020072645.1. Classification (NCBI taxonomy): domain Bacteria; kingdom Pseudomonadati; phylum Acidobacteriota; class Terriglobia; species Terriglobia bacterium. The sequence goes on from JAIQGK010000003.1 coordinate 250,933, forward strand.
AACGGCCACCACGGTGCGGAGAATGACGGCTTTACCGGCGCGTTCTTCTTCCCCAACCAGTTCTACGATTATCACTGGCCGATCGTGCTGGCGGGCTTCCGTTCCATTAACACCGATGCCACCGACCCCCGCGCCGGCAGCCCCGCTGACAACGGCGGGATCAACAAGGTGCCGGGCGATTGGCGCGAAACCATGTCGACCCACTGGTTCCACGATCACATGTTCACGTTCACTTCACAGAACGTGTACAAGGGCAACGCTGCGATGTTCAACATCTACAGCGCGCTCGACCGTGGCGATGAAACCGTGAATGACGGCGTGAATCTGCGCCTGCCCAGCGGTTCCTCCAACGGCAAGGGCTGGGGCAACCTGGATTATGACGTCAATCTCATGTTGAACGAGAAGGCCTTTGATGCAAGCGGCCAGCTCTTCATGGATATCTTCGACTTTGACGGTTTCCTGGGCGACCTGATGTGCGTCAACCTGATCTACAAACCGTTCTTCGAAGTGGAGCGCCGCAAGTATCGCTTCCGCATCCTGAACGCCAGCGTTTCCCGTTTCTTCAAGTACGGTCTGTCTGACGGATCGCCAATGATCCAGATCGCCAATGACGGTAACCTGCTGCCTTCGCCGGTCGTGCAAACGATCTCCGACGAGCAGGGCATCGCCGAGCGCTATGACTGGGTGATTGACTTCTCCCGGTACAACATCGGCGACAAAGTCTGGATGGTAAACGTTTGCGAGCATAAGGACGGCAAAAAGCCTTCTGCCGACCTGTCACTCGCTCAGGCGCTCTCCGGCACGTCATCTGATCCTTGCGTTGGAAAGTTCCTGGAATTCCGCATCGTGCGTGATCCCGCGACTCCTGACGTGAGCCAGGTTCCTGCTGTGATGATCCCGAATCCTGACCTGTCCGGCATTCCCGTGTCACGTACACGCACCTTCACTTTCGGCAGCGGCGCTTCACAGCCTCTGTCCGCTACTGATCCTGCGGCTTACACCACCGGCGCGGGCGGGCAGACTGGTCCGTGGGGCGTGCAGACCGACAATGGCAAGATGCTGAACGCAAGCTGGGGCCGCGTCTCTGCGGCGCCGGGTTACGGCACGCGCGAGGTCTGGACGCTGCAGAACGGCGGCGGCGGCTGGGACCACCCGATCCACATCCACTTTGAAGAAGGCCAGATCCTGGCACGGAACGGTAGCGCATCTAACGTTCCGGCCTGGGAAAAGGGCCGCAAGGACGTGTATCGCCTGCGTCCGGGTGGAAGCGTGACCCTGACCCTGCAGTTCCGTGACTGGGGTGGAATGTTCATGGAGCACTGCCACAACACAGTGCACGAGGACAATGCCATGCTGGTACGTTGGGAAATCGACAACGGCGGCGCACCGTTCCTACGGCCGCTTCCGACACCGATCCCAACTCCTCAGGGCGTGAACTTCGTCGCTCCTGATGACATAGCCCCGACCGCGTTCTAACTCGCGCCGGGTGTAACAAAACTTCAGATTGGCGGCCTGCAAGCGCAAGATTGCGGGCCGCCAAGCCTGATTTAATTCCGGATAAAAAGCAGTCCCAGGGACAGGCAAGGAGCAGCATCATGCGACGGACAGGCCAGGCAGGCTTCGCGACAGTTGCCGCCATTTTTCTTACCGCAATTCTTTATTTAGCAGTAGGCCCAAGGCCCGCGGCGGCAGACAATGCCCGCTATGGAGCCGGCTATTTCCCCAACGTTGTCCTCACCAATCAGGATGGCGTCAAAGTCCATTTTTATGACGACGTGCTCAAAGGCAAAAGCGTTGTCATCGACTTGATCTATACCAGCTGTGTGGATTCATGCCCGCTGGAAACCGCGCGCCTGGCGCAGGTGCAGAAGATGCTGGGTGATCGTGTGGGAAAAGATATTTTCTTTTACTCCATCACCATCGATCCCAAGCATGACACTCCCAAGGTGCTCAAGGAGTATCGGGATAAATACCACATCGGTCCAGGATGGACATTCCTTACGGGCAAGCAAGCCGATATCGATCTCATCAGCAAGAAGCTGGGGCTTTACACTGAGCCTGATCCGAATGATCGCGACGGCCACACGCCCAGCGTGCTCATCGGCAATGAACCGAGTGGCCAGTGGATGCGCAACTCAGCCACCGATAATGCCCGGATCCTGACGAACATGATCGGGAACTGGCTTGACAGCTGGGGCCATGCTAAGGCCGTGGATGCCAAAGCTAATCCTGACAAAGGGCTGCCGTTCGACATCAGGGACCAGGGACGCTACACCTTTGCCACGCATTGCGCCGCATGCCACACCATCGGCCACGGCGATAAAATTGGCCCGGATTTGCTGGGCGTGACAACGGTGCATGATCGCAGCTGGCTGGAGACTTTCATCTCGACGCCGGAAAAGGTGATTGCCGCAAAGGACCCCATTGCCGTAGCGCTGTATAAGAAATACAACGGCATCAATATGCCCAATCTTCGGCTGTCAGACGATGAATTGAACAACCTGCTCGACTTTCTGGCGAAGCAAAGCGCGGAGCATGACAAAGAAGCAGCCAGCGCGGAAAAAGCCGGGGCCGTGAAGACAGACTCCGCCCAGCCGCTGCACTAAGCAGTACAGCAGGTTCAACGGAAGAATCATAAATTTGAGTTGGCTGCGCTCGACCGATTTTTGCGGAAGATGGCCGCTCCTAAGCGAAAAGTCCCTCTCCCAGTCGGGCGTTTACATGCAGGCGGCTACGGGGCCGCCTGCACTTCGTTTTTTTACTGAAATCCCGAACCCGCGTTCGTTGCGGGTGAGGGACCCCTATTCCTTCAATGCTTTTTTTCTGGTGTGAATTTTTCTGGCGCCAGGGGGAAGATTCACCGCAAAGGGCAGGTATTTAGTACTTAGTATTTAGCGCAAGAGATTATTCTCTTCGTTGTCCCAGGATGAGTCGGCCTTCCAGGCAAAGCTAAATACCAAGTACTAAACACCAAATACTAGGTTTTGAGCGCACTCCTGATCGCCAGCAGTTCCTTCAACACTGCTTCCAGATCGCTCAAACGCAACGCGTTTGCGCCGTCGGACTTGGCTTCCGCCGGATTGTCATGCACTTCCATGAACACGCCGTCCACGCCGGCTGCTACTGCCGCGCGGGCCAGTAGCGGAATGTACTCCGGCTGACCTCCGGAAACGGCTTTGCCGCCAACGCCCGAGGAAGGCAACTGTATCGAATGAGTAGCGTCAAACACCACAGGCGCAAACTGGCGCATGATTGCCAGCGAGCGCATGTCAACCACCAGGTTGTTATATCCGAATGAACTGCCGCGTTCTGTAAGGACAATATTGTCATTGCCGGATGCGCGCACTTTTTCCACCGCATGGCGCATGTCCCAGGGCGACACAAACTGGCCCTTCTTGATGTTGATGGACTTTGCATATTTGGCTGCGGCCACCAGTATGTCGGTCTGCCGGCAAAGAAAAGCTGGAATCTGCACAACGTCTACCGCTTCCGCCACGGCGGGCACGTCCTTGGCTTCATGGACGTCTGTCAGCACTGGAACACCGGCTTCTTTTCCGATTCTCTGAAGGATGCGCAGGCCTTCTTCCAGCCCCGGTCCGCGAAAACTATGCAGTGACGTGCGGTTGGCCTTGTCATATGACGCTTTAAAGATGTAAGGAATGTTCAGCTTGCGCGCCACGGTGCTGATCTCTTGCGCCATCTTCAGGGCGTGAGCTTCACTTTCAATCACACACGGGCCCGCGATGAGGAAGAGGGCGCTGCCGAGATCGAGGCCGTCAATATTGAATGGGTTTTGGGCAGACATTGGTTCAAACTAAATTTGATAATTGGGTAATTTAGTAAATGAGTAATTGAAAGGCAAAACCCGAAAAGCTTTCGCCCTTCGATTACCAATTTACCAAATTACTCAATTACCAAATCCGTTCACAACGGCATTTCTATGACTATCTTCTGACGATCCTCTCCGGCCTTAAGAACATCTCCACATCTTCCGTGCTCTTGGCGTCGCGGCGTTTCTGGCCGTTCTCATAGCTGGCTTTTACAAACGCGCTGAACAGCGGATGCGGTTCCAGCGGCTTGGACTTGAATTCCGGATGGAACTGGCAGCCCAGGAAATACGGATGGTCAGGGATCTCTACGATCTCCACGTAGGTTCCGTCCGGGGTGGCGCCGGTGATGCGCAGGCCGCCACCGGTCAGCACAGCTTCATACTCGCGGTTGAATTCATAGCGATGGCGATGGCGTTCGCTGATTTCCGTTGTGCCGTATGCCTTCGCGGCCTGACTGTTCGGCTCAAGTTTGCATGTCCACGCGCCCAGACGCATGGTGCCTCCCAATTCATCGATGCCGGTCAACTCGCGCAGCTTATAAATGATGCGGTGGGGTGTGGCTTGATCGAATTCGCTGGAGTTTGCTTCGTCCAGCCCGCATACGTTGCGCGCAAACTCAATGCACGCAGTTTGCATGCCCAGGCAAATACCGAAATACGGGACTTTATTCTCGCGGGCATAACGGATACCGTTCAGCATCCCCTCAATGCCGCGCTTCCCAAAGCCGCCCGGTACCAAAATCCCGTCGAACCCCTCAAGCTGCGTCTCGTAATCGCGATTGCCGTCTTTGCTTTCCAGCCCCTCGGCTTCAACCCACGTCAGGTTCAACTTCAGGTTGTGCGCCACTGCGCCGTGGACCAACGCTTCTTTGAGCGACTTGTAAGAATCCTCATACTCCACATACTTGCCCACAATTCCAATATGGACTTCGTCTTTCGGGTTGTAAACGCGGTGCATCAGCTCTTCCCAATGTGTCAGGTCGGGTTCCTTCGCGTCCATGCGCAGGTAGCGCAGCAGCAGCGTGTCCACGCCTTCACGCGCAAACACCAGGGGCACTTCGTAGATCGACGCCACATCTTTCGCCGTGATGACGGCTTCATCTTCCACGTTGCAGAAGAGCGCAATCTTGCCTTTCAGTTCCTTGGAAAGAAATCTGTCCGTGCGGCAGAGCAGGATGTCCGGCTGGATTCCAATGCTCAGCAGCTCTTTCACCGAGTGTTGCGTCGGCTTGGTCTTGAGCTCGCCGGCTGCCCCGATCCACGGCACCAGCGTTACATGAATGAAGATAGTGTTGTCGCGACCCAGTTCCTGGCGCATCTGGCGAATGGCTTCCAGAAACGGCAGTGATTCAATGTCGCCGACCGTGCCACCGATTTCCACCAGCGCCACGTCCACATCCTGCGCTACCTTCTTCATCGCGGCTTTGATTTCATTGGTCACGTGCGGAATCACCTGCACGGTCTTTCCCAGATAGTCACCGCGACGCTCCTTGGTGATGATCTGTTCGTAAATGCGGCCAGTGGTCCAGTTATTGTCGCGCAGCAGCTTGGCGTGGGTGAAGCGTTCGTAGTGTCCCAGATCCAGGTCGGTCTCTGCGCCGTCATCGGTCACAAAGACTTCGCCATGCTGGAACGGAGACATGGTGCCGGGATCGACATTGAGATACGGGTCAAACTTCATCAGGTTGACCTTGAGCCCACGGCTCTCCAGCAGGCAGCCGATGGAAGCCGCTGCCAGTCCTTTGCCCAGTGAAGACACAACACCGCCAGTCACGAAAATATATTTCGCTGCCATGAACTCCTCGCACGAATGGATTGATTAAGGTTTTGTAACGCTGTCCAGGTGATTTTTGGGGGTTCTGCTCCCCGGCTCGAAAATGGCTTATGCCAATGGCCGTGGAACCGATTGGGGTGCACAGTCAATTATACAAGAGGTGGGCTGTGGAAAGGACGGCAGAAAATTAAGAAGTTTTAGTGCATTAAACGCGGAAACGTTGGTATCGATCACCCAGACGGAACGGGATCATCAACGCCTGGTTTTATTTTTGCGTGCAGCCTTGATGATTTGATCAATGCGTTTCGAACTGATTGTATGGGTCGCTTTTTGAATGGATTCTTCACCGATGGCCCGCAGAATCGCGGGTTCTGGAGCTGCCAGTCGTACGCAGTTCTGGGTGCTAACCAGCCTCGCTCGTTGGGGTCTTCGTTTTTGTATCACTAGAAACCGTGTCAACGCGCCGAAGGCTGCAAATTCGCGCTCGATTCTTTTCATGTTTGCAATTCGAGTCTCATCCTCACTTCACATACTTCGGCTGCTCGCCCTTGCCCCACGGATCGTAGTTGTGGGCAAAGGGCACGCGCTCATTGATCGGAGGGTGATCGGCATACCAGAACACTACAAATTTATTTGGATAAGGGTAGGACAAACTCAGCTCTCCCAGGACCTGGAAAGCGTGCGCGGCGGCTTCCTGCGGGTTGGGATTGATGCCATGCGTGACTTCCAGGCCATAGATATCGGCGTTGTGCTCCAACTGGCGGCTGAAGCCGTTGCCAATCGGCGAGGAAAGCGTTGACATGATGGAGAAAATCAAAACCAGCATCACCAGAGCCGCCCAGTCCCACGGCTCATGCATGCGCCAGCGCTGCTGGAAGCGCGGGAACGCCCAGTTCGCAATGCGGTAGAGCAGATAGAAACCGATGAACAGGCCTACAGCCGCGGCAGCAATGCCAATCACAATGTGGTTCAGGACGTAATGCCCCATTTCATGGCCAAAGACGAAGAGTGTCTCGGGCGTGCTGGCATGCTGAATCGTTGTATCCCAGACCACAACGCGCTTGGAGGGCCCAAAGCCCGTGACGTAGGCGTTCAACGTTGTGACCTTTTCGCTGGCCTTCATCAGGAACATGCGATCGCGGGGTATCTCGATTCCACCGCGACGTGTGACCTGTTGGATTGCGGTTACAAGCTCCGGGTTCGTCTTATCGAGCGGCTCGAATTTGTTGAACAGGGGATCAATCAGGATCGGCGAAAGGGCGATAACAAAAACCAGAAAAGGGACTACGATCAACCAACTGTAAAACCACCAGCGTCGAGGGCTCTTACGAATGAGTGTCGTGATCAGCCAAGCCAGAAAGCTGAAGATGACAAACCCTACCAGCATGCCTTTTCCCACGTCGCCCAGCCAAGATCCCCAACTCTGAACAGAGAGGCCGTACTTGAGGCTGATGCTCTGCTGGTAAGCGTCGAGTGGAAGCTGCAGTGCCGTAGTGGTAATCAGAAACAGCGCAACAAAAATCAATGCCTGCACAAATCGGTTCTTGCCCGAAGCTTCCGCCATATCGCGATATCTGGCTGCTACGCCGAGATACAGCAACCCCAGAAGAACCAGCAGCCCGTAAATGGTGTCAATGATCCGAAGTTTGCCGCGCAGATCATAAAGCGCCTTGGATTTTGCCAGCTTGTCAGGAGGCAGCGTGTACTGGGTGGTCTGCGTTGCCGGCTTGGCCTGTGCAGCAGCAGGGGGCGCCTCAGGAGACGCGGCAGTTTGTGCCGTTGTCTTCGGGGACGAAATGCCAACGCACAATACAAGTAGACAAAGAGAGCCGAGCAGCTTCATGAGGCAAGCCTCCGCAAAATGTGGGGAACGGAGCACGATAGCAGATTTTTCAGAAATCCCGAAGTGCAACCCGAAATCCCCTATCGCTATAGACTGAGATTCGGGCATGGATATTACTTTGATTCGAGAAGGACGCGCGGCTAAAAATACTGTCTTGAGGGGAGGTCGTCATAGCGTCTCCCTCGCTGGGCTCGGAATATAGGGAGTAGAGACTTCGGAAAGAGCGCAAGTCTGCAACTCCATCAGGCTTTCGGGTTATAAAATAAAGACGAACTCTGCATCCAAATATTTCAAGGCTCCTATGGCGCAATGGATCAAAGGCATCTCCCTCTTGGCTGCGATGTTGATTGCGCTGGCCTTTACACCCGCATGGTCACAGCAGAATCCCAAACGGCTCATCATGAAAGACGGTTCTTATCAGGCAGCCACCAAATGGGAAGTAGTGGGCCAGCGTGTTCGGTATTACAGCGCCGAGCGTTATGGCTGGGAAGAAGTCCCGAACGAGATGGTGGATTGGCCGGCTACCGACAAATATAACAATGATCGCGCCGGGCAGCGCGATGAAACCATCAAAGAGATCGCCAAGGCCGATGAGGCGGATGAGCGCGAAGCGCCGCTCGTTGTTCCGGGGCTGCGTCTGCCGAACACCGGCGGCGTTTTTCTGCAGGACGAATTTAACAAGCAGCCGGAACTTGTGGAACTGGTCCAGAATGGCGGCGAACTTAACAAACACACCGGCCGCAACATTCTGCGCGCGGCCGTGAATCCGCTGGCGCTTTCTTCCACCCAGACCATCGAACTCAAAGGGGAGCACGCGCGGGTGCAATCGCATGTGGCGCAGCCGGCCATCTACCTGAATGTCGATACATCCGACAATTCCCAGCCGGTATTCACACAGAAGACCTCCGACAAAGAGCCTCCGCCCAATCACTACGGCATTGTGCGAATAGAAAATAAAAAGGACACACGCATTGTCGGCAAGCTCAATGTGGCCATGTATGGCAAGGTGAGCCAGAAAGAAAGCTGGATCCCCGTTACCGCTTCTCCGCTGGGCGACTGGATCAAGCTCACGCCTTCCCAACCTCTGCCGCCCGGCGAGTATGCCGTGGTGGAGTTGCTCGATAAGAAGCAGATCAATCTTTTTGTCTGGGACTTCGGTGTGAATCCATCCGCGCCGCAGAACGCCGGCGCATGGATGCCGAAGCAGCCGGATAAGAGTAATAAGGATCAAGTGCCGGCGCTGGAGAAGAGGCCGAAAGAAAGCAATTAGCATCTGGCAATTAGCAATTAGCCAAAACAAAAATCTCACCGCAAAGTGCGCTAAGGGCGTGAAGGAAGGCAAATGGGGGCGCATTCATGCGGTTGCGTTTTTCAGAAAATAATGTGATCGGGAAGCAACATAAAAAAGAACTTTGCGTTCTTCGCGTCCGTTGCGGTAAAGAATTTTTCTGAATGCTGAGTGCTGATTGCTTCCTTGCTACTTCAGCATCCCCTGCTGCGCGACGGCGATATTGTCTCGGCTGGAGTTTTTCACCATATACATCATTTCATCGGCCTGACGGATGATTTCGTGGGAACTCTTGGCGTCTTCGGGATACGTCGCCAGTCCCATGCTGCAACGGACATTCAAATTCAATCCATCTTCAGCAAGAAAGACCGTCTTGCGCATCATCTCCTGAATACGTTTGGCGACCACCAGCGCGGAGTGCTTGTCTGTCTGCGGAAGCAAAATGACAAATTCATCGCCGCCGTAACGGAAGGCATAATCAATCAGGCGCAGTTGGGATTTGATCTTGAACCCGATTTCCTGCAACAGCTTGCTGCCGACGAGATGCCCATACGTGTCATTTACGTTCTTGAAATGGTCGAGGTCAAGGAAGATCACGCTGAATTCATAGCCGAATCGAGCGGAGCGGTAGACTTCCGCTTCCAACGTCTTATAAAGATGACGCGCGTTATAGAGACCGGTGCAATCGTCAGTGATTGTGAGTTCCTGAATTTTCTCGACGGCACGGGCGTTATCAATGGCGATGGCGGCATAGTCACACAGCGCGTGCAGGAAGAACATCTCCTGCTCGCCAAAACTTTCCATAGCGCAGTTAATGAGCTGGATCACGCCGAGCACGCGGTGTTTTGATTGCAGCGGCACGCAGATGATTGATCGAGTCTTCCACTTCGTCATCTCATCAATGCGCTTGGCAAAGCGGGGATCGTTATAAACATCGGGCACGATTAAGGACTCACCGTGCCTGGCCACCCAGCCAGCGATACCTTCGCCCACCTTAAGCCGAACGGTCTTGAGCGTTTCGGCAGCATCACCCACGGCAATGGCGAAATAGAGCTCGTCCTTCTGTTCATCGACCATCAGCAGGGACCAAGTGTCCGGACGGAAGAATTCCGCCATCTTGTCCATAATGGTTTGAAGAATTGAATCGAGATTCAGCGACGAGGTCAGGGCTTTCGCCACATCGTTAAATATGGCGACTTCCTGCAACTGCCTCTTGGTCTTACGCTCGGGTCCTGATCCTGCTGCCTCGTTCATTTAAGGGGTTGATCCTCTGTCAAAAACCACTGAGAAAGTCTCTTACTTTTTGCGTATTATCGCTTGCTTTAGGGAAATCGGCAACCGGACAATAGACCTGAAACCTTTGGGTAATAGCCCTTACGTACCCGGAAAGTTGTTGTCGAATCAAGAGTTAGGGGGTATTTTGGTAAGCACCGGGAGTTTTTGGATTCCAAAATATGGGCCAACTGACTGACTTACCAGCAAAAGGCAATGGAAGTGCCATGGGTGCTTTTGGTGATCGGCTTCGGCGGGAAAGGGAGATGCGCGGCATCACCCTGGATGAAATTACTGAATCGACAAAGATTTCCCGGCGTCATCTGGAAGCGCTGGAAACAGAGCATTTTGACCAGCTTCCCGGCGGCGTTTTCAATAAAGGCTTTGTGCGCGCTTATGCGCGCTTCCTGGGGATCGACGAAGACCGGGCTGTCGCCGATTATTCAGCCACCAGTAACGAACAGCCCGAACCCGAAAACAAGTTTCCTTTAGAAATACACGAAAACCCAAAACGCAACTTAAATTCGCGAAGCTCGAATCTACCGTTGGTATTTGCGGTCGCGGCTTTGATCGGTGTTCTGGTGGGTTACGGCTTCTGGGTCAAATATAAGGCGCATAATCCGGCCCCAGTTGAAACCGCGCAACAGTCAGCGCCTGCCAGTGCGGCGCCTGAGCCTCAGACCAGCGGTGTAAATCCGCAATCTGCCACTCCTTCCACAGACTCAACGAATGACTCTGCCACAGCAACAAAGTCGGCTCCGGCGAAGGACGCTGCAGCCGCACGGCCAATCGAACCGAGACGGCAAGCTGTCCCGACTCAATCCGCCGACGCTCCAGCCCCAGTCAATGCGTTTTCGGTGGAAATTGTGGCCAAGGAAGATTCCTGGATTTCAATTGTCGCCGATGGGAAGTCCGTAATGGAACGCGTTTTGACGGCGGACAAGCGGAAAAATATCAAAGCGGGCAAAACTATTGTTCTCAGAACGGGAAACGCAGGCGGCATTGAAGTAAGCTTTAATGGCCGGCCCCTGGGAGTTCTGGGAAATGAAAATGAACCCCGTACCCTCACCTTTAACGCCTCCGGCCTTGTACAATAAACCCTCAATCATCCAAGAGGATGAGCGTTGATATAGGATCGATTACGTAGCTTTCGGCCCATTTCACCGTGCAAAACACTCCGTTCAGCTGCGTTTCCACTGGTTGTAACGTCAAAGCGTTGTTCCCGGCTGGATTCTTTCTGTAGTCTTGTAAACGTATCCTTAGGGGTGGCCTGGAGAGGTCATAAGAAATTTCAGGGAGGGTAAGTCATTGGCTTCACGCGAAAAATTTTTGTTCACATCTGAGTCGGTCACGGAAGGCCACCCGGATAAGATTGCAGACCAGATTTCCGACGCGATTCTGGATGCGTGCCTGGCAGAAGATCCTTACAGCCGGGTCGCCTGCGAGACGCTGACCGCCACCGGCCTGGTGGTGATTGCCGGCGAAATTACCACCAAGACCTACGTCGATTTCCAGAAAATTGTGCGTGGTGTGGTGCAGTCTATTGGTTATGACAACGCGCTTTACGGATTTGATTCCAACACATGCGCCGTAATTTCCAGCATCAACAAGCAGTCTGGCGATATTGCCTTGGGCGTGGACACGGGCGGAGCCGGCGATCAGGGCATGATGTTCGGTTACGCCACGAACGAAAATGACAATTACATGCCCACGGCCATCGATCTGGCAAATAAGCTCACACTCCGCCTTACTGAAGTCCGCAAGAACGGCACGCTTCCTTACCTACGGCCTGATGGCAAATCACAAGTTACAGTTGAATACGGCACAGATCACAAACCGCGTCGCGTGGATGCGGTGGTAATTTCCACGCAGCACGCTGACTCAGTCGATAATGAAACCCTGCGCGCCGACATCATGAAGCATGTGATCCAGGCCGCGGTCCCGGCAAACCTGCTCGATGCGGACACGAAATATCACATCAATCCGACCGGACGTTTCGTCATCGGTGGTCCCATGGGCGATACCGGCTTGACCGGGCGCAAGATCATTGTTGATAGCTACGGTGGCATGGGCCGCCATGGCGGCGGCGCTTTCAGCGGTAAAGATCCGACCAAGGTGGACCGTTCCGCCTGCTACATGGCGCGTTACATTGCCAAAAATATTGTAGCTGCCGGTCTGGCTGACCGTTGTGAAGTCCAGCTTGCTTACGCCATTGGCGTGGCGGAGCCGGTCAGCGTGCTGGTTGACACATTCGGCACAGGCAAACTCAGTGAAGAGAGATTGGAAGAGCTTGTTCGCAAGAACTTCCACCTCACGCCCAAAGGGATCATTGATTCGCTCAAGCTGCGGCGTCCGATCTACAAGAAGACCGCTGCTTACGGGCACTTCGGCCGCAAAGATCCCGATTTCACCTGGGAAGCCACGGACAAAGCTGCCACTCTGCGCGAGCAGGGGCTGGGCAAGGCTGAGTCCAAGGCCAACGTAGGCGCGACGCGATAAATTCTGAGGTAGAGACGTAGCATGCTACGTCTCTACGTTGATCGTCTGGATGAGGCAAACCGCCCCATCCAGTTTTCTAATTTCAGCCTTTCACGGCATTCACGACAGGAGAACATGTCAACAACCGCTGCTCCCCAAATCACATACGATATCAAGAGCCTGGAACTGGCTGATCTTGGCAAGCGCCGCATTGAGTGGGCCAACCAGTCCATGCCGGTGCTTCAGAGCATCCGCAAGGAATTCATCAAGAACCAGCCGCTCAAGGGCATTCGCGTTTCCGCGTGCCTGCACGTGACCACGGAAACCGCCAACCTGGCCATTACCTTGCGCGATGGCGGTGCTGATGTGGTGCTTTGCGCCTCCAACCCGCTCTCCACGCAGGATGACGTGGCTGCATCGCTGGTCCGCGATTATGGTATTTCCGTTCACGCCATCAAGGGTGAGGACAATGAAACCTATTACAAGCACATTCTTTCCGCGCTTGACCACAAGCCGCACATGACCATGGACGACGGCGCTGATCTGGTTTCCATTGCTCTTACCAAGCGCAAAGACGTGCTGGACGGAATTATCGCCGGGACGGAAGAAACCACAACAGGTGTAATTCGCCTGCGCGCCATGGCCAAAGATGGCCAGTTGAAGTATCCGATCATTGCCGTCAACGACGCGTTGACCAAGCACATGTTTGACAATCGCTATGGCACCGGCCAGTCCACCATGGATGGTGTGATTCGCTGCACCAATTCTCTGATTGCCGGCTCCAAGTTCGTTGTCGCCGGTTACGGCTGGTGCGGACGCGGCCTGGCTTCGCGCGCACGCGGCATGGGCGCTGACGTAATCGTTACGGAAATCGATCCCACCAAGGCGATTGAAGCCGTGATGGATGGCTACCGCGTGATGTCGATGGCGGAAGCCGCCAAGATCGGCGATATCTTTGTGACCGTTACCGGCAACAAAAACGTCATCGGTCGCGATCATTTCGATCAGATGAAGAATGGCGCTGTGGTGGCGAACTCCGGGCACTTCAACGTTGAAATTGACATTCCAGCGCTGGAAAAGATGTCTTCTTCCAAGCGCCAGACGCGCGACTTTGTGGATGAATACGCCATGAAAGACGGCCGCAAAATTTATCTGCTGGGCGAAGGCCGCCTGATCAATCTGGCTGCCGCTGAAGGCCATCCCGCTTCAGTGATGGATATGAGCTTTGCCAACCAGGCGCTTGCCGCCGAGTATCTGGCAAAGAACCATAAATCGCTGGAGAAGAAGGTTTATCCCGTGCCGGAAGATCTGGACAAGAAAGTGGCGCGGCTCAAGCTTGAGTCCATGGGTGTAAAGATCGACAAGCTCACGCCGGAGCAGGAAGAGTACCTGGCGAGCTGGAGCGAGGGAACGTAAGAAAGCAATTAGCAAATCGCAATTGGCAAATAGCCAAACGGCGGCCCGCGAGGGTCGCCGTTAGTTTTTTATGTAAGCGTATGCGCTCACTTTGTTTATGGAATCCTTGTGTCCTGCTTAGGATTGAAAAGACCGCAAGGTTGGTGCTTGGCGATTTTGTTCAGACAATCGATCGCTTGTTGCGACGTAATTTCGTGGGAGGGAACAGTCCTGAGTGTTGCCCCGCTGTGAATCGGGTGGCCTTTTGCCTGGCTGATGTCTATCACTGCGATTGCATCTCCCAGAATCCCAGCTCTTTCCACTGACACCGTGGAATCCTCGGGGATTTTGAGTTCATACGGCGTATTCAGCAGCAGAACAACTTCAGCTGGATTATCGCGCAGCTCAGGGCGGATGCGAACACTTGAGACGTTCCCCACCGCCACTCCGGCGATGTCCACAGTGGCACCGGCGTGCAGCCCCCGAGCATCATCAAAATACGCTTTTACGCTGAGGGAATGCGACCGTGAATGAAGCACAATCCAACTGATCAGGGCCAGAGATGCAATCAGGACAATTGCAATGGATTGCCAGCGGAGGCGTGCGGTCTCTTCAATCAAGGCGGAGCAATCATATCCATTCTCGCAATGAAAATAAAACGACGTAAAAGAAAATTGCACGGAAGCGCGGAGGGAAAGGTCAACGCCTCTGAAAGCTTTAACGATAACGAAGGCCTTTCATCTATAATGCTGCGTTTCCGCCATCCCGCACGACGAAGGGGTTCAATTGATGTTCACCCGGATAGCCCTCGTCTTGTTCGTATGCAGCATCGGTAGGTTTGCGATCGCACAACAGCCTGCTTCGCAACCACAGACCGTCTGGTCGCATGAAGAGGCAACCGTGGCCGAGACCCTGCCCGTGGTCACACACCATCAGATCATCGTCAACGGCAAACCACTCAAATACACCGCCACCGCAGGACGGATGGTCCTCAGGCCTGAAGATGGTCCCGCCGAAGCGGCCATTTTTTTTACCGCATATACGCTGGAGGGCGAGGAAGCCAGGACGCGCCCTCTCACTTTCGCTTTCAATGGCGGGCCCGGTACAGCGACGGCATGGCTGCACATGGGCGCTCTAGGGCCAAAGAAGATCAAGCTGGAAAAAGATGGCGGTGTGCCTGCGCCGCCCTACGTGACGATCGACAATCCAGAGACGATTCTTGACCGCACCGACCTGGTCTTCATCGATGCGCCGGGGACCGGATACAGCCGCGTGCGCGCTGACCTGACCAAGAAGTTTTACAACGTGCCGGGCGACGCCGACGCTTTCTACCGCTTTATACGGTTGTACCTCACGCGATATCAACGGTGGCGGTCGCCGATATTTCTCTTTGGCGAAAGCTACGGCACCACACGGGCCGCGGCACTGGCGAACCATCTGATCGACAATGACATTCCCGTGAATGGCGTCGCGCTGCTTTCAGTGGGGCTTGATTTTCAGACGCTGCTGCCGGGCAATCTGAACGACCTGCCATATCAGGTGATTGTTCCCAGCTATACCATGATCGCCGCCTATCACAAAAAGCTGGCGCCGGAGCTTACCGCCAACCTGGACGAGACAATCAAAAAAGTGGAGCACTGGTGCGCCACGGATTATGCCCAGGCGCTGGCGGAAGGCAATGTTCTGGAACCAGAGAAGCGCAAACAGATCGTCAACCAGCTTGCCGCTTATACCGGGCTGAAACCGGATTTGATTGAAGAATACGACCTGCGCATCGACCCGCAGGTCTTCATGCACAACCTGCTGAAAGACCGCAAGCTCGAGGTCGGGCGTGTCGATGGACGCTTTGCCTCGCCCATGCCGCAGAGCAACGCCCATGAGCCATTTTTCGATCCCGCCATGGCGGCAATGTTCCCGGCATTCAACGCGGCTATGAACGATTACGCGGAAACCGAGTTGGGATACAAATCAGAGCTGCCTTACGTGATCTGGAATTATGAGGGCATCAATCGCGCATGGGACTGGGGTACCGCGATGAACTTTAGCGGGGGAATCGGAGGCTATCCGCAAACCGCGACGAATCTGCAGTCCGCCATGGCAAAGAACAAATATCTAAAAGTGCTGGTGATGGAGGGAATGTACGATCTGGCGACTCCGTTCTATGCCAGCAGTTACACTTTCCAGCATATGCATCTTAGCGCCGATTATCGCAAGAACCTGACCTTTGCCGATTTCAAAGGCGGTCACATGGTCTATAACGACGCAGCCGCTCTAAAAGAGATGAAACATGCGCTAGACGAGTGGTACCAGGAAACGCTGAAGCAGACGAAATAAGCAGCTAGCAATTAGCAACTGGCAATTGGCAAAACCAAATGGCGGCGACTTCGAGAGGGGGTCGCCGTTTTGCTTGGACGCGAATGTATTGGCGACGAAGTGGCTTTGCCTCGCTCGCACGCCGGCGTTAGAACAAGTATGGCTGCATTTAATTTAAGAGAACACCTTGAGGCGGCATGGTAAGAGATGAATCCTCGGGATCACCCGGGGCTCTGCTCACGCGAACCGGTGACCAGGGTCACAGAGGGGATTGGCAAGTAACCTCTAAGCTGGATTTGAACGTGGTTTTACCGCGTTGGAGGAAATATATGTCATCACTTCCCAAACCCATTCCCATCGTTGCGGAAACTCCAACACTCACCAAAGTGCTGCTTACAGATGCTACGATTCCGGCTGGTGGAGAAAAACGGCTTTTCCCCAACCTGGATGTGAGGAACTATGACCGGTTGCATATTCACGTCGGCCGCGATGCCAAGGCTGTTGATGGTCTGTCAGTCAGGGTGCTGTTCAGCACGCCACTTCCTGGCGGACTTCACTGCGGAGCGATCCTTGCCGACAGCACGGTCTGGTTTGAAGAGACTGTGACAGAGAGAGAGTTCATCTGGACAGCTCCACTGAATTACGGGCATACCGGATTTGTTGTAAGCGTTCCGGTGGTTGCTCCACTGTTGTTTGACGTCATTCTGCGAAACACAAGCTCGCAGCCTCTTGACGACATCTACGTTACCCTTATGGCTCAAGAGATCTGATTCAAAAAGGGTCGCTTGTGCTTCGGCAATCACATCTCTTGAATCAAACGAGACAATCACAGGCAAAATAGTACGTCTGGCCGCGCGTTCCACCCTTTTCCGGGAATCGACCGAAAAGGAATGTCATCCTTTTTCGGAAAAACACGGAGGGATGGGGCGCGCGGAAACTTCACGCTGGCCGGTTTTAGCTCCGGCACACCGGCGGCAGTTCCGGATTTCCTGAATGCATTGCCTAATCGCCCGGTTTTTATCTGCATCTAAACCCAGAGTAGCTGGAATTCTGGAGAATTGTTGGGCGATACTATCAGTGTGCGTGGAGCCCGTTTCAATCTGCAAAAAGGAGAGCACCATGAGAGGTTTATTTTGGGTCGGGGTGGTATTCGTGGTCCTGGGAATTGCTTCACTGGTGGTCCCCATTCCGCATACTGAGCATTCGGGCGTGAAAGTTGGCGGAGCGTCCATTGGCATTGAAACCAGGCATGACGAAAAAGTCTCGCCCATCATCAGCGCGGTCCTGATTGCGGCGGGCGCAGGCATGATGATTGCTGCCCGAAAAGCGGTCTCCTAGTCGATTAGAAAGGGTAGTGCATCTCTACGAACCGCGCTCCCATGGGGAGCGCCGTTTTGTTTGGCCTGAATTTCATGGGATGCAAGAATCTTTTACTTCCGTTCTAATATGCGGCGAATCATGACCAGTTGTCCGAGATGATACGCATTGTGATCGGCCACCAGGAGCGCTTCGCGCAGCAAAGTTTGGCCATCGCCATGAGGGATCTTGGCGGTGAGATCGCGATTGGGATCGGCAATTAGTTTGTGCATGGCTTCCAGATCAGCCAGGACTTGCTTCACGCTTTTGTCCCAGGCTTTGTCGCTGGGCGGCGCTTCAGTTTTGGGCCAATACTCATCCGGCCACTTGGGCGATTTATGTTTGGCTGAGCGGCTGAACTCAAGGATGTCCCACTGGGCAATGCGGATGTGTTCCAGCAATTGCCACGGCGTGTGCGGGCCGCCCTCAGGCTTGATGCCGCGCAGCTTACTGGGAAAGTCTTTAAGCGCCTCGCGCAGATCAATATGCGCTTCTGCCTTGGTAAGCAAATTGGAGATGTGCTGTCGGAAGGGATCGGTTTTCTTCATGGCAATGGATTGGATGACGCCAAACCAGAAAGGGAACCAGCCATGCTGAATGAACTTTGCAGGATGTTTCTGGCGGGCGATTCCCTTTAACCAATCCTTGCTGACTCAGGGCTTCCACAACATCGCGTGGTTTACGGCGCCATCGGTGGGATGCTGCCCGTAGCCATCGACCATAAGGACTCGTCCATCAGAAAGAAGAGTGGCGGTAGAGAATAGAAAACCGTCCAGAGGTTCGTCATTCAGCGAAACAAAAACACCGCGAGCTGGATCGTAGATTTCCGGCAGTTCGGCCCCGCCCGCGACCAGAACGCGGCCATCGCTCAGCGTAGTCACGCCAGAGAGCAACTTGTAACGGAGAAATTTCATGCGTGGTCCCGGCTGGAACGCATTCATTTGCGGGTCGAAGATTTCCGTGCTGGAGTACTTGCTTTGCCGGCCATCTTCATTCGAGCCACCCGCTATCATGACTTTTCCGTCCGACAGCAGAGCCGCTCCTTGTTTATAGCGTGGAACGCTCATCTCGCCAGTAAGAGTAAAGCGGCCGGTCAACGGGTCATAAACTTCCGCCGTCGCTTCCACTTTGTGAAAGGGAAACTGGCCGCCGCTCAATCCGCCCGCCACCAGGACCTTGCCATCTTTCAATCGGACCGCGGTGAAATAACTGCGCGGACTGTGCATGCTCCCAGTGGGCAGGAAGAGGCCGGTCAAAGGATCGTAAATCTCCGCGGATGCGAGTTGGTCATCATCGCCGGCCGCATCGCCACCGGCGATGAGGACTTTACCGTTTTTCAGAAGAGTTGCAGTGGCGTCGCAGCGCGGGAAGCCCAGGCTTCCGGTAGGGGAAAAAGTATTGGTGTCAGGGTCGTAAAGTTCCGCCGAAGCCAGATTTTTGCCGAAACCGTCAGTGCCGCCGGCGATCAGCACTTTGCCGTTGGGCAGCAGAGTAGCCGTGGCGCCGGCGCGTCGCGCGCTCATCTTGCCGATCGGGCTGAAACGCCCTTTCGCCGGATCATAGAGTTCCGCGGAGTCCAGCCAGACGCCATTTCGCTCCATGCCGCCCGCAACCAGAACTTTGCCATTCAGAAGCAAGGTTGCGGTATGGCTGAAGCGGGCCGTCGAGGTATCGCCTGTCGGCACAAGCTTTCCCGGACCAGCCGGAGTTCGGGTGGCCAATGCAAGCAGAACGAGAACACAGAATAGTGTTAAGGCTGAGAGTCCGAGTTTCGCGCGCAAATTCATCGGGGCCCTCCAAAATATAAAGTATAGGACTTATTTAGGTTGATTAGGTTAGGCGTTGGTGGGGGAGTCAAGTTTCACTAAGACCTCCCTCTGATCCTAAAAAAAATCACGATTCCAGCATTTTTGGTGTTCCATGAGCGATTTCCGAGTGTCTTATCCAATAGCAGGCTCATCCGTCGACTGCTAAAGAGGGGTCGCGGGCCCCGGAAACTCGCGGCCTCTCTTGTTTTTTGCCAATTTTCTTGAATGATCGCGAGCACTTATTACACAAGGGATACTTGTCCCTTTACAATCTTTAAGGTGACCTTTTTAGTTGCGGCGTGAGGATTGTGAAACAAATAGGTAGCGGGCGTCCTCCACATCGGTGCTGTCAAAACTCGCTACAAGGTTATTCGCCGGAGACAATCCGGAGCCCCAGGGAGTTTGTAAATGATTGAGCTAGGAAAGAAACGGTCTGTGTGGATGGAAAAGCTTTGGGTTATTGTGCTCGCCCTTACTCTTGGCGCTTGTTGGGGCTGCGGTGGCGGCGCAAGTGCCGGCGGACCAACCCCTACTCCCACACCCACACCGACGCCGGTTCCGACTCCGACCCCGACTCCTGCGCCGTTGCCAGCCGGGACAATTGGAATGGCAGTCCTGAACACAAGCGTGCCGCCGGATGGGATCTTTCAGTTCCAGCTTTCCAACACTGAGCCCAAGCCCATCGGCCATGGAAGCACCCGTCCTCAGGTCCCAACTGGGCCGGTGCGTGGTGTAGCGGTGAATGATCCATCGGGAAAAGCGGCTGGGATCGCAGTGATCGATACTTCCGTCAATCCATCGAACATCAAGATCCAACTCAGTTCACCGGACGCACTTCTAGGGACAGATATCACCTATCCCGTGATTACCATGTCGATGCCGTTGAGCGGCAGTCTTACGCCCGGCGCGACATTCCCAATCAGCATCGATACGGCAAATACCTCGTGGTTTGACTCCACAAAGGCCTATACCACTTTGGAATTTGCTCCCGGAACGCTCACGATTGCACCGGTCGGCAGTCCTTACGTTAGCGACGTGTTGCCCGCAGGCGGGCTGCTGCCAGATCGCACATTAATCAAGATTTTCGGCGCTGGGTTTAATGCCAATACAAAAGTTTCCATTGAAGGCACCACAGTTGTGCCGGCGGACCAGACTCTTATTGGCCCTGGTGAAATTGATGTAAAAATCTGCAACGGAGTCGTTGCCGATACAGCTACCGTTTGCCCGAACAATGGCGGCACAATGCAGCTTGACGGCGAGCGCGTCCGCGTGAAGGATACGGGGACTAATTTTGTACTGGAGTATTACACCTATTTGCGCGCTGATGATGAACCCGGCAGCAGCGCCAATGCGCTGGTAAACCTGGTGCACCCCATGTTTTCGCGGTTGACGTATCTTTCTGCCACCATTCCGCTAGTGAATAGTGGAACGCAATTCAC
Source organism: Terriglobia bacterium (assembly GCA_020072645.1). Taxonomy (NCBI): domain Bacteria; kingdom Pseudomonadati; phylum Acidobacteriota; class Terriglobia; species Terriglobia bacterium. Next base: position 271,728 of record JAIQGK010000003.1, read on the forward strand.
AGGGCTGTCTTTGCAAAACACCAATGCTTCGGATTCAGGCATCAAGATCGAGCTGCTGGATGCAAGCAACGCTTCCTTGGCAAATATTTCTTTCATCCTGCATGGGCTCGGCACGGGCACGGCAGGCAAAAAAATCACGCGTGACGTGATAGCGGACTGGTTCCCCCCATCTCCACCGGCGGGTGCAACCCAAGTCAGGGTTACGGTTACGTCTGGCCCGGCTGTCCAGGTGCTGGGCATGTTGGGCGATACGAGCACCGGCATTGTGACGCCGGTTATTCCTCAATAACCCCCGGCCACTAGGGCCTTGTAGATTGTTGTGACACGCTGGTTTGCGCGGCAGGAGCTGTTTTTAGCGCTTCCAACTCCTCTTGCACTTTGTTCCACTTCTCGCGCTTCTTCTTGGTGAAGTTGGGCGCTGAAGGATTCTGGTAGAAGGCCAGTATGTTCTCGCGCAAATCCGGCAGCATGCCGCCAAATTTTTCTTTCGTTAGTTTGTCCAGGAGCTTCGCGTAGGTGTCATCCGTGAGCCGGTACTCTCCTGAATGGGTGGGATTTCCGGTATCAAAATCCATGTTGGCCAATTGCAGCTTGCCGGCCTTCAGATCACGCAGTTCAGCGCGGTACTGGTCCACCGTGGTGTTCACGCTTTTAAGGTAAAGAGTTTCGGTGTCCGGGTTCGGCATCTTGAACGCGATTGCCTTGAATGGCCCGAACTTGGGAATGATTTTGAAAATCACCGCCATAATACGGGCCCCTAAGCCCGGCTTTTGATATTGTTTGCCAAATTCCTTTTCATACTCTGATCGCTTCAGATTGTAGAGGAATTTTTTCTTCGCCAAGCTGGGATTTTCTTTTACTAGCTCATCTCGCTTGGTCAACAGGGCCACGCGCGTCATCTCCGGGATAGCGCGGCTTACGGACCAGCGAAACGAGCCGATGGAGAGATCGAGATTTGCAAAAACATCGCTTAGCGCAATGCCGTACGTTTTTAGGAACGCGCGTTCCAGCACTGGCTTGGCGACTTCAAAGCCAATGAAGTCGTGATACGCGTCAGAGGTGTAACGCTGCTTGGCTACCTGCACCACGTCAAAACCAAATTCAGTGCGGATATGGGCCTTGTGGTCCTGGGCATAGGTCACTATGGGGCCATACTTGGCGCCGAGTTTTGGGAACTCGCGCGCTACAGCTCTGTTCACCACGGGATGACCAACGATATCCGCCACATAATGGGTCAATGCTCCTAGTGAAAAAGCGTATTCGTTGAGGTCCGTGGATTCGGCAAGCAATGCATCCACAAAGTCTCCGCTGCGGACGTAATGGACCATATCGCTAAAAAGTGTATTGCCGAAAGGATAATAGCCCATGTCCTGAATCAGGCAGCCGCCATAGGCAAAGGCGTGGGCTTTGCGGAGATCCTCTTCCGTCGCATTGGGATACTTCTGCATCAGCAGCGGCTTGATCTGGTCAGCCCAGAGGAGGTCCACAATCTCTTCATGCGTGAGAATGGAATAACCGTTACATACCTGGGAGAATCCAAATACAACCAGCAATGACGCGAGCACTGCCCGCAGTGGACTAAGCATTGGTTCCTTCTTTTCTGAATTCTGTTGAACGAAGTGGCCGCCCAATAATTTAGATGCGGCTGCGCAATTCCAGAACTGCTCCCGTGGGACGAAAGAATTGAAACAAAAAACTGTAAGGTGGCAACTTGCAGAAAAAAGCACGCAACCATGCATTGATGGCTGCGCGCTCTCTTTAATTGCCCGTCAGCTATTCGGAAACTCTATTTCTTCGCGTCATTGTCTGCGGCTTCCTTTGCGACGGCCACGTTTGCTGCTTTTGCTACGGACTGTACAAAAGGCTTTGCCATTTCCGGAGTGGGCACTTTACCCAATAACACATTCTTGAAAGCAACGTCCTTGCCGTAGACAGCGGTTGTGGAATCCGCGTCTTGCTGGATTACCGCGCCTTCCAGAGTTAAGCCCGCAAATGCGCCCTTGGAGCGTGAATAGGTCAGCATCTGCGTATCAAGTTTCCAGTCGGTACCAGCGGAAGCGTGGCGGCCCACGGGGCCGGCCGCTGCCGATCCTTCACCGCTCACCTGGAACTTGCTGGAAAGCAGTTGCTGCATGCCCTTGTCATTCATGATCAGCATGATCAAATCAACGCCTTCAACGCCAATTTGCAGTCCCCAGCTTCCGCCACCAACTGAGATGAACGCAGGTGCGCTCCAGCCATCGGCTGTGCGGCACGTGGCCACACCGCGGCCATGCTTCCCGCCAAACACAAATCCGCCCTTGACGAGGTGGGGCACAATGGCGATGCATTTGGCTTTGCCCAGAACTTCTTCAGGAATACCCTTGTCCGGAGCATTGGCGATCTGAGTTAAAACTTCTGCCGATTTCTGCAACCGCTCGGCTGAATCTTCTTTCGCGGTTCCGGCCCAGCTAAATGTCGCCAGGCTCACCACTGATAAAAACGCTACAAACTTCTTCATAGACCTCCTTGGTCCTTGCTTGCTTCAAAAAGTAAAAACTGTTGATGGATAGGCGCGAAGCTGCTTGCTTACGCTTTGGATTGATCATTCCTGTCCCGGCGGCTTCCTGATGGATTCGTCAATTTGACGATGTGCGCCGGAACGCTAAGTTCATGGCTGCCAAAATTGTTCCCAACACAAAGAGCAGAGGCATCACGCCGGGACCAAAGCTAGCGGCCAGTCCGACCATCCACAGCAGAACGGCCAGCGTGAAAATTGTCCAAAACACAACACTCCTCCTGAGCGGGTGATTAGTCTTAAAAAATCTTGCAGCTCAATTTACTGGTATGGGGCCGCGAAAGACCTTGCCGGTCATGGGCTTCGATTCAGCACGAACCGTAAATCCTTGGTATCGTGCCTACTCTTCTGATCCAAATAAAGCTCCGCAGGTTGTTTGCGCCTTAGTCCCAAAGAGTCATTTTTGTATGGGGATAGGCCCACAATAATTAGCTTTTCTAATCTCAATGCGGCTCTTCCAGGCATTTACCAGTTTCTGACCGCAAAGAGCTTATGACGGTAAATAGCTGATAAACCGGGCTTTATGGTGGTAGAAAAATCGCGGTTACAGGCGAATGTGATGGCCGTCACATTCCCTAAATCCTGCGCCCGCCTAGTATGGCGGAAAGAGAAGGCAAAAGGTTTAAAGGCATAATCATGAAAAACAATTTTGATATAAACAAGACCCCCGTGATCGCAATTTGGGAAACCACCCAGGCTTGTGACGTGCCCTGCCTGGATTACGGCGACTGGGTCCAGCCGGAAGCAGATCCACTGGAATTAAACACGCTGGAGGCACGGCAAGCGATTGATCAATTTGCTGAGCTTTGCCCGCCCATCTTCGTAATGACTGGCGCTGATCCGCTGAAGCGTGAAGATATTTATGAGCTGGTGCGGCATGCGGCGGTCCGAGAGTTGCATCCTTTTCTGGCGCTTCCCGCAACTCCGCTGTTAACTCCTGATGCCATTGCCGAACTGAAGCATGCCGGCCTTTCGCGTTTGCTCCTGAGCGTGGATGCGGCGACTCCAGAGTTGCACGACCTGGTATGCGGCGTGCACGGTTCCTTTGCTCGCACCATGGAAGCCATTCAATGGGCTGAGCACTGGAAACTTCCTTACCAGATCACCACTCATTTATGCGACCGCAACCTGCATGATCTGGAGAACCTGGCCGCGTTGCTGAAGACCTTCAGGATCAAGCAATGGAATATTGCATTTCCAGTCCCTGCAACTCCGGAACAGCTGGAAGAGATGCCGTCTGCGGCGCAATTTGAAGGCGTTTTCGCCCGGCTATATGTGCTGGCACAAAAGGTCCCATTCAAAATCAAAACGTCTGAAGCGCCACACTATCGCAGATACATTTTGCAGCAGCAGGTCAGGGAAAGAGCAGACGCAATAACGGACGGGCATCCGTTCCAGGATGGAATCCCGGGCATCATGCCCGTGAATGAAGACCGTGGGATGCTGTTCGTCTCGCACAGCGGCGAAGTTTATCCCTGCGCCGGGCTTCACGTCTCAGCGGGAAACGTCCGCGTGAGCAACCTCGCAGAGATTTACCGCAGTTCACAGGTTTTTACATTGCTTCGGGACCAGGCCAACCTTACCGGAAAATGCGGGGAGTGTGCCTTTAAGGGCGTCTGCGGAGGATCGCGCGCGCGCGCTTACATCATGCATGGAGACATGTTTACTGAAGACCCGTCATGCATTTACCGTCCCACCGCACAGGCAGCAGTTCGCACTGGCGGTTCTCAAACATTACCGTCGGAGAAAGTTGCCGTCGAGAAACCGTAGCAGCAACAAGGAGCGGGGAGCCGGCGGTTACCGTGCTCCCCTAGGATGAACCGTTTGCTGGAATTGGTTTCTATGGAATAAGACACGCTAGCAATGAAGCCGGAACAGATTTTTGAGGGATTTTTGCGGAAATCAAAACCTCATCGCAGATGACGCTGATAACACTGATTTACACGGATCCAAAAGAGTTCAATTTGGGACCTTTTAGAGCGTTTCCTGAGTTGCTATATCCCACTGCACACATCGCGGTTAGCGATCCATTTCATCCCCGCGATACGCCATCCTGAGCGCGAGCTACAGAGCGCGTTTAGAGCAGTACGATGCTGATTCCCTTGTTCGCCTTGCCCAGGTCTGAATCCCGCTTCCACTCCGGATAGCGTTTGAGCAGCTCCCAGGTCTTCTCGTCGGAAATACGCCAGTTTTCGCCGGCGACGAATGACCGCACACTGCCCGTACCGGCAAGGCGTTGCAATTCCTTCTGTAATTCGATTCGCAATGATCCGCCGACTCCGCTGGAACCATAGCCATGAATCAACTTCACGGCCGCATATCCCTGCTGCCGCGCAACCTGAAGTTCATGCTGCATGCGCAAACGGGCTTCTTCCACCTTCGGCAGGCCGTCTTCCAAGTCGATGATCTTGATGGGCGCGGGCTTTCGCGACATGGCATTTAGTCTAGGACGAAACGAAGAGGGAAGCCACTCTATCGCGGATTTGCGCGGCTGTACGCGAACCAAAAAGCAGATGTGTGATTTTATTGTCTGCCTCTAATCCGTCTTTCCAGCGTGGCCCGCATTTTCCCGTAATGGGCGCGGTCGTCTTCTTCGCGTCTGCTCACGCCGGCCATGATCTGAATGTTAATTCTGGCCCACAGGTCATTGGTGAACGTGTCCTGATCCTGCGCGTAATCGCCGTTGAGGACGCCAATCTTTTGCAGCTTGTCGAGTGCGTTGACGATCTGCTCAAAGGCGCGATTGACAACCGCCCACGTCTCGTAAATCCCAGCCTTGGTTTCATGTAATTCGGTTTCGTGTAATTCCCCGTCTTTTGCCGGAGGTTCCATGCCGCAACATAATAACAAAATAATACCTATAGTCTCTAGTCATTTAAGTATTGGCCGATGAAACTCTGTGATCATGGCAAGAGACTTAAAGCGCGCATTCGGCCAGCGAGTCCGCGAATTGAGGGAAGCGCGGGACTGGTCGCAAGAGCAAGCAGAACAGCACTGCGGCCTGCATTGGACGTACATCGGGCAGGTAGAGCGCGGAGAGCGCAACCTGACGCTTCTCAGCATGCAGAAGTTTGCCAAGGGCTTCAGGATTGAGTTGGCGGAGTTGTTCAAAGGACTGGGATAATTTATAGCTTCTTGAGTCGTTCCAATGACTTTGCATGTTCAGTGGACTCTTTGCCCAGGCCATCCCCCGTTGCCGACATCCCGTCCCGTCCGAAAGTCCCCTCCTGACAGGGACAATCGTATATGCTCACTCTGTCCTGAGCGCGCCGCCGACGCCGCTCGACCATACCCGTGAATCAGCTTGACCGCGCATAATCCCTGCTGCTGCGCAATCTGAAGTTCGCGCTGCATGCGCAACCGTGCTTCTTCCACCTTCGGCATTCCGTCTTCCAGGTCGATGCTCTTGATAGGCGAAGATTTTACGACATGGGAGCTAGTGTAGGCCAAAGCCTGCGCTGCTGAAATCATTTATGATCAAGAATTGGTATGACTATGAAACAAATTGCTGATTGGGCTTTGGACACCGTTACGCAGCGCGGCAGCAGTTACGCCGACGTTCGTATTGTCGATCATCGCCAGCGCTCGCTGGCCACCAAGAATGGCAAAGTCGGCCATGCCGCCAGCGCGGAAACCCTGGGAATCGGCATTCGCGTGCTGGTGAATGATGCGTGGGGGTTTGCCTCCACGGACGATCTAAGCCGTGAAGCCGTGGACAAGACCGCTGCTCAGGCAGTCGAGATCGCCAAGGCATCCAGTCGAGTAAAAGAGGAGCCGGTACGGCTGGCGCCAGAGCCCGCGGTTAAGATCGAATGGTCGAGCCCTTACAAGATCGATCCTTTCACTACTTCGCTCGACCAGAACCTTGATCTACTCACGCGCATTGACGCGGAGTTGCTCGCCGTGAATGGCGTAACGCTGGCTGAAAGCAGCATGCAACTTGGCCGCTATGAGCAATGGTTCTATAACACTGACGGTTCAGACATTCATCAAACGCGCGTGATCACCGGCGCAGGCTTCTGTGCGCTGGCGTTCCAGGGAACGGAGATCATGAAGCGGTCGTATCCAAACTCTTTTGGCGGGCAGCACCAGAACAGAGGTTATGAGCTGATTGGCGAATTAAAGCTGCTGGAGAATGCGCGCCGCATTGGCGAAGAAGCCGTGGCGCTGCACAAGGCCGAGCGGTGTCCGGAGGGACGAATGAATCTGGTGCTCGATTCTTCGCAGCTTGGCTTACAGATCCACGAGTCAATTGGCCATCCCATTGAACTGGATCGCGTGTTGGGCTATGAAGCCAATTTTGCCGGAACGTCATTTCTTACCCTGGAAAAACTACGTACACTGCGCTATGGCAGCGATCTGGTGAACGTCGTGGCCGATGCCACGGAGCAACATGGTCCCGGCCTGGGCACGTTTGCCTATGACGATGAAGGCGTCCAGGCGCAGTGCACGCCGATTATCACCAAGGGCCTTTTCACCGGATATATCTCTTCGCGCGAGACGGCGCACACCATCGGCGAGACGCGCTCCAATGGCACCATGCGCGCTGAAGGCTGGAACCGGATTCCGCTCGTCCGCATGACCAACATCAGCATTCTGCCCGGAGAAAAGCCACTGACGTTTGACCAGCTCATTGCCGGCACGGATGACGGCATCTATATGCAAACCAATCGCTCGTGGTCGATTGATGACAAGCGCTATAACTTTCAGTTTGGCTGCGAGATTGGATGGGAGATCAAAGGCGGCAAGCTGGGGCGCATGTTCAAGAATCCCTCCTATTCAGGGATCACCACGGAATTCTGGAATTCGATGGACGCTATCTGCTCGCGCGATCAATGGACTCTGTGGGGCACTCCGAACTGCGGCAAAGGCCAACCGATGCAGACCATGGGCACGGGACATGGCGCGTCCCCGGCGCGATTCAGGAATGTGAAGATTGGGACGGCGTACAAGGGGAATTAGGTTTTGTTTTTATCCCGAGCGAAGCGAGAGAACCCTTTTGTGACACGAGCATTTAACGCTACATTAAGCCAGAGAGATTGAGGAGAGAGAAAGAATGTGGCCAGATTTGCAAAGATTTAAGACTATAGGGATCCCTCGCTGGTGCTCGGGATTTCACACAATTGCCAACTGCCAATTGCTGGGGCCAAAATGCTAACCCAATCCCACGCCGAACAAATTTTCGAGAAGATCAAGAAATTCTCAACGGTTGAAGAGATCGAAGTCATTTTCTCTTCAACCGACTACTCGCTTACCCGATTTGCCAACAACACCATCCACCAGAATGTGGCGGAGGTGAATGAAGCGGCGTCGATCCGTGTGGCGTTTGATGGCAAAACTGCCCGCGCCACCACGAACCGCTTTGATGATGAAGGCCTCAAGCGGGCGGTGCAGTCGGCGGAGAGCATCGCTAAAGTTCAGGAGCCTGATCCGGATTTTCTTCCGATGGCCGAAGCCAGCGCGGGCAAAGGCGCGGAAGGTCCATCGCGATGGTCGAACCAGACAGCGGCGATTACGCCGGGTGACCGGGCTGACGGCGTTGGAAAAATTGTGGGAGTCGCCAAGAAGAATAAGCTGGTGACCGCGGGCATTTATTCCAGTTCGCAAAGCGCTGAAGCTGTAATCAACTCCAACGGCCTGAGCGTGTACCATCGCCAGACGTCGGCGGAAGTTTCCATCACCATGCTGGCTGACAGCTCTTCAGGATGGCAGAAGGCGAACTCCCCCGACGTCAGAAATGTTGATCCTGTGCGACTGGCGGAAATTGCGGCACAGAAAGCGCGGGATTCGTGCAGCCCGCAGGAACTGCCGCCGGGGAAATATACTGTGATCCTTGAGCCTGCGGCAGTGCTTGATCTGGTCGGTTTCATGTTCTGGGACTTTGGTGGGCAGGCCATCTTGGACCAGCGGTCATTTCTGAATAACCGCATTGGGACAAAGCTGTTCGGCGAAAACATTACCATCGTTGATGACGTTGCTCATCCGCTTCAATCCAATGCGCCGTTCGATGGCGAAGGCGTGCATCGCCAACGCGTGAGCCTGGTGGAAAAAGGCGTGATCCGCAACATTGTTTACGCCCGCAGCACGGCGGCGAAGATGCGCAAGTCTGAATATAAAGACAAAGTCGGCGAGATCAAGGTCACGGGCCACGGCTTCCCGCTGCCAAATGAGATGGGTGAAGCGCCGACCAACATTGTTTTCGTCACACCCGGGAACGAGCAGACGGTCGAGCAGATGATTGCAGGGACGGAGCGTGGCATCCTGATTACCCGGCTGTGGTATATCCGCGAAGTTGATCCTTATGAGAAGATTCTTACCGGCATGACGCGTGATGGTACCTTCCTGGTGGAAGGCGGAAAAGTGAAGCACGGACTGCTGAATTTCCGCTTTAACCAGAGCCTGATTGAGATGCTGAACGGCGTTGAAGCCATTGGAAAACCGGTGCGTGCCAGTGGGGAAGAGGCCTTTGATATGGTGGTCCCGGGCATGAAAATTCGTGGCTTTAACTTCACTGAAGTGACCAAATTCTGAGCGGTTTTTAGGCCATCTCTTCTGGCGTATGTCCTTTGGTGCGCACTGAATACCAAAGTAATCTTGGGATGGCCGCATGACGGGTATAACCTCCGTTCTGAGGTGCAAGGGTGAACGAATCCAAAGGTCCCGTTGCTGGTTTAGGCCCGGCAGATACAAGAAGCTCGGTGCGTTTTCCGCTGAGACTTCCCATCACCGTACGAACTGCGGACGCCCATGAATACTTCGCGGAAACGGCCGACATTTCAGCCGGCGGCGTGCTGTTTCACACCAAAAGCCTGCTCGGCGTGGGCACGGTGATTCGCTTCCGCATTGTGCTGCCCGCTTCCGTCCTGGGGACTGATACTGATGTCCAGGTAAATTGCACCGGGCGCGTGGTGCGCTCACTGGACGAAAAAGGCAAGAATGCTGTGGCTGCGGTGATTGACGAATATTGCTTTGAGCGCATTCTCTGCGGCAGCATGGCCACAAGCTGCTAAACGCTGTTGCCACGCATAGCCCTTGCGAGACCTGGGTAAGTTTGCGCGCGAGGCGATATTAAAATTCATTTTGGAACAGAGACGGCCGGAATGGCCGTTTTTTATTTGAGATTCGGCTGCGAATTACGCTGATCCACGCGAATTTCTTCGAACTCATCCCGGTGTTTTCACAAAACTGGTGGCTACTTGCGATTACTACAGTCCGCGATTGGCGGAGCGAGCCTCATCCACCTTCATCTCCATCAGCCTGTATAATGGCTCCAGTCCCAACCTGCGCCGGAGAGATGGCCGAGTGGCTGAAGGCGCACGCTTGGAAAGCGTGTTTAGGGGAAACTCTAACGTGGGTTCGAATCCCACTCTCTCCGCCAGTCTTTTTGCTTTCAATAAGTTAAGTGCCATCCATACCGTCGTCCATACCGTAAAACCCATTCCAGGAGCGGTATGTGATGCGATTTCTCCCTTACTTCACCTGGGGCGCGAGTTCGCCCCGTTCTGAGCGCAGGCTCGGCTCTCACGACCGAATTGGCGCCCAATCCGGTGTCCAAAGCGACGGACCACTTGCACGCGTCTTCTCCCGGCGCATTCCTTCCCTTGCACACTCGATCCAGAGCCGGAAGAATTTGACCGAATTCCGGTTTGAACATAGCCTCTTCCAGCCTGGCCCGGAGCGACTCTGATGCCGACGAACAAGCCCCTTGCAGGGCGCGTCAATCTCACGAAGTACGTGAAGGTGCGCGGCGATGCATCTGAGACGTGGCGATTCTGTCCTGTCGTGCGCACCGGCAATGGCCGAATTCGTCCCAACTACGTACTGATCGATGGTCAGCCTGAATTCCACAAAGAAGGCGCCTACTACATCGAATGGTATATCGACGGCAAGCGACATCGAGAATCGGTGGGCAAAAATGCAAGCGAAGCATTTGCCGCTGCTGAGCGCCGAGCGCAGATGCTCAGGAATCAGGCGCTCGGAATCGAGATCGTCGGTGAACATAAGCGAGTCGGAACAACTCTGGCAGAGGCCTGCCGCGAGTTCCTCGAAGAAACACGCCAACACCACAGGCCGAAGACCTACAGCCAGTACAAGACCGCGCTCGAATATTTTCGCCAATCGTGTTGCGAAAAGCCGCTTTGTAATGTCGAACGAGCTGACGTTATGGGTTTCATGGGTTTTTTGTCCGATAAGGGCCTTGCCCGCCGCACGATCTGGACCAAGGTGCAGGTTGTCGTCTCAATGCTCAAAGCGAACGGAATTACTAAATTGATCCGCAAGCGCGACTGGCCACGATACACGGAAACGGAACCCGAGATCTACACCAGTGAGGAGATCGAGACTTTTCTTTCGCAGTGCAACTCTTGGAAGCGAGTACTGTTTGAATTCTTCTGGATGACTGGTTTTCGCGAAGGCGAGGTAATGCATGTAACGTGGCCGGACATTGACTTCGGCAATCACGTTGTTCGGGTGAAGGCCAAGCCAAAGCTGGGATTCATTCCGAAGGATTGGGAAGAACGCGAGGTTCCGATTCCTGACCGCCTCCTGAACAGTCTGCGCCATCACAAAGCGGCAGCACCCGCAAATCATTCACTGGTATTCGCGACCTGCAACGGCCAGCTTGTTCACAACTTCCTGCGCCAATGCAAAAGCATCGCCTGGCGTGCCGGTTTGAATTGTGGCCTGTGCGACACAGGGGAAGGGCACTGCGCCAAAGGACCATATTGCCAAAGCTGGTTTCTGCATAAGTTCCGGGCGACATTCGCCACCATGCACCTACGCGCCGGAGTTGATCTGACAACGGTTCAAACCTGGATGGGACACAAAGATTTGGAGTCGACGATGCGCTATCTCAAACCTGCCCGGGACAAGGAAGCGCTCCAAAAGGTCAATGCGACGTTTCCTCTGCCACGATCCACATCCGAGTCTGAAGATGCGCACGCTTAGGCAGCTGTTTGGTTCAAGGGCATCTTCCGCCGAAGCCAATCCGCAATCGCATGTGGGTCAAAACGGATGAGCCCACCAACTCTGAAGTGAGGAATCGCGCCTTGTTCCACAAGGCGATAGATAGTCATCTTGCTCGTCGAAAGAATTTTTGCGAGCTCCGACGCTCGCAGTGCGCGCGGCATTTTCTCGAGATCTGCCGCCAAGGATGATCCGATATTCATGGTATTCCCCAGTGCCGCCGGGCATTGAAGGGACCACCTCGCAGTCCTCCCGATGCTGGCCGCGTCATTGGGCGTTGTAATCGATCTTAATAATTCAGTCAACCAGCCCGAATTCCTTCGAATTTGACCGAAATTTCATTCGGGGTTACGTTCTTGACGCTCGCGACCTCAAACTTGGGTCCGCGGGCACAGGAGCCACGGGTGTTTTCATCTCTCGAAGAAGTCAATGCACGGCTGAGGGCCACCGGGTATATCGCGGATCCCATAGCAACAACAACCGTTCACCTAGCAGCGGCACTCCATAAGCCGCTGCTCTTGGAGGGGCCAGCCGGCAGCGGGAAGACGCAACTAGCGTATGCAGTTGCAGAAGCCGCGCAGACCACGGTTGAGCGACTACAGTGCTACGAGGGAATCAACGAAGAAAAGGCCATTGGTAAGTTCGACGAACCTCTGCAGAGACTTTGTGTCGAGTTGAGAGCCAAGTCCGGCGATATTGATTGGGCTTCGCTGAGAACCGAACTACACAGCCAGGATTTCTTCAGCGCGGGCCCGCTTATGCGAGCTCTGCTGTCGGAAACGCCTTGTGTCTTGCTCATCGACGAACTTGATAAGGTTGACCAGGCTTTCGAAGCCATCTTGTTAGAACTTTTGAGCGTGTGGAGGCTCAGTGTCCCGAAACTTGGCACCGTTGAGGCACGCAGTATCCCATTCGTTGTGCTCACTTCGAATGAAGAACGCCGCATTGGCGATCCGTTGCGCCGACGTAGTTTTTACCTCCGCGTTGAACATCCGACGGCGGAACGCGAGGCGGAAATTGTAGCGCTGAGGACTCCGGAATCGAGTCCAGAGTTTCACGCAGGAATGGCGGGACTCGCGAAAGCCCTGCGGGGTTGGAGCCTGGAAAAGCCGCCATCCGTGTCGGAAATTCTGGACTTGGCTGATGCACTCAAGATCCTTGGGCATGAGCAGGTTACTCCCGGACTACGCGACGTTTTGTTGCCCTTGCTGGCAAAGACGGAGGCCGATAGAAAAAAACTGCTTCTGCGCGACGGATTCGCAAGCCTGATCTATGACGCACAGCAATACACTGCAGCAGCATTGCGAGGAGGTGCATCATGAAGCAAGTTTTTGCTTTATTGCTAGTCAGTTGTGCCGTCACGAGTTGTTCGGCGCAGGCAGCGAGGCCGACGAGCAGGTCCGAGTCTGAATACTACGTCGCCGCCTATGCGGAACACTATCGCGTGCCCGTCCCGTTGGTACGCGCCATCGTGGAACGTGAATCGAATTGGCGACCGTGCGCCATTTCTCCCAAAGGCGCAGCCGGCCTGATGCAGCTCATGCCAATGACTGCCCAGCGTTTACGTGTACGCGATCGCTGCAGTATCGATCAAAACGTCTCGGGCGGTGTGCGCTATTTGGCGTGGCTGATGCGGAAGTTTCACGGCGACTCGCGCCTGGCATCGGCCGCCTACTACGCGGGGGAAGACATTGTGAGCAGGCGCGGTCTCGCGTACCGGAACCCGGATGTTGTCGCGTATGTGTCTCGAATTCGAGCCACTTACCTGCGCTTCGCCCAAGAGAAAACAGAAATTCTCGAAACCACTCAGAAAAGAGATATACGATGAAAATCTGCCGAAATTTGTTTCATCTCATAACGCCCCTGGCGTGCATCGCCGTGGCCGTTGCACAAGCCGATCTCGCTCCCGGCAGGATTCTCAACCTCAATCTGGATCCACAGAGCGTCACCACACTCCAATTGCGACCCGGATTTGTTACGTCAGTTCGCCTACCGGAAGCTGTCAGTTCCGTGGTCCTCGGTGATCCAGGGTCATTCAAAGCTGAACATTCGGAGGCCGAGCCGCAATTGGTTTTCTTCAAACCAAGTACCTCAGGCGCGTCTCGCACCAATGCGTTGATCACAACCCGGACCGGCCGTGAAGTCTCTTTGGCCCTCATAAGCCGAGGAGTTGCGGAACGGTCGGCGCCAGTCGATTACGTTCTGAAGTACGAGCCGCCGCGTAGTTTCTTGGTTGAAGCAGGCCATCCTGGTTTTTTAATTGAGGAGACAAAGAGCCTCGATTCAGCGAAGTTGCCAAACCTTGGCGCACAGCAACGAAGCGCCGGCGGTTCAGAGGAAGACGTACTTAAGGACGAGCAAAACGCTGTTCCACACTGGGAAGGCCGACAGTTGCGTGTGAGCGTGGGACGCTCTAGCCGGAGCGGCGATGACATGGCCGTGGCGTTCTCGGTGCTCAATTCCTCGTCGAAGACAGTCGAGTTACTTCCACCACAGATAGAGCTCACGGATACGACGAAGGACCATCACCACAAAGCGATTAAGGCAGAGCCGGTGGCCATTAAGAGCTACCGACTAACATCACGCCGCTTGGCGCCGGGCGAGAGGGCGGATGGTCTTGTCACTTTCGAGAGACCCGCATTCAAGGCCTCGTCGGAGCGTTTAATGCTACAGGTCGCACAAGTCGAACAGGTGGATCGCCCAGTGCTCGTGGCGCTGTCTTTTGTCCCGGCTGCCAACGGAGGTGCGAGATGACGCAGAACAATGGAAGCGGAAGCAATCATGGGACCCTCATCATCGAGGACCAAGTTCCACCCCAGGTGAACGCGCCAACCGTGTCGACGGATCTGGAGGCAAAAGCCGAATTGGCGACGCGAGCCAAACTGCGTACCAGACAAAAGATCCAACAGAACCGGTTCGTGATTGTTGCCGCTGGTGCGGTTGTATTTGCCTTACTCATCTTTGCTGTTGTCTCCGCTCCGCGCATGTCCGGCCCGCGCAGTGGAGGTGCACAGAAAGCATCAAGCAATGCTGCGAATGGCAATCGGGACACGGAGTCTCAGGCGACATCTCCGGACGAAAAAAGCCTGCTTCCGATCACCGATTCAGGACGTCCAGTTCCCAAAGAAGGCCACGATGGATATCTGAACGAACAGGATCTCAATCGAAGCGCGACCAGGAGAACATCTTCGACTTCCTCCGTGCCCCGCCCGCCGTCTGAAAGTTCCGCTGGGACGCTGGGCTCCATTCCACCGTTTAGCGAACAGCCCTGGCAGGCTCCGCCTTATCAGCCCGGCATGGCACCGAATGTTGCGTCCGAGACCGCACAAAATAAGAGCGAGCGCGAGGCATTAGAGAAATCATCCCTGATCTTTGTCCGAAATGTTTCTGGCGCTCAATCTGCCGTCCAGCGCCACGACGATATGACTACTCCAACTGAATATGGGCTGGGGCTTCCAACAGGCACGCGGCTTCGCGCACGCTTGGAATCGTCAGCTAGTACGGCGGTGCGCACGCCCGTGATGGCGGTCATTGAGTACAACTACGAACGAGATGGCGAGATTATTGTTCCCGCGGGAGCTAAAGCCGTCGGACAGATCCAGGAGGCGGACCGTTCCGGCTACATGACAATCCAATTCGACTCTCTGTTACTGCCGGACGGAGCCACCATTCCGATCCAGGCTGCCGCAACCGATCTCCAGATGGGTCCGGTTAAAGGAAAAGTCGAGGGGAAAAATACCGGAAAGAACGTGCTCGTCCGTTCGTTGTCGGGAATAGGCCAGGCCGGCACCATGCTCGTCGGGCGTGGCAGCCTAAGCCAACCATTGAGCGAATCCGACCTCATTCGAGAGCGGGTGAGCAACAACATCGGGCAGGCCTCCGATGAGCAAATATCAAGGCTCGCCGTAACAGCCCGTATCGTTGTCAGCGTTTCAGCCGGCACACCCATCTACGTTGTGCTCGAACAATCGTCTAAATCTGTTCCGGGTTTCAGAGCCTCCACCTCAGACCCACAAGCAGCCAATTCGGAGAGCATGGATCAGCTCCGACAGCTCTTGCGTTTGCAACAAGAGTTGAACGAGGTCGGTGCAAAAAATCAGTAACATCCAACAGACCAAAAATATGGGCCGCGCCCTTTGCGTCAAGCGCGGCCCATTTAGCGTGGGGATAGAAGGTAAAAGCCCAGCTCAACAATCATATCCCAGGGTGCCAGGCAGGAAACTCGCGGCTTCGATATTAAATCGCGAGTAGTTATAAGATGGAACAAATTTCGGCAGATTTTCATCTCATATCATCCGGGGTTATGAGATGGAACAAATTCCGGCAGATTTTCATCTCATATCTCGTTTGAGCAGCAGCCGCCCGACCCGCCATTTCTATAAGTCTCACTGAAAATCACGAATATTCATAACACCACGACGGGCTGCAGATCGTCTCGCCATCCATTGCCCGGTCCATATCTGCTTTTGAACCACACCGACTGGCTTGCTCCTCATTTGATCGAAATCTGAAACCGACTTATGTTCTCGCCTGCGACGCGGGAAATTGATTCAACGCGATCGCAGAAGAGGACGAGCATGAAACTTTCTAGTCGGGGAGCGACGCGGCGTCGACTCGCTCTTCTTTATCTCCTGGTCATCGTTTCGCTTCAGCTTTCTCCGTTGACGTCCTACGCCCAGAACCTTGGGCAACAGCCGGCAACGGGTCAAGCAGTACAGGGGCAAACCGCAGCCCAGCCTGAAGGCACCGTCCTAAACCTGGTGAACTGGGTTGGGAATGTGATCGCGCCTGTCGGCGCAGCGTTGGCAGTCGTCATGGCCGTAGTGGCCTATTCGCAAGGACGCGGTGCGATGCGCTGGGCAGTAACAGCGGGTGGGCTGCTGGTGGTCTCAGGTCTCACACGACTGATCGAATTCTGGATCCAAAACGGCACGGCGGGCGTGCAGTAGCAAACCCGGTTCCATTGAGTGAATAAGTCATGACGTTGCCACAAATTCTCGTCGACCTGATGAAGCTGCTGTTTGATATGGCAGTTCCAGTCGCCATTTGCACGACGGTGCTCGCCGGGATGGCGTTGCGGCAAGAAGGCGGAGTGAATTTTGAGACCGGCGGCCGGTTTCAGCGTTGGGCATTGTGGTCGGTCATCATGCTCACCCTCCCCCAGTTCCTGTCCTGGTTTGCGGCACAAGGGATTTCGATGCCGCCCCAGGGCGGGAACATCTCGAGCCCTTGGGTGAATAGCGTTGAAACCAGCTTTACAGGTTTCATTTCGAACGTTGTCGTCGCACGGCTCACGCCGGTACTGGCCGCGTTCTGCATTTTAAAGGCGGCGCTTGATGCGGCGGAGGGACACAGCCCGCTCGGATCGATCATCGCCGGCATCTTTCTGCTGTCGGTGTCCGGGACGGTGCAGTTGATGCAGAGCTGGAACAGCGGCTCAACTTTTGCGACGACAGACATGCTTACTTCGGCATGGAATTTCCTGACGGGAACGATTCTGCCGGAAGCTGCCGGGCTGGCAGTGGCCGGAGCGATCTTCAATTACGCGCGCCACCGGCCATTCATGCCGCTGGTTGCGTCCGGTCTGGCTTTCTTGAGTGTTTCGGGAATTTGGAAGCTGATTCAGGCCATGGTCGGCTGATCGGAAAGGTGGCTGAAGGTGAATTTCGCAAATGGGCTGCTTAACCTGACGAACTGGGTGGGCAATGTGATTATGCCGACCGTGGCCGGCCTGTTTGCCGCCGCAGCAATCTACCACTTCAGCAAGGGCCGAAACTATCAAAATTTTGCTTATGCGGCGCTGGCATCGCTCATGTGCTCAGGCCTGGTACGCGTGCTTGAGTCCTTCAGCAATCAGTCAGCCTGGAACAATCC
Source organism: Terriglobia bacterium (assembly GCA_020072645.1). NCBI lineage: Bacteria > Pseudomonadati > Acidobacteriota > Terriglobia > Terriglobia bacterium. The sequence continues at coordinate 289,123 of JAIQGK010000003.1, forward strand.
TGACCGCTTCTGGATTGCACTGCTGACGCTGGTGAACTGGGTCGGGAATGTCTTGCTCCCGCTCTACGGCGTCACTCAGGTCGTATTGGCAGTCGTGCACTACGCCGGATTGCTTGAACGGATGACGATCGGCGAGGCGTGGGTACGGAACCTCATTGCGGCAATGTGCTCGTTCGGATTATCGGGATTGCTGCGACTGGGAGAGTTCTGGATTCAACATGGCACGTCGGGGGTGCCTTAACGAGGAGTTCGAGCCATGGCTTTACACGTGACACCGGTTAACCGAAATCTGCAAACGCGAGTGACCTTCATGTTCCTGGAATTTGAGGACCTGTTTGTGGTGCTCGGGGCCGCAGCAGTGATGAATGTCGTTGGTCATTTCGTTGGCGGAGAGATAGCGGGCATACCCATGAACCTGGTCCTCCAATACGGTGTGCCCCTGTTTATGGTGCCGGTACTGATGGCATTTAAGTACGGGAAGCCACGCGGATATGTCCGCGATCTCGCTTTCTGGTACTTGAGGCCGCGCGTCTATTGCGCTCTGGCCCGAGACCGCCACCTTCGGTCGGCATATCTGCGGGAGGAGTAAAACAGTGCCGCTCACACTAGAACAGCGCGAAAGACGACTTCAAGATCCAGCAATTTGTGAACTACTGCCGGTTCGCGACTACCTCGACAACATCATGGTGCGCATCGATGGCAGCTTCGTGGCCGGATACGAACTCAATGGACTCACTACCTATTTCGCGAGTGATGAGGGCCGTGACCGGGGCAAGTTGATGCTCGAAGCCTTGTTGCGCTCTCTGCCCGAGCAGAGCATGCGTGTGCAGTTCCGGTACGAAGTGGTCGAAGACTTGGGTCATGTCCTTGGGGACTATGTTAGCGGCCAACGCTCGGAGTCCAGTGCGGTCATTGAACTCGACGCCCTGCGTGTCGAGCGATGGAAGACCAAGGAAGAGGCGGGCGCCTACACACGGTCGATCCAGCATGTGTATTTCATCTGGGATCCAGTCCTGCATCGTCGCATTATCGGCAAACCATTAAAGCCTAACGGCGAGATATTTAGCCTGTCAGCACGCAAATGCATTGAGCGCTCGCGGCAAGAGCACCAAGACCTGTTGGCCGAATTTGAGAGTCTTCTTCACGGCGTCGAAACGGCTCTTCAAGCTGCCGAATTGGGTGCTCGACGACTCTCCGATCACGAACTGTTCCTCGAACTCAAGCGTGCCCTCAATCCGCTTACTCCCGACAGCCGCCCTTATCGCCGACCGGAGGGGCAACTCAGATATTCGAGCGCGCGGGAGCAGATTGCCGACATAAGCATCGTCGATGAGACCGACAGTTACCTGAATATCAGCGGCCTCTTGTACTCCTTTGTCAGCCTGAAGGAACTGCCGGATGCAACCTTCCCTGGTGTATTGCGGGAGTTGATTGGTCTTGATTTTCCCATCATCGTCAACGCCCAGATCACGATTCCCGATCAGGCGAAAGTGCTCAAGGGCTACAAGGGCCGGCTGCGCAAGATGCAAGCGGCACAAAAGGACGCGAATGGCGGCTTCCGTATCAACGTCGAGGCGCGGGTTGCCGAGGAACAACTCGTTCGCGTCCAGCAGGACATTATTTCAAGCTCTGTGAAGGCGGCTAAGCTGAGCCTGGTCATCGGGACGCGCAGTTCTCAACGTGCGGTGACAACATCTGAACTGGAACAGGCCGAGCGCACCATCGACAATCGCCGCCAGCAACTCCTTTACGCGATCGCCCGCATGAACGGGGCCAAAGCAGTGGCCGAAACACTGGCCAAGCGTCGTCTGTTCTTCTGTTCGCTTCCCGGAATGGCCGAGGCCGATAAGCGTCACCAGGACCTGCTCACCTCGAACGCGGCCGACTTAGTGCCGGTCGAAATGCCCTGGCGAGGAACGCCACGATCACCGCTTTTCCTGTTTGAAACGCCCTACCGGCAACTGATTCCGTTCTCATTGTTCGATCCCGGCCTGAGCGACGCCAACATGCTCGTCATGGCCAAGTCTGGCGGCGGAAAAACGTTCATGGTGCAGCAATTCCTGCTCATGGCGGCACGTGACAACCCACTGATCTCGATTATCGAACGTGGCGATTCCTATCGGCCGCTGGTTGATCTGATGGGCGGGCGCATGATCACCATGTCACTCGACGCCGATCAAACAATCAATCCCTGGGACCTTCCGGAAGGCGAAAGAGAGCCGAGCAAAGACCAGGTTGCGTTCCTCAAGAACCTGACGCGTCACATGCTGGGCGAGGGCCGGGCCGAGGATACGGAACTGCTCGACAACCTGATCACCGAGGCAATCCTCCGGACTTACAAGCGTGCGGCGATACGGCCGTCCAATCCCATTCCCACATTTTCCGATCTACGGGATGAGCTGGCTCAGTGGCGCGATGAAGACAAGAACGAACGAGTCATGGACGAGGCGCACCTCGCCGCTATCAAACTGCGCAGCTGGACGGGCGACAAAGGTGTGTACGCCAAACTGTTCGACCGCCCGACCACGATCTCGCTCGACAATCCGTGGCTGTTTTTTAACGTGGAGCAGTTGAGTGACGACCCGCGGCTCGAAACCGCGATGAGCCTGCTCATCGCGCATGCCACAGCGCGGCGGGCATCAGGCAAGGACGGCCGCCGAAGCATCACGGTGCTCGACGAATGCTGGTTTCTGCTCGATTCGCCGGTGCTGGCCCCCGAGGTCGTTCAACTGTTCCGCACGGCAAGAAAGCGCAATGCGAGTGTCTGGGGCATCAGCCAGACGGCTGAAGATTTTGTTGGCACGGAATCGAACCCACGCGTACACGGCGCCGGAATCGTCAAGAACTCGACAACCAAGATCATCGGCCAGCAGCCCGGGGACATGACTGCACTGCGTGAGCACCTGCATTTGAACGATACGGCGCTCAATCAGATCAAGCACTTCAGCGCGCCGATAAAAGGCAAGAGCGCCGATGCGTTGATTGTGATTGGCGAGAAGGCTGAAACCACGCACACGATCCGGATGTCGCCCACTCCGGTCGATTACTGGATCTCGACTACCTATGCGCGCGAGAGGCTCTATCGGTCCTGGTGGTTGGAGCAGAACAAAGACAAACCGGCGATGGAAGCGTACGCCGAGTTGGCTGAGAAATTTCCTCTGGGTCTTGCAGATCTCGAACTGCTGCCGGAGGAGTTTTCAGGAAACGTTGCGAGAGGAGTTATGAAATGAAGAAGTACTTTCAACTAACGAAACTCGGCCGTGGCAAGCAATGGCTTGCTGTCTCTCTAATCGCGCTTATTTTGCTGCCGGGTACAGCGCGTGCTGCGGGACTGACCGACATCATCACGCTGTTGACTACCATCACGAGCACCATCCAGAACGCAATTGGCGGGGTACTTACGGGAATTCAAACGCTCAATTCCACCGTCAACAATTTCCGGCAACAGGTGATCTGGCCCGTGAATGCCCTCAACCAGACCCGCGCGTTTGTGAATTCCACGCGCGCCCAATATCAGACTTTGATGGCGCAGGTCCATGCGATCAAGAACAATAGCGCAACCCTCCCTAACCCCACGCGGTTGGAATCGTTATACCGAAGCGCGCAGGCCGGCAGTATCGCCCAACTTCAACCGTTGTACACGAACTTGTACACGCCCGTTCCTCTGGCGAAAGATGCCAAGCCAATCCAACGGAACCTGATGGACATGGATGATGCGCTGGCCATGGGATCGCTCAAGACTTCGGTGCTCGCAGACCAAACGACGGCGGGCATGCTGAAGCTCGCCGATTCCATCGAACAGCAGAGCGCCACTGCCGCGCCAGGCTCGGGGCCGATGCTGGCTGCCGAATCTCAAGTCGCCAGTCTCGAAAGCCAGGCATACCTCGCTAAGGTGCTCGCTGCGGAATTGCGTCAGGAAGCAGCAAAACTAGCGCATCAGAACACGCTGCTCAAGCAAAGCGCTGCGGCGACCCGTACCTTGCAAAACCAGATTCAGCAGGTGCTCACGCACCCATAGGAGCCTCAAATGTTACGTCCATCATTCAATCGCGTGTGGAAATGGGTAAGAAACGCCGTTGCTTGTGCTGTGGCACTTGCCGTCGTAGTGATGATGCTGCCTACAAAGGCCAGGAGCCAATTGGGTCTGGATCCCTGCTGCGCCATCATCTCGGTCGGGCTGACCACGATTTCAAATCTCCTGAGTAGTGTTGTCGCGAAGCCACTCGGAGCCATTCAGCAGCTTGAGCAGCAAGCGGCCAATTTTGAGCAGCAGGTGGTATTCCCGATCGCGGCACTCAATCAGGCGCGCGGGCTGGCCGGTCAGTTCCAGGGCCAGTTTACGCAGATGAAGCAGACGTTTCAGTTATCTGTCTCAAGCGCCACTTTGCCAACCCCCCAACAACTCGAAAAAAACCTGCTTTCGCGAAATCCGAATTCCGTTCCGCAGATTACTGGCAACTATGCCGCTCTGTATGGCGCGGTAATGTCCGCAACGGACGCGCCACCACAAGTTCGCGACCTGGTTGATATGACCGATGCCGAGGCGCAGGCCGCAATGAAAAAAGCCGTAGAGATCGATGCCTTGGCCGATCTTGAGCTCCAGGCGGCGGAGCAGATCAACCAGCAGCTACAGACCGCAGCTCCGGGGAGTGCAGCCATCCTTGAGGCGCAGGCATCGGCGTGGCTGGTTCGTGCTAATGCCTACACACAGTCGGCCATGGCGGAGTTGGTACGGGTGCGGTCAATCGAGCTGGCCAATAACGGTGCGCAATTGAAGTTCTCGACCGCTCATACCACGAATTTGCATTCAGCTGGAAGCCAGGTGCTGCAGGGGGCGCACTGATCGTGTTTTATTTCGAGCACCTATTGAATACGGCTCTGGGCGCGATTGATGGTACGCGGGTCATCCCGACTATCACGAACATCGCGTTCGCGATCCTGCTGATTGGCTTCCTGGTCGGCTTGTATCAGGCGGCGCTTCGTGGTGGCGATCTTCAGGCGCTGGCAGTAACGGCAATCAAGTACGTCGTTGTTGCCATGATCCTGTCGAACTGGACCACGGTGTTCCGCGATGTAAATGGATCGTTCACCGCAGTTGCAGATTTTGTGTCGAACAGCTCCGGTGCCGGCGACATGTTTATGAATTGGATGACGCAGCTCCAGCAGCAGGCGACAACCAATCCCAACCTCACATTCTGGGACATGATTACCGGCGATATCTCAGGAACGATAACTGTCGGGCTGCTGCTGATTGCTTACATTCTGTATGCGCTGGCCATCATCATCTTCTGCTTCTTCTACACGCTCTACGGCACCGTGTTGTATGTCACCGGACCGCTGGTAATGGCGCTCATTCCTGTCTCCGGGATCGGACAGCTCGGGAGAACTTACGCCATCAATCTGATGATCTGGAATGCCTGGGGCATTCTCTATTCCGTTTTCGGTGCGTTGATCACGGCGATTCACTTCAATCAGGTCAACAACGTACTGGGCAACGGTTTTCTTGGTTTTCTGCAGGGCGTGCCTGACTCGGCCATGTTAGGCCTGGTGAGCATCTTCTACGCCCTTGCCATCGCAATGGTCCCATTTATTGCCAAAGGAATCATCTCGGGCGACGTGGGATCGACGGCATTCGCTTTAGTCCGCGCCGCAGCCGCTGCGGCCGGTGCGGCATTGGCGGCTGTAGGTGGATTTGCCGCCGGTGCCGGTGCCGGCACAGCCGCAACTCCCGCCGCGGCGGGAGCAGGCGCGGGCGGCGGCTCTTCCTCCATGGCCATAAGTTCATCCATGCCTCCTCCAACTCCGGCGACATCAATGGCGGGGTTCCTGCAGTCGGGGCTGTCGAGCGCCATGAACAGCAACAGTAGCCCGGTTACGCCGGTGGTAAGTGGAGGCACGAGCGGGAGTTCCGGGAATCAGGATGGAAGTCGCTCGCCTTCGGCCAGCCAGGCGAGATCGGGCTACATTTACTCGCCAAAGTCAGTGACTCAGGCGGTCACCTTCAATGTTGCGCGGGCCTTGGGACGCGCAGCAGGAAGGCAAAAACCGGAGGACAACTGACATGCTTTGGAGGCTTGTATGTGGAGACAACCACCGATCTGGGAGCCGGAAGGAACGAAGTTCCGACCCTACAGCATCACCACCCTAATCTTCTTTTATATCGGCAAGTTTTTCGGCCTTCTGTTCAGACGTCGCAGATAGGGCCAGTAAGGAAACGATGAATATGTGGTTAAAAAGGAAAAAAGAGCAGGAATCTGAGCATCCGGAAAAACTCAGCTACGGCCGGTACTACGAACACGATGGCGCCCTGCGGGCATACGCCAATCGAGCCATGCTGCTGGCGTTTTTGTGCGTGCCTGCTACATTGCTGGCGCTTGGTTTTGCCGTTTACGTGCGCGTGCAGCCCCCAACGGTAATCCGCGTGGACGAAAATGGCCACGCAGGAATTGTAGGCGCACAAAAACCGTCGCTTTCTGTCACTCAGGGAGCAACCGCTGAGCCGACCGAGTTTGAGAAACGTGCCTTTGTCCGCCAGTTTCTCGAACGCTACCTGGATTTCACTCCCTCAAACGTAAGCCGCAACTGGGCCGACAGTTTGAACATGATGACCGCGAACCTTCGCCGCACGGCGTTCGGAGGTATGCAGAAAGAGAACCTGGTCGGCAAGATTCAGGACGATCAGACCAGTTCAGAATTCCAACTCCGCTCGCTTGAGGCCGGGAAGGACGATCCGCTGACCTACACCGCCTTTGGAGTGAAGGAGGTCCACCGCCTCCACGACCACAACGAAACTGTGGACAAGGTGGTCAGTGAATTCCATGTGCGCCTGGTGGTCGAGAAGCGTTCGGAGCAGAACCCGAGCGGCCTGCTCATTGGTGAGTACTGGGAGCGGGCGATCGAGGGCGAGAAACGCGACTGGGTCCTGCAGCAGGCAGATTTTGCTGGACAGAAATAAAGGAGCATCGCAATGGACAACAGACCACCGGCAGGCGCATCAGCGCCGCCGACAGCAAACGATGGAAGCACTCGGCGCAAGCGACGTAACGGAGTTGAAGTGTCTCTGCGCTACTTCCTGCCAAAGCCCGGCTCCTCGCCCGGTTCACTCGAACTAGGACAAGAAGTAGCAAGCGAAGGTGAGGCCCTGATTCAGTCTTTCAAGAATAGCCAGCCGTTCTACACATTGGCGGCTTGGAAAGCAATTCCGGAGGTAAATGGCGGTGGCAGTCCTGTGATCGTTAAGCAGGCTGTCTAAAAGCTAAATTTCTCTTTAACAACACAGCACTCGACTTCTCAGATGACCAACGCAAGTAATTTGGTCCTTTGAGCGCCCCACGGCTTGATGTGGGGAGATGTGCTGACCGGGCTTCTCGCTGTCGAGAGCCAGGCCGAGCGAACCCGAACCGGCGGCCAGGCGAGACGACGAGAGAGCTTGCGGTTACGCAAACTCCTTAACTCTCTCCGGGTCTCCGGCGGGAACAAATAGTTAAGGAGAATAACAATGACGAAGAATACAAAGACGAAGAATTACAGAATCCCGACTGACCAGATTCAGAACCTTGAGATCGACCGCAATGGCAGAGTAGCGCCACGGCTGCACGATCTTGAGCCCTTGAAGAACACGCTGCTCAGCGTGCTCTATCCCGGAATCAAGGTCGCCAGCGTGAACGTGCCGACCGAGATCCTTGATGACTTTGAGGAGTCGCAGGTCGAAAACCGGCTGGCAAAACTTGTCTGGAACGGAATTCACTACAAATTAGTCGGCGCAAGTGGTTCGGCAAAGAAGGGCAAATTTTACTTTGTCGGCCAGGAGCACAGCCGTGCGATTGCCGAGCGGTTCCAGCATTGGCCCCAGGCGGCAATCGTCTATTTCGGGATCCTCGTTTCCTCATGCAAAGTGATGATGGAGGAACCCGATGCACGTGTGCTTGTCGTGCCCGATGGCAAGCTCGGGACGAACGACTGCCGGGGATGGATCAGGCGTTCATTGTTCCTGAAGCTCCAGCAAAGTCATGAGCAACAACTCATCATGGAGGAAATTGACCGGCTCCTCCGGGATCGCTATGACAAGCCTCCCGACCAGGAACTTTTGGGCGAGCAGGAAAGACTAGAACTGGCCCAGATTGCGAAACAGGAGGTACGCCGGAAAGTCCTTCCGGACGGCCGCTTCTACCAGTTTCGTATGGCCTTTTCCAATACCCAGGCGAAAGGCTCATTCAAAATCATGGAGGATGATGTTGCCGACGCGCTTGAGGCGGATTTCATTCTGCCGGAGAGTGCGGTCAAACCAGGGTTGAAGGTTCCGGCGGTGATGTACTCGATCTTCGGGCCGGGCAGAAGATTTCGCGGGATGACCGTGACGGGTATCCGCGAATTCTCCCGCCAGCTCGAGTTTGAGTCCAGTTACACGTTGCTAGAACATGCACCCGAGGACTCAATTCAGCTGGAAATTTTACCACAGGCAATGGAGCAGGTGCGCAAGCTGAGTGGAGCGGTAAGCGAAGGCCGTTATGAAGAACTTCTTGAGATTCTGGGCCGGCATCCGGAGAACCTTCCGGACCCGGATCAGGATACGAGCGAGGAATTCAGAATCGTCGAAGGCCTGCTTTTGGCCGACGCGAGCGGTGAGATCGTCCGTCATCCTTACGTCAACAATCAACTGAATAAACTTCTTGCCCGCTGGGCGTTCAAGCTAACGACCGGAGGAGGCTTCCGTCTGCCGGCATTTGCCTTGATGGATGACGGATATCTCTTTTTGAAAGATGGCAAGGTGCTTTCGGGCTCCGACTGGATTCCCGAGCACAGCGCCATCGTTCCACTGGCCTCGAAGTGGGGCCTTTGCGTCCGTTACCCGATACGCATGGTTGACGATCTTCTGCCTTTCAGGAACTTACACGACCCATTGATCGTGAAGCATCTGAGCGAGCACCTTGCTGCGCAAGGGTGTGTTCTGACCGAGGCTGAAGGACGCGACCTGATGGCGCGGCAACTGCGGTTGGAGGGCGCTTACGTTCTCCATTCCGAAACAGCAAAAAAGAACGGCGGCGATTTTGATTTCGACTGGATCTGCGTGGTCGAGGAAGACCGGTTTTCGCGCTTTGTGAAGGACCGGTTTTCACGAGGACTGGGAGCCCAACAGGGGAAAAACAAAGCCAACAAGGCCCGCGACCCCTGGTTCAATCTGGAGCACGTAGCCATGAAGGCCCGGGGAAATCACATCGGCTCGATCACCGATTTGATGACCTCTTGCCGTGCTTCGGGCAAAGAAGAGCTTGCCCAGCAATTGGCGAAGGAACTCCAGAACGCGCTCGACAGCCTCAAGTGGCAAGTCCAGCCGGATCTAAAGCTTGTCTCCGAAATACGCCAGCAGGTACGGCAGGCGCCATGGCTTCGTTACAAAAACGAGCGCCGGGTTTCTGATCTGCCGCTCCATCTCGATGTCGAAAGCACCGACCGCATCGGGAAACTCTACAACCATGTCCGCAAGGAGATCGAAGACCTCCTGGCCAACAAAGCTTCGATTGAGGCATTCAAGTCACTAGTAGTGGGTGAACAGGTCACCCGCGAGATGATGAAGGAATGCCGTTTCGTCAATCAGGCCTATGCAGCCATGATCGCCAAGATCGCCGCGCGGCGTGAACACCTCAAAGCACAACTGGAAAAAGCCAAAGCCGAGTGGGACGCGGTACGGCAGAGTCTCGACAAGGAGCTGCGGAGACAGAAGCTATTTGCCATGAACCAGTCTTATGGCGCCTGCCATTTTGATGAGGAGCGCGGCAAATACGAGATGAAGTCCATCCTGGCCTTCGTCCGCATCTGGGCGCAGAACAAGACGGAGAACCGGTTTGGTTGGCTGCAGGCGCTCAACCGTGTGGTTTCGCGAGGCGAGCGCTCCAGCGGCTCGATTCTCTTTCTCGCCTTTCCGCAGGAACTGATCGTGAAGTTGGCCGAGCGCACCGGAGGCAAGTTCGTCCGCGTACATGTACCCAAACTTTACGAGGGATTCGTTCGTACTGATTCCTCCGGGCGGGTTTTCCTGGTTGATCCCCTTAACGGAGGACAGAAACATACGTTCCTGTTCAAGCTGAAAGACGGGAACATCCTCCTCGACGACAAACCCGAACAGACCCACACGGATGCATCGACCAAATCCCACGGCGAAGAAACCACCGCGGAGCAAGCTGCGGGAGTGGATGAAGACGTGGAGTTTCCTAGCGTCTCGGCAGATGGGGACGTTAACGATGTGCCTTGGATCATGTGAGGCCGTAACTACTCTGGGCGGAATCCCTCGCGGGGTTCCGCTCAGGGCCAAAAAAGGAAAATATGAAAGGGATTCTCTCCATCTTTATATTCGGGCTATTTGCCGTCGCACTGGGCGCGCAGCAACCACAAGCTCCGGCTCAGAATGTGCTCCATATTGCGACGGCTCTGAACCATCTGACAGTGCTTGAATTTCACGAGCCCGTCACGATGGCGGCAGCCGGCAGTTCCGACTTCCAGATCGAGCGCCAGGACAACAAAGTGTTCGTCAAGCCAACGAAGCCCGGAGTGTCCACCGACCTTCTTGTTTGGACCGCATCCAGGCGCTTCGCCTACGAATTAGAAACCACGGAAGAGGTAAAGACCATGAACTTTGCTATTGATGCGGCCATTCCTGCTGCGCCGCCGGTTGTAAGCAGCAGTGCGGACGAACTCGCTGACATGATGTTGACACGCGCGTTCTTGGGAGCAGTCCAGATGCACAGCAGCGTGCGGACACGACCGAATGAGGTCAGCATTCGTGTCGAACAGGTATTCAGGACGCGGAGCACGATCTACGTCCACTACACAATCGAAAATGACACCGAAGCGAGCTACCGCGCGGGCCTGCCGGCTGTGTTT